>JAUYEE010000236.1 GCA_030691545.1 bacterium | reverse complement strand
CTGGCCCATGATTTCACGGGTCCCGCCAAAGGCGGGATGCCACGAGTCAGCTACGGAAGCATTTCGTCTCGCATCTGCTTGAACTCCGCGATGCTCTTTAAGTACTCCTCTCGCAGGGCGGTCAGCCGCTCGACGTCTCCTTTTAGCTTACCATTGGTCGCTTGTAGCTTCTCGATGTCGAGAGAGAGCGCCGAGTTCTCTTTCTCAAACCTCTTCACATCGCTCTCCAGCGACGCAAGTTGCGACTTCAACTGGACGTTCTGGTCAAAGAGCTTCTGTCGCTCCTTTTCCGCTGCTTTGACCTTATTCTCGTCGGAGCGGTTCTGACGGGTCAGATCGAGGAGCTCCTTCTGAAGCGCCTTTTGTCCGCCCTCGAGAGTCCCTTTCAGAAGGTTTTGCCTTCGGATTTCGTTCTCCATGTTCATGGTATCGCGGGTAATCGCTTCGATCTCCTTGAGGAGACCCACAAGCTCAGTTTCCTCCTCCTTCTGGATCTCGAGCATTTTTCCGGTAACGTCCTTCAACTTGCCGGCAATCGGAGTTTGAGCGGCCGAGGGCTGCAATCTCCTTGTGGCCTTGCCGCTCGCAGCTTGCGCCTTATCCATCATGGTCTCATCTCCTTTCTTCCGCCCCGCTCTGCGAGGCTTTTCGTGCCCAAGCGGAAACGACAATAAGAAACAGGCAGCCTGCCTGCGCTACCTACTGCAGGAGGAAAGTATGGAACCGCAGATACACGCAGATCGCGACAGCGCTTTGATCCATCTGCGTTATCCGCGTTCATCTGCGGTTTCCTTTTCTCAGTCCGCAACGTTTCAAGCGCCTTGTTCTGCCAAGGCGCGCATACGCTGTTCCACTTGTCCGGACCAATCGCTTTCGGGACACAGCCTGAGGCAGTTTTCGTATTCCTCGATGGCTTCCCGGGTCAACCCTCTTTCGCAGTAAAGGTCTGCCAGGGACCTGCGTGTTTCTGCGCAGTCTGGCTCCAGAGAAACCATCCGCCGAAAATATTTGATCGCTTCGTATTGCATTCCTCTCGCTCGATATACCTCCGCGACATTCAGCAGCGCCGCGACGTTGCACGGGGATTCCCGCAATACGTTTTTAAGAGCTGCCGCGGCGAGGTCGTACACCCCGAGTTTCGCCAGGGCGAGGCCTGCGGAAATCTGCGCATCAAGACGAAGGTGTTTCGAGGAGGCGGCCTTCTCAAAATGCCCAACCGCCTCGCGGTACTCGCCCATCTCCTGACGGAGTTTTCCCATCAAGTAGTGCACCTCAGGGTTTTGAGGATCAAGGCTCAGTGCGCGCGCAAACTCCCGCTCTGCTGTGGAGGAGTCTCCCTCCGCGAGGTAGGCACGACCCAGGCCCAGGCACACGGCCGCGTCGTTGTTATGAATGGCCACGGCACGCTCGAAAACACCTCTCGCCTCCGCGGGCTTTCCCTCAGCAAGAAAGGTCTCGCCGAGTGCGACCAGAACTTGGCGGTCGTCTGGCTCCAACTTCAGTGAAATCTCGTACTCGAGGCGTGCCTTGTGCCACAGGCCTTTTTTGCGGTAGGCTTCGCCCAGTTTGAAATGAGCCCTGGCGTACCAGCGTTCCGCTTGGACGATCATCCTGCTAACGTGCCCCCCACGTCGGTATGTTGAGTGGATGGAACGGCAGATGCACGCTGACGGACACCCTCGCCGAAGCCCAACAGGCAAACCCTATCCCCCAACCCCCAAACCCTGTCTTCGGACTGCGCGTTTCGGGTTCAGGGTATGGGGTTTCGGGTTTCGGACCGCGCGCTCCCGTGCGTGCTCACGGGTAACGCTACGCCCCAGACCCTCAGGACTACGTTTGCACGTCAGAGGGCGAGGACTTGCGCCGCCCGCGCAACCTTCGCCCGGACCAGTCCTTCCCCGCTTGTGCGGGGTGAGAAGAAACAAAGCAAATACGCCGCCCGCCCGCCCCCTGTTTCCTGTCTGCTGTCTCCTGTCTCCTTTCGTGGCAGGCGAGTCAGCGTCACATACGCATGTTGAGCAACGAGGAGGGCGGACACGAGGTCTCCGGCGCCGATGCGCGAGCTGTACTCCAAAAGCAGACCGATGTCGAAGACACCATCGGTCAGTAACCTGTTCCCGTCAAAACCCTCCCCCCACACGGCGACTATTCTTTGATTCGAGACCGTCGCGGAAACCCACGATTCGATACCCACCTCGCTCAGCGTGGCGAGGGCTTTCTCGCAAGCTTCTTTCCCCACGCCAGAAGGCGTGGCAGACCCTGGCTGTTCGGGGGCACGCCGTGCAGAAGCGCGCATGACCGACGGTGCCGGGTCTGACGCCTGTGCGCGAACGCGGGCAGGCGAGAATCCATCTTCTTGAAGTACTGTCCGTTTGGCCTGCCATTCCCCGGCCGTCACAGCCTGCCGCAGTTCCGCTGCCTCTCCCATTGTCGAGGGGAGATTGCGCAATTCCGGCTCATACCGGTCTAAGAGCAGACTCATCGTCCCTCCGCCGCTTCGGTTCAGGCTGCCCAGGACAATGAGGCGGTTAGGATTTCCCCGGACCAATTCTCCTCCCACCACGGCACCGTTTTCTGAATCAACAGCTAATTTGAAAGGTTCTCCCAACCGGTATTCCCCGCAGAAGCGACGCATGTCCGCCATGACAGCGACGATGCCGGAAGCCATGGCCTCACGATTCAGGCTGGGCGGCGCCATGACAACGGCCGAGGAGTCCCCGACGGCGAAACACAGGTGCTCTGAAATCCCCAGGCTCTTACATTTTTGAAGAAGGGTGCGCAGAATTGTCCGTCCGTCCCCTGTCTCCTGTCTACTGTCTACTATCCCCCCTTCCCGCTTCTGTTCGCCGACACCTCCCGTGGCTGGTGCGACTCCCTCATCCCCCGCACTCTCTGCGGGGTGCGCAACCCTATCCCCCAGACCCCAAACCCCGCGTTCCGATTTCCTGCTTTGGGTTTCGGGTATCGGGTCTCGCGGTCGGCGCGACTTGGTGTCAGGGGACAGGGGCCGGGCAACGGCCGTCACTTCAGCCAGGGCTGGTTTCTGAGCAGTTGGTTCCGGGAAAGGAGTTGGGATCTCGTCGCACTCGGGCTGAGGTCGTTGCCTTTCGAGAGGCTGAGCAATCTCCTCTAAGACCTGCCCCACGAGGTCGCGTAGCGGCAGCTCAACAAACCCTTCCGCAAGGCGAGCTTTAACCTGTTCAATGCTCATCCCCAGGTGCTCCGGGGCGAACTGTGCGGTCAGAATGTCCACAGGAACGACGACCCGTCCTTCTTTCAATTGCCCCATCACGATACTCCGGGGCAAGCGGATCGTCTCCCCGCCGATGTGCTGCTTCAACTGTGCGGGAGAGACCCGAAACGCTCCTTCCGGTAGAAGGCGCACGACCGCTTCGATTGGCAACTCAAGCGGGTTTGCTTCCCGGAGCATGTCAGCGTAAGAGGCGGCCGAGGCCCTTGCTGGAGCGGCCGACACGTCCGACGCGTCGGACAGGTCTGACAGGTCGGACGGCCCGCGAAGAGGCGCCGCCTTCGTTGGTGGCGCCTCTCGGGCGACGGGCGGGGCTTCCTCGGGGAATGGGTCGGGCATCTCCTCGAGTTCCGGTTGCAGAACCTGATCGGGCGGCGCCAGGACATGGGACGGCAATTGAGCGACGATTTCCCGTAGCGGGAGTTCCACCTCCGCGTCGGGCAGTGAGCGTGCGATCTCCAACTCCGAAATCGCAAGACACCCCTCCGGAAACTGGGGGAAGATGTACTTGGCGTGTAACTTCACTTCACCTGCGGCCAATCCGGGTGAAATTAGCTCCAACGGAACCAACAGCGAATCCGGCGCCCCTCCCTCCTGTCCGAGACTCTCAACAATCACTGCCCCCCGGGGGAACTGAGAGAGGATCGCTTCCGTGTTTATAGCGATCACGTCGCGGGAGCGCTCGAGGAGCGCCCGCTCCTTTTCGGAGATGACCAGAGCCTCCTCGGACAGCTCTCTCTGGCCTGCCGGTCGGGCTGGCAAAGGTCGGGCGGGGGACATGGGTTGGGGACCAGGGAACGCGGGTCGCGCAGCCGCGGCAGGAGCGGGCTTTTTCACAGCGACGGTCGCCACGCCAGGGCGTGGTTCCAACTCGTGGAAGAAATCCGCGTACTCCGCGTCCACATCCAGTTGATGCTCCTGCTCGGGCAGCTCCAGCACGTCCGAGGGAAGTCTCGAGACAATATCTTGCAGGGGAAGGTCCATCATCCCGTCGGGGAAAATCTCCGCAACTTCGTCCCGGGAGCGAGCGAACGCATCCGCTGGCATAGCTGAGATTACCGTCCTGGCCTCGACCCGAACTCTCCCTTCGGACAACTGTGGCACGATGTCTTCCAACGGTATCGGAATGACCGGAGTTGCCCGCTCAATCTCCGACGGCGACATGGCCAACTCGTCTTCAGGAAAGGACTTCAGGATTCCCCCCACCGGGAGAAGCACTGTGGGACGGGCTGGCAGCCCGTCGTACTCCGTGATGGCCTCGGGTTCCTTCTCTGCCCGGGCAGGCTGAACATGGACCCTCGCGGGTTCTCGCGCTTCTGCTGCGGCGACGGCCGGCCTCTCCGTGGGACGGGCTGGCAGCCCGTCGTACCCACGCCCCTCTGTGCCCTTCGTGTCCTTCGTGGTCTCATCCACCCCTCCGCGCACGCCCTTCCAGCCCGCGACTCCCTCCCCGGCCAGTGGAACAAATGGATAGTCCGGCTCCTCTCTGGTCATGGGTCCCACGAAAGTCTCTTTCAGGAACAGCACCAACATCCCGCTCAGCAGGATGTGTACGAGAAGGGATGGCAGAGAAAGCAGACCCGCTTGAAGCGCCGCCTCTACGGGGTCAAGATAGAGCCGGGACGAGAAAAAGAACGCCGTCACCGCGGTGAAGACAACCTTACACCCGCACAGGAGGCAGAAGGTCTTCAGCCAGTTCCTCCCGCCGGAAAACCTCGTCAGAAGGGCCGAAAGGACAGCGAACACAAACAGTGTGAACGGAGCCGCCATCCACCATTCCATTGGGAGATATGCCGGACTCTTACTATCTCGCAGAGAGACCCATATATTCTCCAGCAGGCGGGTCAACAACCCATCAATGCCCAGCATCAGCAGCACGACGACCACTACCCACCGGACGTTCGATTTGTTTTCCTTTACGTCATCCATCAGAGAGTTCCCATGTTTCCCGGCCCGGGAAGGTGCCGTCCGTCTCCCCGCCCCTTCGTGCTCTTCGTGGTTTTATCCATTCCTCCACTCCCCCTCCGGGCAGGCGCGGTCGGCGATCAGGGCGCCGCGGACAAAACCGCGGCCCCTCTCTGCGCGGACACAGTTGCTCGTCGCCTTCACAGGCTATCGGAGGAGCGCCCGCCCAACCAGGGTTTCTTAGGAACCTTCGGCGGTGAAGCCGATTGATCGAGTGTTATCGTGAATATGGTTTTCCCTGGCCGTAGCCCCGGGGCAGGCTGCCCGACCTCACTCGAGGCTGTGATGAAACCATTGTGCGCCTCGACAATTTGCCTCGCCAGGCAAAGGCCGAGGCCCGTTCCGTTTGCTTTGGTCGTGAAAAACGGGTCGAAAATCTTCGGCATGCATTCCGAGGAAATCCCCTCGCCGTTGTCCTCGATTTCCATCTGCACGCAGCCGTTAGCTCCGCTTATTCCCCGAATCGAGAGTTGTCCCTCAACAGGCAAGGCATCTATCGCATTTGAGAAGATCGAATAGAACACCTGCTCCAGTTGTGCCGCGTCCGCCAGAACCGGTGGAAAGTCCGGGCTGTATTCCTCCGACACGGTGATTCTCTTTCTCGCCACTCCGTCGCTCACTGCGAACAGAGACCGCGCGATGATTTCCCTGAGATCGGTCTCCGTCATGTTGAGGTCTCTGGGATGGACAACGTTCAGCAGTTCCTCGATGATTCGCTCGATCTTGTCCACTTCCTGGTCAATCAGCTCAATCGTCTGCCTGACAAGAGCGGACGCCCTCCTCAGGTC
This sequence comes from bacterium, assembly GCA_030691545.1. Taxonomy (GTDB): domain Bacteria; phylum Auribacterota; class JABMQX01; order JABMQX01; family JABMQX01; genus JAUYEE01. The sequence continues at coordinate 23,974 of JAUYEE010000236.1, read as the reverse complement.
CTTCCGCAGAAGCTGCATTCCTAATTTAATGGACGCCAGCGGGTTGCGAACCTTGTGCGCCACCACCGCGGACATCTCCCCTAAGGACATCAGCAGTTCTCTTCTGGCCTTCTTCTCTCGCAACCTGGCCACCTGCGAAAGGTCAACGAAGCTCGCCAGAACTCCAACGATTCGGTTCGACCTGTCGCGCAGAGGCGCCGTGCTGATGCCGATGCGCAGGGGTTCACCGTCCTGGGTGAGCATGACGGTCTCTTCCTGGTGGAAGACCTGACCCGTATGCAGACTCTCCAATACCCAGGACACCTTGCCCCGCTCCGGGCAGAACACCGTGTCCATCGGTTTGCCGACCACCTCCGCCGCGCTTCGCCCGAGCATTTGTTCGGCTGCCCGGTTAAAGAAGGTTACGTTCTTCTCGAGGTCCACCGTGAGCAGCCCCCCCGTGATGTTCTGAACGATGCTCTCGACGAATTCCTCGTCCGTTTCCCAGCGTTCTTTCCGTTGTGAAGCGGCATGGGCATCCTGCCGAGGGTTCACGGGTCCCGCCACGCCACGGCGTGGGATGCTACCCCTGCCTGTGCCACTGCTCGCACGCGGCTGCTGCTTTTTCTTCCTGTTCATTCGCTCGCCTTTTCCCTGTATCAGCTCGCGGCGGTTCGCCCTCCCATCAACGGAGAGGGAGGACATACCGTTTCCCCTTGTGGGCGAAGGTAATCCGCCCGGAGGTGATCTCCGCTATCTCGACCTGCTCGATCTTATCGCCCTCCTGCATTGCTCTGCCATTGATAAATGCGATGTATCCGCTCGCGTCCTGGTAAATCCCGGTTATGGTGAGGGTGCGCAGAAACGCCTTTGTAGGCGCATCGTCCGCGACTGCGGCGGCGCCGGCCGGCGGCGACTCGGCTACCGACTCAGCCGATGCCTCGGCTTTCGAATCGCTCCCGCTGTCGGAGTCGGGCGCCTCGCCTGTTCGGCCAGGAACTGACGTGGCCGCCTCGCCGGGCAACAGCGCCGGGTTGCCGCCGGGAGACCCGGAAAGGAAAGATGACCCGCCAGAATCCGAGTTAGGAGGTTGGCTGTCCGGCCTGGGGAGGACTACGCCATGGGCACCTGTCGGCGGCGCGATTTGGGGATTCGACGCCTGCGAAAGCGGCTTTACGAGGGGGGCCTGCCCGCGTTCGCGGCTCAGTCCCCCGCCTTCCCGACGGGCCAGGGGCTGACTGCTCCACGGCCTCCATACCATGAGCACAACCAGCAGCACAAGGACTCCCGCGAATAGGCGGCACAACACAGTAATTCCTCCGCTCCTCGCGGGAAGTCTGCCGTTGGAGGCGGAGTTGCGCTTCCGCCCCATCTGAGGCTTCGTGTGCTTCGTGCTCTTCGTGGTGAAGGGGGGGTCTTTTCTCACCACGAAGGGTTCACCTGTGCCCGAGCCGGCCTCCTTCGGGAAGGTCGTTCCCTCCACTTCCCTGAGCCGATCGAGAATCGAACTCACTGTTTTTTCCTCCCGGCGGACAGTGATGCCCTATGCCACCTCAGAGGGCTAAGCGCGGGGCGAACTGCTTTTCCCGCATGGCGTACACGAGTAATCTTGTGTATCCGTCCGCTTCGCCGCTTGCCGGCAGGTTGTGGTCTCTCTGAAACTTCATGACCGCGGCTGCCGTGGCAGGGGTGAACCAGCCACTGGGGGTACTGTCAAAATAGCCGATTTTCCCCAGAGCATCCTGAAGTCTGCGAACGCCCAGACTCAACCCCTGTCCCTGACGATAGGGGGCTGGGTCCACACCCTCGTCGTTGCACACAACGATGGCGTTGCCGCCGTAAATCTTAGAAAAAACTCGAATGTCCACCCTTTTGTTCCCGTCCGCGGTGGCGAGGTCCGCCCAGGTATCCCCCAGCGAAACAAGCGTCACGAATCCCCGGCGCTCCTCGGAGTCACCGATAATCTCGACCACAACCGGCATGTTCACTTGCCGCAGTTTCTCCATGTCTGCTCGAAAGCTCAACCAACCCATCTGCGCCGCTCCAGCCAGGCTCGGGAGGTGTCCGCCCACCTCGTTGTAACGTTTCCGGACCGCCTCAATCGCCGCGGGCGGTTTGTTCCACAGCCGCAGGAGCGCGCACAAAGGCTCTACCAGAGAACGGTAAGCGAGAACCTGGCGGTCTGGCGGCTCGGTCAGGGTTGGCTCCGGCGGTGAAGACAGCGGTGGGGTGTCAGGCAGTTTGTCTGCCCGCGCGACGCGAGGCAACTCTTCGCCTACGCCCAGCTCCTGGGGGGCCGAGGGGTTCGGCTCGTGGGCGCGGGTAGCGGGCGACGCATGCGTCGCCCCAACGGTTGGCCGCGGAGGCACAGCCGCCAGAACCTCCGATTCTTCCTCGAACAAGGGCGACATGTCTGCTCCCAGCGGGAGCGGAAGAGTCTCGCCGAGTCTTGTCGTTGCCCCCGCGAGAAATGCCAGCCGCACCAGCGAAGGAACCTTCTCCGCTTCGGATGGCGAGGCGACGATGATCTCTCGCGGCTGAACCGCGCTTTCCGAGGCGTCGTTGGGGCGACGCATGCGTCGCCCCTGCGCCGGGGAGGCGAACGCCTGCCCCGTTTCCTCTGAAACCAACTTGGACGTTCTCCGCATTAGCAAAGGCTTGCCGGTGACGGAGACATAAATGGATGACCCGATCAACCCGGCCGCGAGCACCAGTCCTGCCCAGGCTGCCACGCGCGCGAACGAGAAGCCTCCGGCAAAGGAACCATGCCAGGGCGTGGCTCGCTCGCCGACTCCCTCCATCTCAGTTTCGGCGGCTAAAATCATTTTCCGGTCAATTCGCGCTGAATTTGCGACATATCCACCCAAAAGCGCCTGGTCGCAGATCACATTGATCATTCTTGGTATGCCGCGGGAAAACCGATGGATCTCCTTTAACGCTCCGCTGGTGAAAACGATGTTATCGGTCGCCCCAGCGACCTTCAGACGATGGTAGATGTATTGCGAGGTCTCCGTCTGCGACAGTGAGGTAATGTGGTGACGAACGGTGATGCGCTGACTGAGCTGCCGAAGCCTCGGCGAGGCAATCAGCCGTCGAAGCTCCGGCTGCCCCACAAGGACAATCTGAAGGAGCTTCTCCTTTTCCGTCTCTAAGTTTGAGAGCATCCGGATTTGCTCGAGGACAGGGAACGACAGGTTCTGAGCCTCGTCGAGAATCACCACGACATTCCTCCCCTTCATCCGTTCTTCGAGGAGGAAACCGTTCAACTCGTCAATCAGCTCTTTCTTGGTCTTTCCCGCAGTGGGGATGCCAAGGTCCTCGTTGATTGTCTTGAGGAGCTCTTCCTCCGTGAGGAAGGAATTCAGGACGAGAGCCACATCCGTGTTGGGCCCGAGCTTCTTCAACACAGCGCGGCACAGCGTTGTTTTCCCTGAGCCGACCTCTCCGGTGACCATGATGAAGCCCTTGCGGCTATTGATTCCGTATAAGAGGTGGGCAAGCACTTCCCGATGCACCCTGCTCGGATAGAGAAAGTTGGCGTCGGGAGTCAGGTTAAACGGAGATTCTGACAGCCCATAAAATTCCAGGTACATCGTCTTTTCCTCATCCTTGAGAAGAAACCGCCGATAAACGCAGATGGATCAAGCGCTTGCGGGGTCTGCGTCCATCAGCGTGCATCTGCGGTTTGATCGAGTTCCCGGTAAAGACGTCAACGGTCTTTCTCCTCGCCAGAAAACCTTTTTCTTGTGAATCCGGAGCCTCTCCAGCTCCGGTTCCTCGATGCCAAGAAGCCGACGAACAACCTCCTTCACGCGGCCGCCACCCGGCGCATCGTGTCGGACGATGACAGATAGAACCCGCTCGGGACGCCCGGGCGTGGTCTCCTCCCGCCAGCAAAGGTCAACTACCGGGCTCTCTTTGCTTGCCTGGCCAGGAACAGCACAAGAAGGAACATTCTCGGCATGGCCCCTTTCCGCGGGAGCCTTGGCGAGACCCGACGGTTCCGGCTCGCCACTCTCCGGGGCAGGTCTGCGTGGAGTCGCATGGGCATCTTGCCCATGATTCACGGGCTGGAAGCCCGTGCCACCCAGGTCGATCTCGTATTCCGTCGCGCAGAAAGCTGTCTGCAAAGCCGCCGGTGCGTCTCCTAACACCTCCACTTCCGCGACCGCAAGACCCTCGGGGAGCTGAGACTGGAGTTTCTCCTTGACCGTTTCTGGGTCATATCCTCGGGCGAGCTTGATGTCCATGTACTCGCAATCGCTGGTCAGGCCCAGTGGCAATGGTGGACCGAATGAAAGACGCATTCGCGGTGTGAAGCCCTGCGTGTAGAGCGTTTCGACTCCGGCTCTCCTCACGGCGCGCAGAAGCGACCGGGCCGTGTCCAGATGCCCTATGAAGCGTGCCAGACCAGTCTTAGCGTATCTCACTCGCGCCGTGATACCCTGCATATCCTCCTTAGAAGCATTTTCCTATGTATGAGCGTTCGGCCGATCGGGAGCAAGAATTCTGCCAGCTTCCCCAGGGGACGCCGACCTCACAGGCTCATTCCGGGGCTGCGTTTCGGGATTCCGCCTCGTTGCGGCTGGATGCCATCGCACGCTCGCGCTCGTTGCTCAGGAAGCGATTACTCAAGCCGCACGAGATGTGGTCCCAGGGGAAAACTTCGTCGGGACGCCTTTCCCTGGAGGCGTAGAAGTCGGGGTCAACGTTGCTTTCCCGAAACGCCTCCACCCAGCGGCTCAGACAGAAATGTTCCGACCAATCATCAAGGCGACAGCCCTTGAGCCAGGCTCGATGGATAACTGCGGACAGCCGCCTGTCCCCCCTGGAGAACACGGCCTCAAGGTAGCTCTTCTCAGGGTCGTGGAATTTGAGTTTTATGTTCCTTCCTCTTATCAAGCGCTTAATATACGAAATCTTACGCTTTAGTTCAAGTACATTGTGGAATTTTTCCCATTGAAAGGGAGTGTGCGCCTTTGGCACGAAGCATGCAATGCTGACGTTGACATTGCCTCGCCTTCCATCCACACGTTTTCTGACATCGGCAATGTTCTGCACAAGTCTCGCAAGCGCAGCGACATCCTCGTCCGTTTCTGTCGGCAGGCCGATCATGAAATACAGCTTCACGAGGTTCCATCCGTGCCGGTAGGCTGCCTCGGCCGCGGACAGAACGTCCTCATCCTCAATCCGCTTGTTGATGACCGCGCGAAGGCGAGAAGTCGCCGCCTCCACGGCGAGGGTGATTCCCGACTTCTTCGATGAGCCAATTCGCTCCAGCAATTCAACAGAGAACGAATCCGGACGCAGTGACGGAAGAGAGATTGCGGTATGGCTTTCCTTTGAAAACCCTGAGAGAAGGGACAGAATATCCTCAATCTCGGTGTGGTCGGCCGTCGAGAGGGAGGAAAGGGAAATCTGCTCGAACCCCGTTGACTGGATGATCCCAACTGCGCGGCGGACGATTTCGGACGCGGGGAGTTCCCTGACCGGCCGGTAAAGGGAGCGAGCCTGGCAGAACCGACAAGCTCTCCGACACCCCCTCGCAATCTCCACCACCGCCCGATTATGAACCACTTCCACTAGGGGAACGATGGGCTTTTCTGGATACGGTGACGAAGCGAGGTCCACAACCCTTTTCTGCACGGTTTCCGGGATACCTTCCTCCACAGGTTCTGTTCGCAGAAGCAGGCCGTCCGCACCATATTCCGTGCGGTACAAATGAGGGACGTAGATGCCCTTAAGCTTCTTTGCCGCGGCGCGCAAAAACTCCATCCGTGCGGAAGAATCGAAGGGTAGGCGCTTCTTCGACCGCCCCTTCGCCGTGGCGTGGCGGCGGAATTCCTCAAGGAGTTCGACAATCACCTCTTCGCCATCCCCAACCACGAACAGGTCAATGAATTCCCACATCGGTTCGGGGACAAAGGACCCTAATCCACCCGCGATGACCAGTGGCCCCCCTTCCCGGCAGCGGTCTGAAAACCGCAGAGGAATTCCCCCCAGGTCGAGCATGTTCAGAACGTTCGTGTAGCACAACTCGTATGACAGCGAGAAACCGACAAGGTCAAAATCCCGCATCGGCGTGAAGGTTTCCAAAGAGTAGAGAGGGACGCCTTTCTCCCGCAACTTCTGCTCCATATCCACCCAGGGTGCGAAAACGCGCTCTGCGGCCGCCCACTCTATTTTGTTGATAATGTCATAAAGGATTTGAATGCCCAAGTGGCTCATCCCGATCTCGTAGAGGTCGGGGAACGCCAGGGCAACAGTCACGTCAACGCCGGAATGCTCTTTCCTGATAATATTCAGCTCCGAGCCGATATATCGCCCGGGGCGGTTAACCGCGGGAAGAATCTCGTCTTCCAGAAGGGACCGGAGTTTGGTGGGGGTGAATGCTGCGCGCGTCACAGCGAATATCCTTTCCCCGGAAGGCGCAATCTCCGGATATGCACCGCCTCCAAGCCGCCTAAAGCCATCATATTCATCAGGACGGAGGAGCCGCCGTAACTCATCAGAGGGAGCGGCAGACCGGCGATGGGCAACATTCCGAGACTCATCGAGATATTGAGAAGCACGTGCCACGCGATCAGCACGCTGATCCCCGTCGCCAACAGTTTCCCAAAACTGTCCCCGGCTTCGCTGGCGACCCGAAAGCCGGCCCATAGAAGCAGCCAATACAGAAAGACGATGAGGGCGCCTCCGACGAATCCCCACTGTTCACAGAAGACAGGGAAGACGAAATCCGTGTGAGCTTCCGGGAGAAATCCGAGCCGGGTCTGGTGTCCACCGCGCCATCCGTTTCCGAAAGCTCCCCCGGAGCCGACGGCGATCATAGCTTGTTCGGAGTTCCATCCGTCCGTCATCGTTGACAGAAGCTTGGCTAAGTCCTGTTCCCCTGAGGGATCGAGCTTCTGCCGCAGAAACTCTTTTTCCTCCTCGGTCATCAGTTTCAACATGAGGCTCCTCTGGCCGGGCGGCAGAAACTCTAAGACTCTCTTCTTCTGATACGGTTTCATCTGCAACCAGAGGGGCGGTAAGGCGAGACAGCCGCCGAGAATAAGCAAGGCGAGCCTCTTTCCGTTGACGCCTGCCACGTAAAGCATCCCCAGGCACACCGGGATGAGGGCCAAGGCTGTTCCTAAGTTCGGCTGGAGGAAAATGAGGACCATCGGGGGCGTGCACAACCCCAGGGGAATCAGGACATATCGCCACGAGCTCTTCGGGATGCGGCTGTCGGCGAGGAACTTGGCCAGAACGAAGATCGTCGCTAACTTCGCGAATTCCGAGGGCTGGAGGCTCAGTCCCCCGAGGGCGATCCATCTCTTCCCTCCGTGCCGGACTTGCCCCACAATCAAAACAGCCGTCAATGCCAGCAGCATCGCCCCATAGAAAGGGTACGCGGCAAAGGACAGTCTCCGATAGGGGAAACAGGCTGCCGCGACGAACAGGATCATGCCCAGGGCTGCCCAGATGATTTGCTTCTGGGCATATCCCCCGCCGTGCCCGGGCGTGGTGTAGATGACTGCGGCCCCGGCGGCAATCAAGACAATCATCACGCCGACCAGCAGCCAATCCATTTTCTTCAGAAGGCGAAAGTCAACTACCGCGGCCATCGGGGTGCGATCCTGAATACAGCCTGCGAAAACCGCCGAGGAACGCCCCTCAACGCGGACAGCTCAAACGCTTCCGCCATCCGCGTCCACCTGCGAGCATCTGCGGTTTAATCGAGTTCCGGGTAAAACCTCTGCTATTGTTATATCGGTTCGCCCCCTCCTCGGGTTGTGATCACAGTTCGCTCGTGCCGCAGCCGTGGCATGCCGCCACACAACAATCGCCCGGACGTCTCCGCCCGACAGGCCAAGTATGCTCCCCGCCCCAGGCGCTTGTCAACACCTTTCGCCGGTTTCAAACCCGGAGAGACCCCGCCTGCGGCGGGGTTGCCGGCAGGACACAGGAAATGACGAAAGCACGGTTGACATCAACCTCCGGCTGTGGTACGTTGCTCTCCATCGTACGAGCACAGAGGTGATGGCAGGCAGGATGCCTGCGCCACAACAAAACCGTTCGCAGCTCTCCGGGGGGCCGCATGATCCGGGACGTTCACAGCGAAACGATGCCTCGAGCCGAAATCGAGCAATTACAGCTCGAGCGGCTCCAGGCCATGCTTAACCGCCTCTACTCGGAAGTGAGTTACTACCGAAGTCTGCTCGACAGCGTTGACCTGCCTCCGACGGAGCTGAGGTCGCTCAGGCAATTAGGGCGCCTCCCCTTCACCCGCAAGGAGACCCTTCGGGAGAACTATCCATACGGGCTTTTCGCGGTACCGTTACGAGAGATCGTCCGCATTCAGGCCTCCTCCGGAACGACCGGGCAACCCGTCGTCACCGGCTACACGCGAAACGACATCAAGCACTGGACCGAACTTGTCGCCAGAGCGTTCTTCGCAGCCGCGGTGACCAAGGAGGACGTCGTGCAGTTTGGCCTCGACTACGGGTTGTTCTCCGGCGGACTGGGCTTTCACTACGGAGCCGAGGACATCGGAGCGACAGTCATTCCGGCATCTACCTTCAACCCCCAGGCTCAGCTCGACATCATGCGACACTACAAAACTACGGCGTTAGTGTGTGTGCCGACGTATGTGCTGAGGCTGCTTCAGACTGCGCAGGATCAGAATTTCCCTCCCCAGGAGCTGTCCCTCCGAACGGTCGTACTGACCGGGGAGCCCTGGCCCGAAGGAATCCGCGACAAAATCGCGCATGGTTTTCACGCGGAAGCCTTCGATGTTTACGGCGTCAGCGAGGTCATGGGCCCGGGCATTTCGTCAGAGTGCGAGGCAAGAAACGGCCTCCATATTTCCGAGGACCACTTTATCGCCGAAATCCTGGACCCTGCCACAGACGAAGTCCTCCCCGATGGCGAACAGGGCGAGCTTGTCTTGACCACCATCACGAAGGAGGCTTTCCCCCTGCTCCGTTTTAGAACAGGTGACCTGACGGTTCTCGACCGTCGCCCCTGCACCTGCGGGCGAACGACGGCACGGATGCGAAAAGTGGCCGGCCGGGTGGATAATGCGGTTTTTGTTCAGGGCAAAACCATCCTGCCCTCTCAGGTCGAGCAAATCCTTCAGAGCGTCGAGGGCGTCAAGCCCCGTTTCCAGATCGTCGTGGACAAGTCCGGCACAGCGGAGGAACTTCGCCTTCGTGTCGAGATGGATAAGAGAATGTTCTCCGATGAGATGAGAGTGCTCACGGAATTGAAAAGGAGAATCGAACGCAGAATCGAAGAAGTTCTGGGAGTCGTCGCTACGGTTTTGCTCGTGGAGCCGGCTTCCCTGCAAGGTGAACAGGCAAAGGTCAAGGTCATTGACCGCAACAATCCGGCCGGAACAGAAGGGAGGTGATGCCAGTCAAGAAGCGTCCGAGCACACGGCAGACGCACAGGCGGGAGAAACCCGTTCCATACTTGTGGCGCAGGCATCTTGCCTGCCATCATGGAACGGGGAGTCTTTCGTCAACAGCACCGAAAACAGCATGAACAACAGAAGTTCCGTCAAACACAAAGGGAGGGGGTAACATGAAACGATGTTGCATAACCCTGGCAGCACTTGTCATTCTCGCATTGGTTCTCAACGCCGGATGCCGAAAGAAGGAGGAGGAAGGACTTGAGATTGGGCCTTCCAAGCCTGGGCCCTATAAGGTCGGCGCCTTGTTCGCGGTGACCGGCCCGGCGTCCTGGTTGGGCGACCCCGAGAAAAAGACGGTTGAGATGATCGTGGACCAGATCAACAAGGCCGGAGGAATCAACGGACACTCCCTGAGGGTCATCGTCGAGGATACCGGCGCCAAGGAGGCAGATGCCGTCAGCGCGATCAAGAAGCTGATTGACAGCGACCGGGTCTGCGCAGTAATCGGGCCAAGCACGAGCGGTGAGAGCTTAGCTGTGTTGAACGTCGCGCAGGAAAAGGGAGTTCCGCTGATCTCCTGTGCCGCGGCGGCGACCATAGTTCAGCCCGCGGACCAGAAAAAATGGGTATTCAAGGTCCCGCAGATGGACAGCGACTGCGTGCGGAGAATCTACGATTACATGAAGGAGAAAGGCTGGACAAAAGTCGCCCTTATCACAACAACTACCGGATTCGGAGCCGCCGGCAAGAAGCAGCTTGAGGACCTCTCCAAAGAGTACGGTATCGAGATCGTCGCGAACGAGACCTATAAGCCCACGGACACCGACATGACCGTGCAGCTCACGAAGATCAAAAACAGCGGCGCTCAGGCTCTGGTCAACTGGTCCATCGAGGAAGGGCAGTCCACCGTCCTGACGAACGCGAAGCAGTTGGAGCTTAATATGCAACTGTTCCAGAGCCACGGCTTCGGCAACCTCAAGTACGTCGAGCTGGCGCGGGGAGCAGCAGAAGGCGTGATCTTCCCGGCAGGACCTCTTCTGGCCCCGGAAGGTCTTCCCGACAATCATCCCCAGAAGAAGGTTTTGTTGGAGTACAAGAAGGCTTACGAAGCAAAGTACAAAGACCGGGTCAGCACCTTTGGCGGGCACGCCTACGACGCCTTGTACCTGGTGATTGAAGCCCTCAAGGCGGTTGGGCCCAACAAGGTTGAGATGCGCGATTTCATCGAGAACAAAAAGGGCTTCGTGGGCACAGCCGGTGTGTTTAATTTCTCTCCGCAGGATCATTGCGGACTGGACAAGACGGCTTTCGTGATGTACACGGTCAAGGGAGGCAAGTTCGTGCCCTTGCAGTGAGGACAGTTTCCTGAAAGACAAAGCCAGACTGCGCGAGGACGCGGTTTGGCTTTGTCTTTCCTTGCGGGCCGGTGGGTCACACCCCAGGTTTGCCTGCCCGCGTTCGCGCACGAGCGTGGGAGCCGGCCCGGTGGCGCCACGGCGCCATGCGCGCTTCTGCACGGCGTCCGCCCGAACGGCCAGGGATGGCGAATGGACCCATGCGAGCAAGGGATGCAGGCAAGGATGCCTGCGCCACAAGGTCACAAATGAAAGGAGACGCGGCATCCGGCCGCACATTCAAGCGGCTGGAACCCGCGTCTAATACCGGTCTTTTGAATCTGGTCGCGTAACGTCAGCTACAAACCGATGGACCCCAGCACGATTCTCCAATATACGTTTGCCGGGATAAAAATCGGCGGCATCTACGCGATGGTAGCCCTCGGCTTCAATATCATTTACAACACCACGGGCATCATCAACTTCGCGCAAGGTGAGTTCGTGATGCTCGGCGGGATGTTCATGGTGACTTTTTCGAGAATCATGCCGTTAGGGGCGGCTTTCCCGATAGCTGTTTTGGCGGTTGTGATTGTCGGGTGCTTTTTGGAGAGAGCGACCATCTGGCCGGCCAGAAACGGCTCCGTCATCAGTTTGATCATGATCACGATCGGGGGTTCGCTTCTCCTGAAGGGGCTGGCCATGAAGGTATGGGGCAAGAGCTCCTTTCCCCTTCGCCATTTCTCATCCGAAGAGCCGATAAAGATTCTGGAGGCCACAATCCAGCCGCAGACGCTATGGATCATCAGTGTGCTCCTCCTCGTAGTGATCGTTTTGGCACTCTTCTTCAAATTTACTCTGACGGGCAAAGCGATGAGAGCCTGTGCGGCGAACCGCCCGGCGGCCAGCCTCTGCGGGATCAGCGTTGACCGATTGGTGTTACTCTCGTTCGCGCTGAGCGCCGGGATCGGAGCCGTCGCAGGAATTGTGATAACACCCGTGACGTTGGTCAATTACACCTGCGGGTCCATGTACGCGCTGAAGGGTTTCGCCGCGGCGGTCTTAGGAGGACTTGGGATTTCAACCGGCGCCGTAGTCGGAGGCTTAACCATCGGGCTGATGGAGTGCTACGGGGCGGCTCTTCCCTTTCAGGGAGCTTCCAGTTACAAGGATGGAATCGCTCTGTTAGTTCTCCTTATCTTCCTGTGTGCCAAGCCCAGCGGAATCTTTGGCCGAGCCGCCATATCGGAACTGAAAAGATTCTGAACGTGGACGCGGCATCCTGCCGCGTGTTTAAGCGGCTGGAAGCCACTTCTACCGGAACTGAAAAGATTCTGAACGATGAGCAAAAAGAACCTGATTGGTCTTATCGTACTGATCGCCTTTTTGTTGGTCATTCCTCGGTTTTTCGGGAATCCGTATTACCTTGGAGTTCTTGTTTGGAGTGGGTTGTACAGCTTGATCTGCATGGGGCTGAGCCTCTTCATGGGGTATTGCGGACAGATTTCGCTGGGACAGGCGGGATTCTACGCGTTGGGCGCCTACGGTTCCGGGATTCTGACGGCGCGATTCGGTTTTGAACCCTGGCCGGCGCTCGCTGTGGCGCTGGTTGCCTGCGTTATCCTCGCCCTGGGGGTAGGACTCCCAACTCTTCGGCTCAAAGGCCACTATCTCGCTATGGCGACCCTTGGGTTCGGGGTCATCATTTATGTGGTTGCCGACGCGGACCCCTTTGGCCTCACCGGCGGGCCTTCCGGCTTCTCGGGCATACCGAAGCTATCGGTCTTCGGGTTGGCGCTTAACGATGAGCTCAGGTGGTACTACTTCGTCTGGGCGACCGTCCTCATCTTCCTATTCTTTCTCCTCAACTTGGTCAACTCCCGGGTCGGACGAGCATTGAGGTCTATCCATGGAGGAGAGACCGCCGCGAAGGCCATGGGAGTCAATGTCGCCAAATACAAGACTCAGGCATTCCTTTTGAGCGCAGCGATGGCGTCCGTGGCGGGGAGCTTCTACGCGCATTACGTCGGTTTTGTGAATCCCGAGCCGTTCAATCTGGAGTTGTCTATCCACCTGGTCACCATGGTTGTTATAGGCGGAGTGACCAACTTGTGGGGCGCAATCGCAGGGACGGTGCTGCTGACCGTTCTGACAGAAGGTTTCCGCACGTTCTTCAAGGAGTATCGTCTGCTCTTCGACGGATTGATACTGGTCGTCATCATGTTACTGTTCGCCGAGGGATTATTCCTCGGTGCAGCGAAGAAGGTGGCAGCGCTTGTGGCGCGGGCATCCTGCCTGCGATCGAGACGTCGTCCCGGCGCCTCAACACACTCAACCGGGAATCCGGAGGCTGCGAGTTGAGCACGATCCTTCAGGCAATCTCGCTTCGGAAGAACTTCGGCGGAGTGGTGGCGCTGGATGACCTGAGCTTCGAGGTTCGTGCGGGGGAGATCAAATCCATCATCGGACCCAACGGCGCGGGCAAGACCACCCTTTTCAACATCATCAGCGGCATCTATCGTCCTTCTTCCGGACGTGTCCGGTTTGAAGGCAAGGATGTTGCGCTTCTCCCACCGCACGTTATCGCGCGCAAAGGGATATCGAGAACGTTCCAGAACCTCCAGCTTTTCGCGAATATGACGGTTCTCGAGAACGTGATGGTGGGACGACATCCTCGAACGAGGGTTGGTTTCTGGCGCTCCATCGTGCGATTTCCCGGTGTCCGAAGGGAGGAAAGATTGACAGCAAGGGCGGCAAAGGAGCTGCTGGACCTGGTGGGTTTGGCGGACAATGCCCACAGGGCCGCTGCCACCTTGCCTTTTGGGAAGCAGCGGCTCGCGGAGATCGCTCGGGCCCTCGCCACCGAGCCAAAGCTTCTTCTTCTGGACGAGCCAGCGTCCGGGCTTAACGTGCGAGAAACAGAGCAAGCGGGCCGGCTTATCCAGAAGATCAGGGACATGGGCAAAACCGTCCTCGTTGTCGAACATGATATGTCCCTGGTGATGGGCATCTCCGAGGAAGTTCTCGTCCTCGACCATGGCAGAAGAATTGCCGAAGGCCCCCCACGAGAGGTTCAGAAACATCCCGAAGTCCTGAGAGTTTACCTTGGAGAAGATTTCCACAATGCTGCGAGTGCAGAATCTTAGGACAGGCTATGGGAATCTGGAGGTTCTCCGCAACGTGTCGTTGCACGTGGACGCAGGGGAGATCGTCGTCCTCATCGGCGCCAACGGCGCCGGGAAATCCACCTTAATGAATACCATCGCCGGGCTTCTGCGTCCTCGCGAGGGCAAGGTCCTGTTCCTCGGCGAGCCCATTCAATCCCGCCGGGCGAGCGAGATTGTCTCCCGAGGCATATCTCTGGTTCCGGAAGGGCGACAACTCTTCGCGCCTCTGACGGTTCTGGAGAACCTGACCCTCGGCGCCTATTCTCTCCCTCGCAAGCAGAGAACGCTCGCCGTCCAGGGAAAGCTCGAGGAGATATGGGGACTTTTCCCTATCCTGTATGAAAGGCGCAGGCAACCCGCCGGGACCCTCAGCGGCGGGGAACAGCAGATGCTTGCCGTGGGAAGAGCCTTGATGTCCAGGCCGAAGTTGTTGCTCCTGGATGAGCCCTCTATGGGGCTGGCTCCCCTTGTCGCGAAGGAGATTTTTCTGGCTATCCGTCGCCTCCGGGAGAACGGGACCACCATCCTCCTGGTCGAGCAGAATGCCCGAGCCGCCCTCGCCATTGCCACACGCGGCTACGTCCTCGAGGTGGGGATGATTGTCGCGGAGGGGAAATCAGAAGAGCTCTCCTCGAGCAAGGAAATTGTTCGCGCGTACCTCGGCAAGGACTACAAAGAAGTCTGGGAATGAGCAACTTTTTCGCACCCTCCAGTGTTATATACAAGAAAGTTGGTAAAGACCAAAAGGAATGACCGGTGCTGGGCCTGAGAGGGCACCCAACGGAGATGCACAATCCCGGTCCAGCGCTCCGGCCGTTCCCACAGATTCTGGCAAACTGAGAAAGGAGGGTGGACATGAAAACGATCCTAAGTACTGTTGGCACGCTTCTGTTATTGGCAACGGTTGTTGCCGGGTTGACTCTGCTATCCGGCTGCGTGCCCCCCAAGCCTGCCGAAAAAGAGGTCGTGGCATCCATCAATTGCCCCTGCTGCGGCGGGACAGTCACCTTGATGTCCGACAAGGGAGCCGAGAAAATGGGGCACGTCTGCATCTTCTGCAAAGAGGAGTGGACCCGGGCGCAAGCCTACTCTGGCACAGGGTGGGTAACCGTGTGCGAAGCGTGCGACAAGGTTCTCGGGGTCTGCCCGAAATGCCTTGCGAAGATCGAAGCCGCTAAAAAGGCGACTTCGTGACGCGCGTACAGTGACTCGTGGTCGCTGCCACATTCCGTGCCTGCCCGTGTTCGCGCACATGCGTCGGAGCCGGCTCACCGGGCGATGCGCGCTTCTGGACGGCGTCTGCCCGAACGGCCAGGGCAGTGACCAAAGACGTGACGCAACGTCTTTACAGCGATCTGCTGTAAACAGCGCCGGCGGGGTGAAACACGTAGATGTGATTCGCCCCGCCATCGTCTGGGGGGCGCCCCGCCAGAGGCGGGGGTGACCCAACCTCGGGACTCGCAACCCCGCCTCTGGCGGGGCAGAGCCGCCGAAACAGCGACGAAATAATCAATCTTTCCTGCTTGACAGCGCTTGGCTGTGTCTATATACTCCGCCATTACAAATCTGCAATTTCTCTGTTTTGGTGAGTGTACGCGCTGTTGTCTGACAAAACTAAAAACTGAAGGGGGGTGAAAAAAGGATACCGGAGAGTTTGCTGAGAGTCTTTGTGTAACAGAACCTTGGACCCACAACAACTTGGGGGGGAACAATGTATCGGTCAGTTTTCATTCTGGTGTTCTTTTTGTGTGTTCTCCTGGCGCCGGCGCTCATCGGCAAGGGCGCCGCGGAAGAGCAAGCCAAGCCCAGCCCCTTTGACTGGGGCGGCGACATCCGTCTGAGAAGTGAGAATTTCGACAACATTCCCATCAGCGCAGACCCGCCCGGCGTCACTCGCGGAGGAGAGAATGTCTATTTCCGTGGGCGGTCGCGCGTCTGGGGACAGTACACGTTCAGCGACATGGTGCTTTTCAAGGCACGGTTGGTGAACGAGTTCCGTTCCTATGAGAATGGCAGAGGGACGAACACGTACGACTGGCCCGACGAGTATGTGTTCGACAACCTCTACCTCGATTTCAAAAACCTTGCCGATGGGAAGTTGGACCTGCGAATCGGTCGTCAGGACCTCATGTACGGCAACGGAAGGGTGGTTCTCGATGGGAGTCCTCTGGACGGCTCCCGAACCATCTATTTCAACGCCGTGAAAGCCAGCCTGAAGTGGCCCAAGACCGTGGTGGACCTGCTGGGAATATGGAACAAAGCGGAGGACGAGCTGGCCATCAATTCCCAGGACCGCGACCTCGTCGGCGTGGTCGGCAAGTATCCCACCGACATGGTGGAAAGCGGAGGCGGCGTTTATCTGAAAAACAGCTCCATCCAGAAGATGCCCTTCGAGGCATACTACCTGTACAAGAACGAGAGCGATTACGAGTATTGGGTTCCTGGAACGGGTGATGCGCCTCCCACCAAGGTCGTCCAGCCAGACGATCTCAGTCTGCACACCCTCGGCTTCCGGCTCATGCCGAAGTTCACCGAGTTCCTCAGCGGAAGCCTCGAGGCAGCAGGGCAAATGGGCGAGCGCGGTCCTCAGGATGTGGACGGCTGGATGGTGGACGCAAAGCTGTCTCACAAGTTCGTTGTGGATACCCTCAACCCGACCGGGAGCGTTGGACTTTATTGCCTTTCGGGAGATGATCCCAACACGACGGACGACGAGGGCTGGAACCCCCTGTGGGCACGGTGGCCGCAGTACAGCGAGCTGTACGTGTACGCCTGGGACGCCGACGGAGCGGGCCGTTGGTCCAACGTGACCATGCCGTACCTGGAACTAGACCTGCCGGTCCACGCGAAGGCCGGGTTCACGGTCCTCGGCGGCTACATGTTTGCTCCTGAGAAGGACGGGCCGGGAGGCGGCGACGAGCGAGGCTTCCTCGGCACTTGCTGGTTCAAGTACAAGCTGACCAACATCTGGTCCGGACACCTTCTGGCAGAGTTTGTCGAACCGGGCAACTACTACAACGTCGAGGACACAGCGTATTTCCTCCGCGCCGAGTTCATGTGCAACTTCTGAGCGCGTGAACTGGCAGGCAAAATGGCGAGATCGCCTGCCCGCGTGCGCGCGCCTGCGTGAGAGCCGGCCCCGGCGGACCACGCGCGCTTGTGCACGGCGTTCGCCCGAAGGGCCAGGGAACGCTCAGGCCCCTCTGTGGCGGTCGCTCGATCTCGGAGGTCGTTTATTCTATTGTGGAATGCCGACGCATAAGGCGGCCAGAGCATTAGCATAGTGGAAGGGGTTGCCGCGAGCGTCTATGCCGCGCTCGCGGCAACACTTTCTCTGGGCGAAATGAGGCATGAACAGGAGAGCAGGAGACCGCCTGGGCGTTTCCCCTGTCTACTGTCTCCTATCCACTGTCTCCCAGGCAGCAACGGGGGGCTGCGCGGAGAACCGGTGAAGTGAGTTCCCCGAAAAGAAAGCTCCTGTCAGGTAATGAAGCAGTGGCCCGAGGGGCCTATGAGGCTGGCGTGTTGTTCGCGGCGGCTTACCCCGGCACCCCGAGCACCGAAATCCTCGAAGCCCTCGCCACGTACGAGGAGGTTGATTGCCAGTGGTCGCCGAACGAGAAGGTGGCGATGGAGGTCGCCATTGGCGCCTCGATGTGCGGGGCGCGCAGCCTCGTCGCCATGAAACACGTGGGTCTCAACGTCGCCTCCGATGCCCTTATGACGCTCTCCTACACGGGGATAAAGGGCGGCCTGGTCGTGGTCAGCGCCGACGACCCCGGCATGCACAGCTCGCAGAACGAGCAGGACAACCGCAATTATGCGAAGTTCGCCAAGATACCGATGCTGGAACCATCGGACAGCGAAGAAGCCCGCCTCTTCGTACGGCGCGCGTTCGAGATTAGCGAGCGATTCGATACACCGGTACTCCTGCGTGTTACGACTCGCATTTCCCATTCGAAGAGTGTCGCCCGCCTGGGTGTCAGAAAGGAACTGAATCGCGAGTTGTCCTTTGAGAAGAATGTCGCCAAATACGTGATGGTGCCTGCGAATGCTCGGCTGCGGCACACGCTCGTCGAAAAGCGGCTGGAGAGTCTTTCCGCCCTCTCCGACAGAATCCCCATCAATCGGATAGAGAAGGGCAATCCCGCCTATGGCGGGACCCTGGGAATCATCACAAGCGGCGTCGCGTATCAGTACTGCAAGGAGGTGGCTCCGGGGGCATCCTACCTGAAATTAGGCATGTCGTATCCTCTTCCGGTGAGGAAAGTCCACGAGTTCGCCCGCATGGTGAAAAAGCTCGTCGTGGTGGAGGAACTGGACCCCTTTCTCGAGGAACAGGTCCGGGCTATGGGGCTGAAAGTCCATGGGAAACCCGCGGAGCTTCGCTGCGGGGAACTCAATCCGGAGCTTGTTCGAGAGATCCTGACCGGGAAAAAGAACCCCGCCAGCGGCGGGGTGAGTGGCGGGCGTCCGCCCGTGATGTGCCCTGGTTGCGGGCACAGGGGCGTTTTCTACGTTCTGTCCCGGTTGAAGGTGCCGGTGACGGGCGACATCGGTTGCTACACGCTTGGCGCCCTTCCGCCGCTCCAATCCCTTGACACGTGTATCTGTATGGGAGCGGCCATTGGCAACGCAGCCGGAATGAGCCGCGTCCTCCCGCCGGAGAAGCGCAAGAGAGTCGTCGCCGTGATCGGCGACTCTACGTTTCTGCACGCTGGCATGCCCGGGTTGATGGACATGGCGTATAATCGAACGCCGGGGACCGTCATTATTCTTGACAACTCGACAACCGCCATGACCGGTCGCCAGGACCATCCCGGCACCGGCAGAACCCTCAAAGGGACCGAAACCAAGACCATTGACTACGAGAAGCTGTGTCTGGCTCTCGGAGCCGACAGCGTCCGGACGGTTGATCCGTATAATCTGGAGGATGTGGAGTTCGCCGTCCGCGCCGCAATGGAGGAGAAAGGGCTTTCGGTAGTCATCTCCCGGCGGCAATGTGTGCTCATCGGGCGAATGCGGCATGCTGCTCCTTTGAGAGTAGATGCGGACAAATGCACCCGCTGCAAGGTATGTCTGAGGCTGGGCTGCTCGGCAATCTTGCTGAATGAGGACGGAACCATCGAGATTGACCCGCTGCTATGCAACGGCTGCGGAATGTGCAGCCAGGTCTGTCGCGTGGAGGCGATTCTTTGAGAGACCCTCGCAC
The DNA here is from genome assembly GCA_030691545.1 of bacterium. Lineage (GTDB taxonomy): Bacteria > Auribacterota > JABMQX01 > JABMQX01 > JABMQX01 > JAUYEE01. The sequence goes on along the minus strand of JAUYEE010000236.1, from coordinate 4,885 downwards.
TAAAGTAGCGCAGGCCCGCCCTGCGGGCCTGCAGAAACCGGAGAAAACTGATATATTCTTGGCCGGAATCGGCGGACAGGGCGTTCTCCTCGCTTCCGAAATCATCGGTGAGGCGGGTCTGTCCGCGGGTTACGACGTGAAGAAAAGTGAAGTCCACGGGATGAGCCAGCGCGGCGGGAGCGTCACGAGTTGCGTTCGCCTCGGCAAGCCTGCCCGTGTTCGCCCACAAGCGTCAGACCCGGCCTTGTGGACTGCGCGCGCTTCTGCACGGCGTCCGCCCGAACGGCCAGGGAAGGTGTATTCCCCCCTGATCGAGAGGGGGAGCGCGGACGTGCTCATCTCGCTCCATCCCGAAGAGGGCCGAAGATACAGGGGCTTCTTGAGACGCGGAGGCTTCTTTCTCGAGGTGCCTCCCGACATCGTGAAAAAGTTGAAAAATCCCAGAACGTTCAATATTGTTGCAGTTGGAATGCTCTCCGTTCATCTCGGCATCCCGGAGAAAATCTGGATGGACGCCATCGCGGCGAGCGTTCCGGCGAAGCATCTGGAAGAGAATAAAGAAGCGTTTTTGATCGGAAAGGGTCTGCAGGCCCGCGGAGGCGGGCCTGCGCTACGAAAGGAAATAGGGGGGCGAAAACAATGATCTTTGACGAAAAACACGAATGTATGCCTCTCGACTCGCTGCGTGAGCTTCAGGAGAAAAGGCTCAGGGCTGCGGTCAAGGTCGCCTATGAAAAAGTGGCGCACTACAAGCGGGTGTTCGACGAGAACAGGCTGAAGCCGGAGGACATCAAGACCCTCGACGACCTGGACAAGATTCCTTTCACGTACAAGAACGACCTGCGAGACAACTATCCTTTCGGGATGCTCGCGGTGCCGCTCCATGATGTCGCCGAAATCCATGCCTCTTCCGGCACGACGGGCAATCCGACCGTTGTGGCTTATACCAAGAATGACATCGCGCTGTGGTCGCACGTGATGGCCCGGACCTTTGCCTGCGCCGGGGCCACGCCGAACGACATCGTCCAGAACGCTTACGGCTACGGGTTGTTTACCGGCGGTCTGGGTTTTCACTACGGGGCGCTTGAACTCGGGGCCAGCATCGTGCCGACCTCTTCCGGGCAGACAAAGCGCCAACTGAAGCTCATCCAGGACTTCGGTTCGACGGTTATCACCTGCACCCCATCCTACAGCGTTCACATGGCCGAGGAGGCCATGGCTTCGGGAATAGACCCTCGGACGACCACGATTCGCCTGGGCATCCTCGGCGCCGAGCCCTGGAGCGAGGAAATGCGAAGAGAGATCGAGGAAAAATGGGCGATGGACGCCATAGACATCTACGGCCTGTCTGAGATCATCGGGCCCGGGGTGGCGGTCGAATGTCCCGCCAAGAATGGGCTGCACCTCTTCTCAGACCATTTCTTCCCCGAAATCATCAATCCGGAGACGGGCGAGCGATTACCGGACGGCGGGCGAGGGGAGCTCGTGTTGACAACTCTGACAAAGGAGGCGCTGCCGCTGCTGCGTTTCCGCGTCGGCGACATTACATCCATTACTCACGAACCCTGCGAGGCTTGCGGCAGGACGATGCCCCGCATCGCCAAGATATTCGGTCGTACCGACGACATGCTGATTGTCCGGGGGATCAACGTCTTTCCGTCGCAGATCGAAAGCGTGCTTCTCAGCGTCGAGGGAGCCGAACCGCATTACCTCATCGTTGTGGACCGGGAACGAGGACTCGACCGGCTGGAAATCCAGGTGGAAGTCAGCCAGCAGTTGTTCACGGATGAGGTGAAGGGGCTTGAGACTCTTCGGGACAAAATCTCTGATGAAATCGAGAACGTTCTCGGTGTGAAGGCAGCGGTCAAGTTAGTGGAGCCCCAGACCATCGAGAGGAGCATGGGGAAAGCGAAACGAGTCATTGATAACAGGAGAATCTGACATGAAAATTAAACAACTCTCCCTGTTCCTGGAAAACACCTCCGGCAGACTGGTGGATGCCTTGAGCCTCTTAGGCGATGCGAGGATCAATATTCGTGCCCTTTCCCTTTCCGACACCTCCGACTTCGGCATCCTGCGGCTCATCGTCAACGATGTGGATAAGGCGTATCAGATTCTGACCGATAAACATTACACCGTCCTCAAGTCCGACGTGGTCGCCGTGGAAGTGGAAGACCGCCCGGGGGCGCTCGTGGACATTTTGCGAATCCTGAAGGACGCAGAGATCAACGTCGAGTACACTTACGCTTTTGTCGAGCGAGGGGGCGAGCAGGCAATCCTCATTTTCCGTTTTGACGATATGGAGAAAGGCATCCGCGTCCTTCAAGGCAAAGGTGTCACGCTTCTCACCGCGGACCAGGTGCGCACCCGTTAACCGAGGCATTGTTCCCTTTGTCGGATTGAGCCTGTGATGCAAATCCCTCCGTCACCCCGGCATTTCTGGGACGAACCTCTGGAGACAATCTCCAGGGAACAACTTTCTGCGCATCAACTCCGTTGCCTGCGGCAGACTCCAGACGCGGCGTCTTGCCGCGTCTGCACAGGAATTGACAGTTGACCATGAAAGCGAGCCGGATCATTGACATTCACACGCACGCGTTTCCCGATTTCCTCGCGAAACGAGCGATTGAACAGCTTGAGGCCATGTCCTATGGGGAAAAGGCGCACCTCGATGGCACAATCTCCGACCTGCTCCGTTCCATGGATAAGGCGGGAATCGAGGTCGCCGTGATTTGCTCTATCGCCACCGCGCCAAAGCAAGTTCGCAACATTACAGAATGGTCGCGGCAGGTCGCCTCCGAGCGGATCATTCCTTTCCCTTCCATTCACCCCGACTACGCGGATTTCAGTGAGGAGATTGCCCAAATCAAAGACCTGGGCATGAAGGGGATCAAGATGCACCCGCAGTACCAGGGATTCAAGATTGACGAGGACCGCGTCATGCCCATCTACGAGGCGCTGGCGGCTCACGACCTTATCCTGACTCTCCACGCGGGCTTTGACATCTCTTTTCCGACCGATCCTTCGGCGAGTCCTGACAAGACAGCCCGAGTCATCGAACGCTTCCCCGATCTCAGAATCGTCGCCTGCCATTTCGGCGGCTGGCGGCAGTGGGAAGAAGTGAAGCGTTACCTCGCCGGGAAAAACCTTTACTTCGAGACCTCCTACACCATCGGCGACCTTCCCGACGAGAAGGTGGTCGAACTCATCAAGCTGCACGGCGACGACAAAATCCTTTTCGGGACGGACTCCCCCTGGAAGGATCAGGCGAAATCCATTGAGGAAATCAACTCTCTCCCTCTCTCGGACGAGACGAAGGAGAAGGTATTTCACAGAAATGCCGAGCGGTTGCTGGGGTTGTAGCGCAGGCGTCCCCGCCTGCACTCCGGTCGTTGGGATTGTGATGCCTGCGTGCGACCTTTCATCGAGAGGCAATCTATCGAATAAAGGGGCGCGTGCGTCCGTCTATACCTCGTGCGTTTCTGCGACTCTTTCTGCCTCGGGTTGGATTCCAGACGCTCGGTCGTGTCCGGGCGCCGTCAAAACGGACAGGCAGAGATACCGACCTGTTTCTCTCTTGTCCGGTCATGTCCAGGCAGCAAACAAATGGAGGAAGACGTATGAGAGTTCTGTTTGCATCGGCAGTGGTTGTGGCGGCGGTGTTCTCCTTGAACGCCGCCATGGGCGAAGAGCCTGTTATCGAGGCACAGCCGGGTGTGGCCGTCGTGGCTGTGGAACCGGCGGAACAACTCCCCTTCAAAGTCAAAGCCCAGTACTGGCGGTCCGATGGAAACGCCAGTTTCAAGGACATTGGTTTTGATCCCGCATTTGGTCCCTGGGAAAGCGAAGTCGAATATCCCCTGGACGGCAATTACTACCTTTTCGGCGCCGAGTACTCGTTCCTGGCAGGCAGGTCTCGCTTCGCGGTTGACGTCAACTACGGCTTTTCCGAGGACATTGATGGAACGACCAAGGACTGGGATTGGCTTTGGTCGGACCCCGAACCCCTTGTCTTTGCGGAAACCGACACGGACGCCGACAGCGACCTGTTCAACGCCAATGTGTATTACCGGCTCTGGGGCTGGGGGCCCCGTAACTCGGTGGACGTGTTCGTCGGATACCACAACCAGAAGCATTCGTTCACGAACTCTAACGCCCGGATTCTCATCCCCGACTTCTTCTCAGCGTCAGGGAAGGTGGCGGAATACGAGATGGAGTTCAATGGCGTCCGCGCAGGGTTGCGGACGGAGATGGCGATTTCTCCGAGGTTCTCCGTGATGGCAAATCTCGCATTTCTGCCGTTTGTGGACGTGGATACAAACGGCAAGTGGCTGCTCCGGGACCTCACCTTCTCGCAGAACGCGGACGGATACGGCGTGGACTTCGATCTCCTCCTCGAGTTCATGATCACCCGAAACGTCAGCCTGGTTGGCGGCTTGAAGTACGTGTTCTTGCGAGCAACAGACGGCGAGGAATCCGGGAGCGAGGCGGGAATACCTTATGGGCCCTTCGACGTTGTGGACGAAATCGAAAGCGACCAGTTCGGCGGCACCGCGGGCGTGAACGTGAGGTTCTGAGCGGCGCCCTGTCAGGGCTGACCGACCCTGTAGAACTCTGCTGGCTCTGGAGGCAGGTCCAACGTGAGGGACTCCTGAATCCACGTCGCATTCACGGAGGCTATTGTCTGCCAGGGCGCCGGCGTGCTGACACTTGATGCTCGTCGAACCGTGTAGTCCATCCGGGGCGCGGATTGCCATTCAAGGGTGACCTGTCCATTTTGGGCGGTCACCCTTTTTATTTGGAATCTCTCATAATGATAGCCGAGGTCAACAATTCCCGAATCAGGCGCCCCTCTCGGCGAAACGGTTTTCGAGCCGAGTCCGAG
>JAUYEE010000228.1 GCA_030691545.1 bacterium | reverse complement strand
CGCTGCGCCGGTCGCTTCCCAAGCATCTTGTCGCTCCTCAACCTCCTTGCTCAATATACCTATCACGTGCCTCACCCATCATCATACCACCCCTGCTCTACTTATGGAACCCCAAAAACCACTTTTCGGCTGAATTTCTAGCGTAGCCAATGCTGTTTGTGTATAATACGTCGCATGAGACCGAAAGGGAGCGCTCAGGAGTTAGAGGCTCGGCGGCGATGGGCGGTATCTCTTCTGAAGAAGGGCCTTTCGCTTCGAGAGGTGTCGCGGCTGATGGAGTGTTCGCCGTCTTCCGTGGCCCGCTGGAGGGAGGTGGTAAGAAAAAGCGGGATGGAGGGGCTGGCGGCGAAGCGTCATCCGGGACCGCGCCCACGCCTGTCGGAGAAACAAAGGGAGAAGCTGGTAAAACTTCTGCTGAAGGGGCCACAGGCCCACGGATATCGCAACGATCTGTGGACGTTACCTCGAGTCGCCCAAGTGATCGAGAACCACTTCGGGGTGCGCTATCATCCGGCGCATGTGTGGAAGATTCTCCATGCGTTGGGGTGGAGCTGCCAGAAACCCGAGCGGCGGGCGAAGGAGAGGGACGATAAGAAGATCGAGCAAGCCGTTGAAGAGAATCCGGAACCGACATGGGGTGTCACGGATCAAGCACAAGCCATGAACGCCTCTATCGCCTTCTTCCTTCTCAGTCAGCCGGACAAAGCATTCCACTGGTTGGAAAAGACCGCTCACGTATTCGTGAACAGCCACAATCCACGTTTGTTCGATATTCTGGACAGTCTTGAGGTGCTCGCGCCCTTCCGTGGCGACCGGTGCTACGACGACGCAAGAAAAGCTTACGCATCCAAGTGGGACAATCCGACGGATGTCATTGCAACCTGACGGGGACAAGACGGAGCCTGAGCGAGAGTCACTCTTTCCATCCACGCATTGGACCGCTATCTGGCAGGCGAGGTTGACAAGCAGTCCAGACGGTGAGGCAGCGCTCGACCGTCTCCTGGGGAGATATTGGAGGGCTGTTTACTGCTACCTCCGCTACAAGGGCTATGATCACGAGGCGGCGAAGGATCACACGCAAGGGTTCCTTCACGAGATTGTCTTGGGCCGGGGGCTGGTTCAGCAAGCTGACCGCGAAAAGGGACGGTTCCGCACGTTTCTACTCACGGCTCTGAACCGATACCTCGTGAGCGTGCACCGCGCCGAAAAGGCGAAGCACCGCGTCCCGGAAGGGGGCTTTGTATCTCTCCAGAGCATGAAGAGCCTCGACATTCCCGCGCCAGTGCAAGGCGGAACTTCAGCCGAGGTGTTCGACTATGCCTGGGCATCGGCGCTGCTGGATCAGGTCATCGCAGACGTGGCAGAAACTTGTCGCGAAAAGGGGAAACAGAGCCACTGGGACGCATTCCGCGAGAGAGTCCTCCTCCCTATCTTGGAGAATAGTGCCCCCTCCTCCCTTCCCAACCTGTGCCAGAAATACGGCATACCCACCGAAGCCAAAGCCTCCAAAATGATTTTCACCACAAAGAACCTCTTCGGCAGGATCCTCCGGTCTCGCGTTCGGGAACTGGTGGACTCCGACGACGAGGTCGATGGAGAAATCCACGACCTCATGAAAATCTTTTCGGGCGGCGGAAGAATCTGAAGAGCCTTGCGTATATACGTGGTGAGAACAGGATGGCAGCCCTTCACAGAAGGTGTGGCTTCCTTCGACGGACAAAAAATTCAAGCTGAATAGCGAGTAATCGCTGAATCGGAAAAAGCAGCCGGTGAGCCCTCGCTGCCAGGCAAAGCGCTCACCGGCCCGGCATCGCCTCTGGCGCCTGTTTTCTGCGCACAGGGCGATGACGTCATCATCGTACAGCGGAGGGCAGTACAGTGCAAGTCTCAACAGCAAGTTGTTCCCTGTGCGTCCGCCGGCGCCAATCACGTTCACCGCCCCATTGCCGTGACGAGTTGAGCGCAACGAACGTTCACAAACACATCAAGTCAGACTGCAAAAGGAGGACAGGACAATGAAAAAGTGTACGACGATTCTTGTTGCTTTGCTCGCGTTGGTTCTCACCCCGGCTGCTTTCGCGAAGTTTCCGGGATGTCCGGCACCTCGGTCCCAGGTATTTCCTCAATCTGTCGCGTCGGGAGACCCCACCCCTCACAGCGTCGTCCTCTGGACGAGGGTGGTGGATGAACATTCCTGCCGAACGGACCTGCCAGTTCGCCTTCTTGTGATCAAGAAAGGCTGGCCGCCTCGGCTGGTTGCGAACAAGGTGGTCCTCGCAAAGGCGGAGAACGACTATTGTGTCAAAGTCAAGGTCGAGAATCTGAAGCCAAACACGAGGTACTATTACACCTTCGTTTACCAGGGGAGGGGCAGGATTTGGTTGTCGAATCTGGGGAGGACGAAAACGGCGCCTGCACCCGGAACTGATGTGCCAGTCAAGTTCGCTTTGGTCAACTGTCAGTTCTACAATGGCCGCTACTACAACAGCTATCTGAAGCTGTTGTCGGACCACTGTCACGACCTGGATTTTGTGCTCCATGTGGGAGACTTCATCTACGAGACCAGCGGCGGCCCGAACGCCCCGCCGGAACGAACCGTCGAGTTCAGCGACCCGGCTGGCGCGATACCACTCGGGGATGCCGAAAACCCCTACCTCGGCGGGGCGAGCCTTTCAAACTATCGCGAGGTCTACAAGGCCTTCCGGTCCGACCCGGTTTTCCAAAGGCTCCTCGAGAACGTTCCCATCATTGTCACCTGGGACGACCACGAGTACTCCGACGACTGCCACGGGGCAACCGCCGCTTACTTCGACGGAAGAAAGAACGAGGAGGACATACTCCGCAGGAGAAACTCGGAGCGGGCATTCCTTGAATACGTGCCCATTGACCGAGGTCTGGATGCTTCCGGGAAACTCGACATCACGGACGACGTCCTTTACCCGAACGCGAGAATTTACAGGGACTTCCGCTTCGGCGCGAACCTGCACCTTGTACTGACCGACTACCGGAGCTACCGCCCGGACCATCTCATCCCGGAAGATGCATTCCCGGGGACCATTGTGATGGACACGGCAACGCTTGAAGCGGTTCTGACGCCACCCGTGTACGACTTTCTCCGAGGGAACTTCGATCCCTATTTCCCTGTCGAGACGGACCCGGTTCTCCAGGGGACGCTGATCGCGATTCTGACTCAGCTCTACCAGATGGAGAACCCATTCCTCTCTGAACCGGAGGCGTTTTTGAAGGCGCAACAGGTTGTCGCTGGGAACGTCAGCGCCACGTACATCAATGCTCTGTTTGCCGCACTGGGGTATCCGGAGCCCTTCGAGGAGAGTGTCCTCGCGCTCCTGGACCGCGGGCTTTCGTACCTCTACCTCGGCAAACAGAACCTTTACGACTCGAACGGCTCCCGGTACGTCGTGGTGAAGGACACGTATGACCTTCTTTCGGGATTCCTGTATGCGGTCTCGTTCGGCGCCAGCGAGGATGCCTTTGGACCAACGCAGGAAACATGGGTCAAAAATACCCTGGCCGGAAGCTCCGCCACCTGGAAGGTTCTCGGAAGTTCCGTCTCCGCCACGCCGATGATCCTCGACTTCACGAATCCTCTGATCGCATCCCTATTGCCCGAGGATTTCCCGGACGCCTACCGAACGCGTTTGTATGTGAATGTCGAGCAGTGGGACGGCTTTCCAAACAAACGCAGGGAGCTGATCGGGCTTCTCGCGGGGATTCCGAACAGCTTGATCCTGTCGGGCGACATCCACGCCTCTTTCGTTGCGGACCACGGCAACGGCGTGTTCGAGTTCACCGGTACTGCCATTTCGTCCCGTGTCCTGCAAGACGAGGTGATGAACAATGTGATGGAAGATCCTTCGCTCGCACAAGTGGAGGGCATCGAGCAGCTCGTGCAGATGCTCGACATGTTGCTGCAGATTTCATCTCTCGACCCGGAGGTCTCACCGGCGAAAATCGTGTACAACAACACCAGATCCAACGGCTTCGTCGTGGTCGAGGCAGATTCCGAGGATTTGACGGCGACGTACTATCACATTGCCAGCGAGAAAGTTGTCAACTGCTATTACGACCGCCCCGAGGACCTGGATCCGCTGTTCGAAACCACAGCATTCAAGCTCCAGGGGGGACAGCTCACTCAGATCACCCCGTAGTAAGTAAGGTCTCCCCGACCGCCTCGTAAGGCGCTCCTCTTTTCACTGGCAAGGGGCTCCCGGAATTCCGGGAGCCCCCGACTTTTGCCCGAGTTCGGCAGTTGACCCGCCGAAAGCTTGATAGGCCGTCCACATCTCCAGCGAGAGCCCATGCTCAAAAAGAATTCGTCAGCCACCGCGGAAGATTGAAAGGTGAGTTGCGTATATACGGGTGAAAGCCAATGGAGGCCAATGGTTGATGAGAACAGAGTCTCACGAAAACCAGAGGTGAAAGGAGGAAGAAGGTGAAGACTAAGGTTTACCTCACGGCGGCGCTTCTAGTCTGCGTGGCATACATCGCGTGCTCCTGCACGCCCACAACGACCTGGCATCAGATCCGTAGCGACGCACAGAAGTATGTGGCGGAAGAAGTCTGCATCAAAGGGCGAGTCGAGCGCGTGGACTGGAACTCACGGGAGAACCAAGGAGACATCATTCTCAGGGACCGCAACGGTGAGACCGGCCCCGTCAGGTTCTGCGTGATGGACGAATGGCGCGGCCCGGGCGAGAAGATAGTCGTCCTGGGAAAGGTCCAGCAGGAGCATCGGGACACGAGCTCGCAACCCTACGTACTTCTGCGCCAGTATAAAGAACCTCCGGCGTGGTGGCAAACAGTGCGCGAAATTCCTGAGGCAGTCGCCATGACGGCAGCCACAGTCCTGGCTGTTGGCGCTCCCGTTGCCGCGGCAGCGTATCGTGGAACATATGGTTGGCAATGCTATTGAGACGACTGAGAGGAGTGAAAGGCAGGTAGCGCCCGTGACGTTCGAAGGAGACCGGACATGAAAAAGAAAGTTTACCTCATCCAACCGACCTACCGGAACAACGAGGGTCGTCTTCTGAAGGGACGCAAGATTTCCCTGCACGCACTTGCCGTCCCAGCGCTGAGTTCCACAATCCCCCCGGACTGGGAGAAAGAGTTCTGTCTGGAGTACTTTGAGGACGTGAACTACGACACGCACGCTTCTGTCGTCGCGATAACGACCATGGGATACGACATCATGCACGGACGCGAGATCGCTGCTGAGTTCAAGAAACGGGGGAAAACAGTACTGTTCGGCGGGTATCAGGCACATTTCAGCGAGAACTTGCTGCGATCGGTCGCCGACTCGGTTGTCCATGGGAATCCTGGGCCCGCGGACATGGCAACAATCCTCGGCCATGCGGAAGCGGGTCGGCTCGCCCCGAGATATGAATGCGGAATAGACATTGACTTCCCCTTCGACTATTCCGTCCTGCAAGGCAAGAAGGCACACTTCATGCCGGTCCTCGCCAGTGTTGGGTGTGTCAACCGGTGCGAGTTCTGCTGTACCGGAGCAGTGTACAAAGGCAAACATGTCGTGAGGGACCTGAGTCACGTCATGGCAGACCTTCATGCGGTTCGCGGCATGTCACGAAACGCGTGCTTCGTGGACTCCAACATCTACAACAACCGCCCATACCTCCTCGAACTCTGCTCGAGGATTATAGAAGAGAACCTGGGGCTTACATGGGGTGCACAGAGCACAGTTGTGATTGCGGACGATGCCGAGGCGCTGAGTATGTTACGGCGTGCAGGATGTCGAATCCTTTTCATCGGTCTCGAGACGCTCAACCAGGACAATCTGAAGTTGATGCACAAAGGATACGCGGTCCAGCGCTACCGCGAGCAGATACGACGCATCCGGGAAGCCGGAATTCTTGTCGGCGGCTTTTTCATGCTTGGTCTGGATGGAGACGACGTGTCAAGTTTCGGCAGGCTTTTCGATTTCATCCACGAATCCCGCATCTCGTTGCCGATTCTGAACCTCCTCCTTCCGGCGCCCGGCACAAAAGTCTTCGACCGACTGAAGACAGAGGGCCGCTTACTGATAGAAAACGAAGAGGATTACCTCCGCAACAACCAGACGTACAACACAGCCTGCAACCGCTGTTTCTATCTTCCCAAGAGAATGTCCCCGGCGGAGGCAGAGGCCGGCTTTCTCAAGCTCGGGAACAGGCTTTGCTCTTTTCGGGAAATTGTCCGACGGTCCACCACACCGAATCCCCTGACAGCGGCGAGCATTTTCTTCATGAACATGGATCTCCGCGCCAAATTCCGCGCGATGGCGTCAGCACAACGGGCGATTTCCAGATCCAACTGACCACGACGCCTGTTCGCCGCCATGGAGTGCCCAGATGCAACATGCAACTACCACCCGCATAAATAACCACATCCCAGAAAGTCCTCTAATGTCCGCACCCTGAACTATTGTGCATGAATGAAGTCTCATTGCCAAGCAGGAAGCGCACCCCGCCGAGGCTAAGACAATGAGATCCGGCATGCAACGCCGTTACGAGCGTTTTTTGTTTCTTTCTTACGGTCGGGCGATTAAGAAGAAGAAGGGCGAGGAATGTTTTTCAGCAAACATCTTCACCCGCAGTGGGGCGAGCATATCGCGAGGGGGCACGGAAGGAATCCAACGGCGCTTGACTGACGGCACGAACCTGGTATCTTTCTCACGGTGCGCCGTGTTGTTGGCGCCGTCAAGACTAAGAGCTGGATGCTCCGTTCCTCACGGAACCGGTTTTCGAGAGTCCGATTGGTTCGGGGTAGCCATGTTCAACTGCGAATCTGTGGGAAGGACGTGACCAATGAACATGCTTCAGCTAATGACGATTGTGGGCCTGTTGGCCACGGGCATGGGCGTGGCGCTGTTGGGCAGCGTGAAGTTAGCCCTGGCTCGAAAGCTCAAAATTGACGAGGCCCGCGTGGGAGGGATGGTATCGGTATTTGGCCTCGCGATGATCCCTGTGATGCTCACGGTGGGCTTTATCACCGACCTGGTCGGCAAACAACCGGTGGTGATCGGCGGCTCCCTGTTGATGGCTGGCAGCATTGTGCTCCTGGCGCGGTCGAGCACGTACTGGCCTGCGCTGCTATCGGTGCTGCTCCTGAGCGCCGGGTGGGCAACGCTGATCAATGTGATCAACCCCATTTCGCTCTTTGCATTTCCCGGCACCGAGGCCTACGCCCTGAACCTGGCGTGTTTCTTTTTCGGTCTGGGGGCCTTTCTGACTCCCCTGGTGGTTGCGTACCTGGTGCGACGCCTGGGCCTCAGGGCGGCTTTGCTGGCGCTGGCGGGGTTCGTTCTTCTGACCGCCGTCTTAGGTTTTATTGTGGACTTCTCAACACTGACTCAGCCCCCCGGCCAGGCCGCTGCGACCACCTCGGCAAATGGCGGCATCGCAACGCTGCTGGGGGATGCAATGCTGTGGCTATGTGCATTCGGGCTGTTCTTCTATGCCCCACTCGAGGCGACGATGGGGGCGTGGGCGACCACCTATCTGGGGGATAAGGGAGTGAGCGAAGGTTCGGCGCCAGGGTTGCTGTCCGTGTTTTGGCTGCTATTCACGGGTTCGCGACTTGCGACGGCCTTCATATTGCCGAAGGGGAGCGAAGCGGCCTTGGTCCTCGCGCTGTCAGCGCTATGTATCGGGGTATGGACGGCGGTGGTGTTCAGCCGCCGACGCGGCATGGCAATTGGCTCGGTTGTCGTGGCTGGACTGGTCTTCGGTCCGATCTTTCCCACGATCATGGCCCTTTTATTGGGACACTTTCCCCAGTCGCTTCACGGTCGGGCGGTGGGTCTGTTCTTTGCCGTCGGCGGACTCGGATGGACCGCGATTCCCATGCTGATTGGCGCCTATGCTCAGCGGACAAGCGTACAACGGGGGTTCGTGATGGCCGCCGCATCGGCTGTGGGTCTGTGTGCAATAGCCCTCGCGTTATTCCTGTCTGCATCAGGGTGAGGGCGGATGAAGCGGCTGTTCCCAGCACCTCGAGTAATCATTCACGGCCAACACGCCATGGAAATTCATTCCAGAATCGTAGCCTTGAGAATCCCTGTTGACCAATTCCACTCGACCTCTTGTCGCTCCGGACCCCATTCAACAAACCGAGGCTTCTCAGGTAGGCTTGCTTTCCCTGGAACCGGGCGTGAGCAAAACGTCTTAGTCAGTTCGCAGGGCGACTTGCCGTTTGCACACCCGGGCGGTTGAACCGGAAGATATAGTCAGGCCACAACGGGCAGTTCAGGTCAGTCCAGCACTTGACCCGACGGATTTCATCTCTCGTGAGCTGGACGTCGTAATGTCCGGCATCAAGGGTCTGCCACAGCGTGCTCTTGACAGTGCCGAAGCTGAGTGGTTCGGCCTTTGAGTGCTCCCGGCCCCAGGTGTAATCGAAATAGTGCACCCAGCCCTTCTCAATCACGGTTCGGTAGGAAGCAGGAACTCCGTCCCCGTCGAGCGCACCTGTCAGGTCAATCCGCTGCTTGTCATTGGCGTCGTGGCAGCGGACACACCTGGCGTCCCATACCGGCTGGACCACTTTCTCATAGGAGAACGGGCCTGCGCCCCAAGGCGGCGGCTGTAGCGGACTGGGCTCGCGTCGCAGCGCCAGCGGAATGGGCCCGGCCGACGGCGGGGCGGACATCCGTCCTTCGTGGCAACCGATGCAACCCCGCTTTTCCCCGGCCTGCAATTGGACGACACTACGCATGCGCTGCATCTCGTTGAAATCGCCATCCAGCACCTGGAAATACAACACCTTGTCGGAAGGAGCATAGAAGTTGGCCGAACCGTCCTGTTCCACTGGCACGATGCCCAGGTCGGCTTTGGCGACATAGCTGGGCCAACCATGAGGCCCACTGACTTTGTGGATCGGCGTCGCATACCAATCCTCGAACGGCTCGTGATCCTTCTGGTATTCGCCGTTGGGAAGCTGGGTCAAGTCGGCCCGCATCTCCTGGCAAACGCGAATGTGTTTCACCACACCTCTTCTGACGGTGGGCTCCAGTCCGCGGTAAACGTCCGCCACAATAAACTGGCCCTGTGCAGGCCACTCGTCTCCGGGCTCGACGCTCTTGCCTAAGACCGGCGGGGGAGCAACTTGCTGCAACAGCGTGGGGGACATGCTCCCAATTTCAGGGTCGAGGTAGAGGAGTTCTCGATTACCATAGCGATCAATGACATATAGGCCGAATTTGTCGAACGGGGCGTGGCTGCACAGGAAATAATCGCAACTGATCGGAAAGGGATCGCGGAAGCACTGCTGCCTCGCCCAGCTCATGTGATAATGGGGCTCCACGTCCGGCGTGATGTTGGAGATGGCTTGGGGATTGAATCGGCCCTTGGCGACATCAATCAATGCGATGGGGCCATTGAGATCGCCGCCATGCGAAACGAGCGTGCACAGGAGCTCGCCGGAGCCTGGCACCTCGCGGCCGTTGGCATAGCAGTTCAGTGTGTTGTTTCCGAAGATGAGTTCCGGGTGCGTACCGTCGGGGCGAATGGCCCAAAGGGTGTGGCCAAAGTCGGCCCCCTTGTCGAGATACTCCGAGCGCATCCAGATAATCCGGCCATCGTTCATCATCGTCGGCGTCCACTCGCTCAAGTTGGCGTGAGAGAGCGGCTGAATATTGCCGCCGTCGGCATCCATGCGAAAAAGCACGAAAGCCTGCGGACGCCAGCAGAGGAACCGGGACTTACACCGTGTGCTGATCAACGCCAGCCCGCCGTCGGGCAACGGGCAGGGAAAGTAATCGTGGAACGGCCCGTCGGTAATCCGGTTCAGATGACTCCCATCGGCGTTCATCGTCCACAGATGGAAATAGTGGCGCTTCAAGGCGCCATAGCCAAAGTAAATCCTGGTGGCGTCGAAAGTGGCCACTGGATCGCGGGCAATCCCGTTTCCGGCCTCAAACAGCATCGTCACTCTTGCCTCGCCTGGCTCCAAGCGTCCGTGCCGACGGGGAATCCCCAGAGTGCAGATTCCGCCGCCCGGACCGCCCGCAGCGTCAAGAATAACACTGTAATTGTGCGAAGGTTCGAAGGGATGCCGCTTCACAAACAGGATTCGTTCCAGCGCTGCCAGTTCAGGTTCACGGAGAAACAGCAGGCGTTTGGCCAGGCGCGCCTGGAAGAAAAGCTCCCGTCTGTTCGTTGCAGCAGCGGGCAATCCCTGCAACGCAACCTGGCGCCGGCGGAATTCTGCCAGCTCGGCATGCTCTTTCGATACATCCAATCCTTTGTCCGAAAACCGGTTGAGCATCTCCTCCATTTGCCTGAGGACTCGGCTCAGGGAGTCCGACAGATCGAACTTGCTCCAAGTGAGGTCTTCGCATTCGAACGCATAGCGAAGCAGTTCCTCTTCACCCAACTGCCCCTCCGGCAGGATGGGGAAGGCGCTCCCGCGAGCGACCGTTCTCCAGCCCACGCCATCAACAGAAACGCGGACTTCGATGCTGACAGGCATCCGGTCGCGGTAACGCCCCTCCCGGTCGCGAGAGAAAACCACTTTGGCGACAGTCGCCACTTTCGGGAGTTCAATCTGTGCCCATTCATCTCGAGTCCCGGCGGCAATCCAACTGTGGCTGTTACCGTAAAGGCCGTCGTTCAGATGAGCGATCTGATGAATGGCATAGCCAGGAAGGCAGGAAGATGCCGTTGCCTTCCCACCCGCGCTGTCCAGAGCGAGATTCTTGTCGCCCTCCGGACCGTAAACCTCCAACTCATCTATGCAGGGCTCACTTTGAGCACTGCTGTGTATCACCAGCCGGATAAAACGGGCTTCCGTCGGCGCGAATGCCATCGTGTTTGGCTTGTCGGGCTGGGACAGGTCAACGGCAGCGAGAGACCATGTCCATGCCGCAACCACGCCTGTCAGAAGAAAGCTTGCCTTCATTCTCCACCATTCATTACTGCTTGACAACATACGCAACCGACGCCCTATAGCTTGGCAGGAAGCGGCTAAGGCGCAATCCGCACGATAGCCTCGATCCATTCCCGAAACTCCCCTTGATGCGTTTTGACATCAGCCGTAATGACATAGAGGCCCGGTTGAGCGTCGGGCGTTGGCAGGACAGTGAACCCAACGGCTCCCTCCTGCTTGGGTGGAATCCAAACCCGGTCGGGCGAGGGACCTTTCAACATCCAGCCCTTCGGCAAATGCGGCCGGATTACAAAACACCGTTCGCTGGGACTGTGGTTGAAGATGACGGCCTGGCAGGCAAACGGCTTTTTGCTCTCCGCTTGGATGCCATAGGGATGAAGCCGCGCCCAGCATTCGTCGAGTCCATAATTCGGGTCGTCCCAGGGAAACAAGGAACGCAAAAGGTCCACGCGTTCGCGCAACGTGCTGCGCATTCGCTCGAGTTGCTGCGGGGTAAAACGGAACATAGGCTCGACGTGCTGATTCACCAGCCAGCATCCTTCGGGCAGGGTCTTCAACATGGCCAGGCATTTGAAGAAACCTGCGTCTGGATGCAGGAAGTTTCGATTCTGAAGACAGTAGTCGTCAATGCCGGAGGGAGTGAACGAGTCCCCGATGAAGAAGATGGATTCACCGCCGTCCTTTTGCACAAGGAGGGCCTGGTGGTATAGCGTCTGACCCGGGAAATAGTAGGCGGTCAACTTGAATTCTTTCCAACGCCATTGTGCGCCGCTGGTTAGTCTTCCTGATACAAGAATGGGATGGCGCGTCAGGCAGGGGAGCGAGTAGTCGCCTGGGTTCTCGAGAATGTCCCATAGTTCGCGGCAGGCCAGCACTGTTGCACCGAAAGCGTCCACCGCGGCCGGCACCTGATCGGTGTGATCGTCATGATAATGGGTGATAAAAAGGTGATCGAGCGACGCGAGGGCACCGGTTCGGCGCAGTTCCTGGAGTTGATCGAGAATCTGCTTGCTGCCGCAGTCCACCAGGAAACCCGCTCCATCGGCGGATCGGATCAAGCGCGTGTTGGCAATGGCGGTCACATAGGAAGGCAAGGGTCTGGTTTCGGCCATCGGCATCCAGTCAATCGAGGCGGCAGGACCCAGTACCCTCCTCGCCTTCGTCAGAATATGCTCATCGCCGAAATACCAACGCAGCGCGTCAATCGAGAGATAGTTCGAGTATAGTGATTCGACTCGCTGGATCAGAGAAGCGATGGCCTCCGATGGACGTTCGATGACCGGACCGCGACCGGGGATGAGAAAGTCGGGTTTCTCGGCCAGTAACTGGCGCAAGCTCGCCATCAAGTCGGACAATCGCGCCGCATAACCGTGATACCCTCCGATCTTGGCCTCGGGAATGGCGTCTTGGAAACTGTAAAGGTCGAGGATTCTGCCATCGCCATAAACCAGGTCGCCCGTAAAGGCAATGGTCTTGCCCTCGAGCTGAAGCAGGTATGTGACTGCCCCAGCAGTATAACCCGGAGTCGCCAGAACTCGGATGGGGATGCCTTCCCAAGTCAGAGTCTCGCTTGGTCGCACCGTTTGTGCCGCCGGCATGGATTCGGCCAACACCTTGGTGGAGCTCTGGGAGTAATTGTGAAAACGCGCCTTGTCAAATCGCCCCCAGAAATCCTGAGCCTGAACGAAGAGATGAGCCTCCTTTTCCGGCACCACCGCAGTGGCTCCTCGTTCCATCAACGCACGCGCCGCCCAGGCTACGTCCCGGCGACAATGCGTAAGCAGCACCCGGTCCGCGCCGGGCGGATGCTCCCGCGGATCGCCGTATATGGACAATGTCTTTCCGTTGGCCTGAAGGCGGGCGCCGTTCACCGGCCCTCGCACCACGCTCAAGTTTGCCACAAGGTTTTCAACGGTGATGGAGTCAGCCCCGCCTTCGGCGGGGTCGCAAACTGCGTCGCGGTATAGGGCAGATGGTGTGGAGCCTGCGATCATTCCCGTCTCGTCCGACGTGTTAACCCCGCCTGGGCGGGGCTGGAGTCTGAGCTGGAAAGCTTCCTGCCCCGCGTTGGCTTGCATCCATGTCATCAGAGAGATGATGACCCAGAGAATCACCAGGGCCTTGTAAGAGTTCCTCGGCTTCACGATTTTGCTCCTTGAAGAGTTCGTATCCGTGCGCGATTCGGCGGCTGCGTGGTGCACAAGCCGCCGCTGCGCTACTGTCGCTGTAAGTTCCGGGGGGATGATACCAAATTGACAGACGGAGGTGCACTATCCTGGTCCATAGGGTGTGGCTACGTATGAGGGGTATGGATGAATCCCCTCATCGAGAAGCCAGGCTGAAGCCTGCTCAGGCAGAAACCTGCAGCGTAGCAATGCCACGGACTAAAGCCCGTGGCTAACGAGAAGGGCGCCGGCTAAAGCCCGGCGCCAAGGGGTTGGACGTGAGGCCGTGGCAGTGGCGCGGGCTCTTAGACCGTGAGCGTAGCGCAGGCGTCCCTGCCTGCATCCCTTCAACATGGGCAAGATGCCCATGATTCCATGATTCACGGGCTGGCCTGCCCGCGTGCGCGCTGAGAGGTATCGGACATGAGGACGTATGCCGCGCGTCCGTTTGAGGCGTGCGCCTTCGCGGCCAGGGAAACAAGACGAAGTGCAAAACTCATTGAAGACCAGGACGTCGGCGCCGTTCCGGACATCATGAATCACCGTCTTGTGTTGCACGAGATCGCTGTTTTGGGGTATTATCCGGAACGACATGGTCATTGGTGGGCAGATAGAAGCGCGGCTATATTTCACCGTGCCGCAGAGCAAGACCAGACAGGATTGATAGGATTTTCAGGATTATCCTGTGCCGCGCCTCTGGCGGGATTATCCTGTTCAAAGCTTGCTTTTTGTACGTCATCGCGTCAACACAAGGAGAACGTCTCATGGCAAGAAGCATTTCGGCATCGGTTGGGCGCATGGGGGGAGTCAATCGCCCCCCGGATGTCAAGACGGTCCAGGAACTCCTGAATAAGGTTCCTCCGCCCGAGGGGGGACCGAAAGTGCGGCTGGCTGTGGACGGGATTTGTGGGCCAAAGACCATCAACGCGATCCAGACGTTTCAACTTCGTCATTTCGGCTGGAAAGGCGCAGACGGCCGCGTGGACCCCAATGGCCCAACCCTCGCGAAACTTAATGAGTACGACGTTCCGGGGGCACAAGTGTACATGCTTTCGATCCGGTGCGTCCTGGAGCCGGGGAGGTTTCTCGACCCGCGTCGGACGGAGCACTGGTTTTTTGAGGTTCGCGAGATCGGTAAAGCCGCTCGAGCAGTTTATCACTTGAGCGGGGATTTCGAGGGCCCGCCTGCCCATGCGCCCGTGGGATTTATGGGTGAGGTGAGGACCTTCCCGTGCGGGCATCCCGCTTCCGGTCTTGCATCCAGGGCGGCTACTTATATGACGACGTACGCCACCACGTCAGTTGGGGGCGACGTGGTGTACGACAAGCCCCGTCCAACGGGGAGCAGGTTGGGGTTGGGTTTTCTTTCGCCTTCGGCGCCGGGAAGAGTCATCCTTGTTGGGCAGGGGGTCAGGATTCCCGGTGTTGAACACCTGGACATCTATCCCGGGGCTCATATAGAACCCCCATCGCCGCCTGACCGAGGGAAGGAGGAGCCGGTGGAGACCCCTCCTATGATACAGGGCTACGTCCCGTTCAGGACAAAATGGGGCCGCTTCAACCTGGTCAAATGCACGCCGGGTTGATTCTTGTCCGCATCAACCGAAGGCAGCAGAGGCGAGAATAGGTTCATTCGCTGACCTCGGCGATGGAAATCGGACGAGCTATTGTGCTACTGTCGAAGGCGTAGCGTGCAAATGTGCGACTTATGAACTCTCGGGCAAATCTCATCTGAAGGGAGGTTTGAATCATGAGTGCGTCTCGATTGAAGCTGGTTTCAGTACTGTGGGTTGTCGCTGCGATGAGTGTGGGGACGGTCGAGGCCTCTTTTCTTGGCGACTTGGCCCGACCGATGCAAGGCCGGAGCATGCGCGAAAGCTCGACGCATCGGATTGGACCCGACGGCAAGTTCGATCCGCTGGGCAAACCCGATCCGAACAGCAACTGGGACAACAAGAACGTCGAACCGGGCGAGACAAAGGTCCTGATGGACCGGGAGGGACCGGGCGTAATTACCCATATTTGGGTGACGTTTCTAGAACCCGAGCCGCACCCCTGGGCGAAAGAGGGATCGGCCAATCACCAGGAGATGCTGCTGCGGATGTACTGGGACGGCGACGAACGTCCGGCCGTGGAAGCACCGGTCGGTGACTTCTTTGCTTCTGCATTTGGCAAGCGAAGCGAGGTCATCTCGCTGCCTGTCATCGTTGAAGATGCCGACTCGTACAATTGCTTCTGGCACATGCCGTTTCGCAAGCACGCCCGCATCGAGATCGTCAACCAGAGTGCCAAACCGATCAGCCTGCTGTACTACAACATTGATTGGATTAAGAAAGAATCGCTTCCGGAGAATACACCCTACTTCTACGCGCAGTATCGGCAGGAGTATCCGGTCGAGCAGGGCAAGGACTATGTGATCCTCGACACGGATGGCAAGGGGCATTATGTGGGGACGGTCCTCAGCGTGCGGACGCGAAGCCCGGCCTGGTTCGGTGAGGGCGATGAGAAGATTTACATAGACGGTGAAGAGGAAGCGTCCATCTGGGGCACAGGGACCGAGGACTATTTTCTGTCGGCATGGGGGCTGAAGACGACGGGCACACCTTATTTCGGCGTGCCCTATTTCGATCAGTGGGGGATCGTCGGCAGCCACACATCTGCCTATCGTTGGCACGTGCAGGACCCGCTCGTTTTCAACAAGAGTATTCGCGTGACGATCGAGCATTTCGGCTGGATGTCGCCCGATGAGAATCCCGACTTCAAGAGCAATAGCTGGAACGAGCGGCAGGATGACTACTCCTCCGTGGCGTTCTGGTATCAGACGGGCAAGCCCACTTTCTCGGCTCGGGCGCCGCATGCCAAGGAGCGGAGTCTTCCGAATCTTGACTCCATCATCTGGGCTAGGGACTATACGGGCGAGAAGTATCACGGCCCAGGCGAGGCGGTCGCGCAAAAGTTAGGAATGTACGAACAGGAGCAATTGCTGTACAGACCGCAGCAGCAGGACAACGCATGGGTAGAGATCCCATTTGAGGTGAAGAAGAAAGAGCCCAAACGCTTGTTGCTCGTTCTCACCGAGAGCTATGATTATGGCAAGTATCAAGCCTATCTAAACGGGGTCAAGCTCGGCGGGGTGATAGACTTGTACAACGGGGATGTTAGCTCCCGGGAGGTTCACTTGCTGGACTTCTGGCCCGATCCCGGTGAGTACCAGTTGCGATTGGAGTGTGTTGGCAAGAATCCGCTCTCACAGGGATATTACCTCGGCATCGAATCCGTGCGGCTGCGCGAGCGCCGACCGCGTGTAACGGAGTACGGACACGATAAGGACAAGGATTGGAAGACCAAGCCCCTGCTGTACGATTGATGGGCTACGCGCTCTCCAAAAAGCTTGTGCTTGTCCGAAAAGAGGGACTGGTATCGTCCTTGCGAACCGAGATTCTCTTGCGGGCCGCGGCCTGCTTATTGATACCCCATACCATGTGCCTACTTTGCCTACCTCCCAGGAAAATTCGCTTGACAAGGCGTCGGCGAAGCGGCAGAATTTGGAGAGCAGTAGAGTTCGGTGAAGGGCCTAACCTCATTGCGTGCAGGTGAAGCATGTGGGGAGCCTCGCCTACGGACGCTTGTTCTGACAGGGTCGAGAGATCCCAAGGCAATCTGGCATCCCGTCACGGCGGGCCCAGGAGTCGTTCTCGTGAGCCTCAAGCATACGATTATTGCTCGTTTCTAAGAGGCTCTTAACGGGAGGGTTACCCCTCTCCCGTGGCGGCTTGCGTGACCTTCTCGAGTGAGTCCTCTGTGGGCGCCTGCAAGACAGGCAGTTCGGATTGGCGATTTCGGATTTCGGATTAGGACAGAGAACCACGAAGGACACGAAGGGCACGAAGCACAGCAGCATGTGTCCCCCTTCGTCGGCTTCGTACTCTTCGTGGTACGCCTTGTCCGCAATCCGCGATTAAATTGCAGTCTATTCTATGTCAGGTTCCTGGTGCCTTGTTGCATGGGCACCTTGCCCATGCCGCCTCAGACATCGTTGAACACAACGTAACAGGGCCGTAGGTGCTTGCTGATGGGCAAAGATGTCGTAGAGAGCTTACTTGCTGAGACAGGCGATCAGCCGCCGTGTGGTCCCGACCTCAGGTACGACGCCGCTTACCTGGAGCTGGATACTCTGGTTCAAACGAAACCGGAAGAGGAGCCAAACTGGCGGGAGGTATATGCTCGTTCTGCGGACCTTCTGGGACGAACGAAAGACCTGCGGTTGGCATTGTATCTGGCTCTTGCCCTTCTCAAGACGGAAGGGATACCGGGAATCAGGGATGGGTTGGCGGTGCTCCGCGGACTGCTCGAGCGATTCTGGGATCAGGTTCATCCCCAGCTTGACCCGGATGACAATAACGACCCGCTTGAACGACTCAATATCATTGCGTCACTTTCTCCGCCTCCGGAAAGCTATCAGGATCCGTTGCTGTTCAAGCAACGACTCAGGGAGGTGTCGCTCTGCAACTCCCCGCGGTTGGGGTCCTTTAGCCTTCGGGATATCCTCATCGCAGAGGGGGAACTCACTCCGCCAGCGGATTCCAAGTCTCCCAAACCGGATATGTCGGTGATCAACGCGGCGCTTGAGGATACGAGCACAGAAAAACTGAAGGAGCTGGCGGAGGTTGCCGCGGGGGCGATTGACCACACGACAGGGATCGAAGCGGCGTTGCGAGCCCACGTGGACGCCGGCAGAGTTCCTGACCTAGGTGCGTTTCGGGGGATTCTGGCCGCCATCCGGGGGCGCCTGGGGAGCTACCTGGCCAAGCGGGGCGTTGCGTCATCCGGGGCCGAAGGAGAAGCGGGCGCCGTTAAGCCTACAACTGAACCCGAAAAGGAGAAGCCATTGTCAGGCGAGATCAGGTCACCGGAGGACGTGGTTTCAGCGCTGGAGAAAATCTGCCAATACTATGAACGGCACGAACCTTCCAGCCCTGTTCCGCTGCTGCTGAGGCGAGCGCAGAGGTTGGTTTCGAAGAGTTTCCTGGAGATCATCCGCGACCTGTCTCCAGAGGCAAGGAAGCAGGTCGAGAACATCGGCGGAGTCAGCGGCGACGCCGCGAAAGGGTAAGTCCAGGCTTCGTGCTCTTCGTGTTCGGCGACCCGGGCACATTTACCACGAAGGACACGAAGGTTTGCCCGACGACGCATTGATTTCAAACAGGTGAAGAGAAGGGAGCAGCCATGGCAAAGAAAAGCAGCCAGAAGTTCATTGCTCGCAACCGGCCGCCGCGAGTGCAAATCGAGTATGATCTCGAGTTGTACGGGGCCGAGAAGAAGGTCAACTTGCCATTCATCATGGGGGTGATGGCGGATTTGTCCGGCAAACCGGAGGAACCCCTGCCTGCGGTTGCAGACCGCAAGTTCCTCGAGGTTGATGTGGACAATTTTGATGATCGCCTCAAGTCCATGAAGCCGCGGGTTGCCTTCCGAGTACCCAATACGCTCACTGGCGAGGGCGAGCTGAGCGTGGACATGACATTTGAGAGCATGGACGATTTCTCGCCGGCGGCGGTCGCCAGGAAGGTTGATGCGCTGAACAAGCTGCTCACTGCGCGAACCCAGTTGTCAAACCTGCTGACCTACATGGACGGAAAGAGCGGTGCGGAGGAGTTGATTGCCAAGCTCCTGACCGATCCGGCCCTGCTTCAGGCGTTAAGCTCGGCCCCGAAGATAGAGGCAGAGGGACAGGCGGCTAAGGCGCCGGAAGCACAAGCGGAAACCACCAAGGCGGAGGAATAGTCCAATGGCTAAGGGAGACGAGAAACAGGAGAGCCGCGCTCCAGAGGCGGCTCCAAAGGTCCTCGAAGTCAGTGAGTTCGAAGGCCTTCTCCAGAAGGAGTTCAAGCCGAAGACCGACCGGGCGAGAGAAGCGGTCCAGTCGGCGGTGAAAACTCTGGCAGAGCAGGCTCTCTCTGAGACCGCTTTGATCTCCGAGGACGCAGTAAGAACGATCGAAGCGATTATCGGCGAGATTGATCAGAAGCTGTCGGAGCAGTTGAATCGGATCATTCACCATGAGGACTTCCAATCGCTCGAGGGAACCTGGCGTGGACTGCATCACCTGGTTAACAACACGGAAACGGACGAGACATTGAAGATCCGCGTGGTGAATATCAGCAAGAAGGACCTGGCGAAGACTCTGAAGAAGTTCAAAGGGACTGCTTGGGATCAGAGCCCGCTGTTCAAGAAGCTGTACGAACAGGAGTACGGCATGCCCGGCGGCGAGCCTTATGGCTGCATAATCGGCGATTATTATTTCGATCACAGTCCGCCGGATGTCGAGATTCTTAGCGGGATGGCGCAGATTTCAGCGGCATCC
Source organism: bacterium (assembly GCA_030691545.1). GTDB lineage: Bacteria > Auribacterota > JABMQX01 > JABMQX01 > JABMQX01 > JAUYEE01. The sequence goes on along the minus strand of JAUYEE010000228.1, from coordinate 21,219 downwards.
TTTGCACCATTCTTCGCCGCGGCGGCGCCGAGTCTGATGAACATGGATAGTTGGCAGCAGCTCGCGGACCCGCGCGACCTGACCAAAATCTTCCAAACCGCCGATTACGCACCCTGGCGGTCCCTGCGTGAGTCCGAGGATTCCAAAACCGTCGGCTTAACCATGCCGCGGTTTCTCTCACGGCTTCCTTACGGAGCAAGGACTAACCCCGTCGAGGAGTTTGACTTTGAGGAGGACGCCGAGGGGGGAGATCACTCGAAGTACACGTGGTCCAACTCCGCGTATGCGATGGGCGTCAACATTGGAATGGCCTTCAAACTATACGGTTGGTGTTCGCGCATTCGAGGTGTGGAAAGCGGCGGCATGGTGGAAGGGCTTCCGTGCCATACCTTCCCAACGGACGATGGCGGCGTGGACATGAAATGCCCCACGGAGATTGCCATCACGGACCGGCGAGAGATGGAACTGGCGAAGAACGGCCTGATTCCCCTGTCGCACTGGAAGAACACAGACTATGCGGTCTTCGTCGGCGCTCAGTCTCTCAACAAGCCCCAGGAGTACGATGATCCCGACGCCACGGCGAACGCGAGACTGAACGCCAGGCTGCCGTACATGTTTGCGCTGTGCCGCTTCGCTCATTACCTCAAAGCCATCGTTCGGGACAAGATCGGCTCCTTCAAGGAACGGATAGATATGGAGCGCTGGCTCAACAAATGGATCAAGCTCTATGTCGAGCCAGACCCGGCGAACGCGACGGAGGCCGCCAAGGCAAGGCGTCCGTTAGCCGCGGCAGAGGTCGTCGTCGAAGACATCGAAGGCGACCCAGGAAACTATTTCGCGAAATTCTTCCTGCGGCCGCACTATCAGCTCGAGGGACTGACCGTTTCATTGCGACTCGTTACCAAACTGCCTTCGGGCAAGAAGGCGTAGCCTCAGCGTCTTGGCGACTTTGCGTTTTCCATTTCTCTTTCTTTAACGCAAAGGCGCGGAGGCGCAGAGAGCAAAGCACGCAAACGGCGGACAGGCGCCAAAAGGCACGCCCTGCGCTCCCGCCTCTGGCGGGATTAGCGGCGGAATCATGAACACGCCCGCGAAAGCGGGCAACAGAGACAGCCTGCCCGGTCACCCCGCGACGCTCCGCAGGGCCCGCGGCCGGGTGGGGCAACAAACCGTTCGTGCAGCTGGCTGCGGCCAGGGGAGGGTTGAACATGGCGTACGCGATGTACATGAAAGTCGAAGGCGTGGACGGAGACAGCACCGACGCCAAGCACCAGAAGTGGATCGAGGTCGAGTCTTACAGTCACGCCGTCTCCCAGGCGCCGGGCGGGTCCCTGAGCGGCCAGGGCGGCCTGACAGGAGGCAAGGCGGATCATGCGGATTTCTCCATTACGAAACGGTTGGACAGCTCCTCCCCTATCCTCTTTCTCAAGTGCTGCTCCGGCGAGGCGATTCCGGAAGTCACCGTCGAACTGTGCCGGGCAACGGGTGAGAAGACCACCTTCATGAAATATGTCTTCAAGCCCTGCATCGTCGCCTCCGTCGCCCCGGCCGGGTCCGCCAGCGCTGGGGACCCGCTTCCCATGGAGAACGTAACCTTCCGCTATGGTGAGATTGATCTGTCGTACACGCCGACGACCCCCAAGGGAGAGACCGGTGCCGCCGTCGAAGCGAAGTGGAGCACCATGGAGGACACCGCCAAGTAGCCCATCCGCCGCATGGAGCTTTCGCTGGCGGACCCAAGGTATCTATCAGCGGCGTCGCGTCAAGCACCCGATGAGAGACGAGGCGGTCTATGCGGGCAAAAGAGTCGCTGCGCGAGGGACGTCCTCCCCAACCCCCGGAGAATCGCTGAGCGGTTCCGCGCGGGTCCCCCGAGGGTTCGTGCAGGTTTTTGGTGCGACTACTGCTTGGACTGCGTGGGCCTGCGAATGGGGCCCGCCTGCCCGCTCACATCGGGGTGCTCTGCAGGCGTGACGGCGGACAGGCGCCCTACGTTTGCCCCGCGCCCGACTGCGGCCAGGAACGAAATCATGAACGCCCACAGAATGGGGCCGCAGGGACAGGAGAGTCGAATATGGCGTACAACATGTTTCTGAAGGTCGAAGGCGTGGACGGAGACAGCACCGACGCGGCGCACGACAAGTGGATCGAGGTCGTATCTGTCAACCACGGGCTCTCCCAGGAGATGATTGTCCCGAGAGACAGTAGTGGTGAAGGGCATGCGTCAGGGCGCCGGTGCCAGTTTCGGGATTTTTCTGTCGTGAAACGGTTGGACAGGGCCTCGGTCCCCCTCGTCAGCTACTGCTTCAATGTCCAGGAGATTCCGGAAGTCACCTTGGAGATTTGCCGCGCAACGGGCGACAAGACCACGTTCATGAAGATTGTCCTCAAGAGGGCCTTCGTCGCCTCCGTTAGTTTCACTGGCTCGGCGAGCGCTGACGACCCCCTCCCGATGGAGGAGGTCATCTTCCGCTACGGCGAAATTGAGTGGGCGTACACCGAGACGTCCCCCTCGGGGACACCCGGCGCGACACTTGAAGCGTGGTACAGCGTAATGGAAAACCAGCCGATGTGAGCGACCGGCGCGTGGCCTTCGCTCGGTGGGGCCACGTCGCGCGTCTGCCCGGGGCCGCGCCAAAAACCCAGACAGCGGAGAAGGTGGTTTATGCGAGCAGAAGAGTCATTGCGCCAGGGACATCCTGCCGAGGCACTGGAGAAGCTGCAGGAGGAAGTGCGTAACGATCCGTCCGATGCGAAGCTGAGGGTTTTCCTTTTCCAGCTCTTTTGTGTCCTGGGACAATGGGAAAGGGCGATGACCCAGCTCAACATCGCCGCCGACCTCGATGCCCAATACCTTCTCATGGCCAACATCTGCCGCCCTGCGCTTAATTGTGAGGCACTTCGCGCGGAGATATGGGCTGGGAAGCGCTCCCCGGTCATCCTTGGGGAGCCCAACGAATGGATGGGGTGGATCCTGCAAGCCAATCAGATGGCCCTTGAAGGGCACTACGGCGCGTCACAGGAGCTTCGGGAGCGCGCGTTTGAGCGCGCTCCGGCCATTCCGGGGACGGTCAACGGACAGCCGTTTGAGTGGATTGCCGACGCCGACCCGCGTCTGGGTCCGATCCTCGAGGTCATCGTCAATGGCGCCTATTACTGGGTGCCCTTTGTCAACGTCCGGGAAATCCGGATCGAGGCCCCTTCGGACCTGCGCGATGTGGTCTGGGCGCCTGCCGAGTTCACATGGACAAACGGGGGCACAGCCGCCGGGCTTATCCCGACACGTTACCCCGGTTCGGAGAAAAGTGACCAGAGTGCCATCCTGATGTCCCGCAGGACGGAGTGGATCGAGCGAGAGGGCGGGCTGTGCGAAGGACGGGGCCAGAGGCTCCTCATCACCGACGAAGCGGAATACGCGCTCCTCGATGTCCGTCAGATCAAGCTGGACCTCGGCGAAGGAGAGGAGCGCGCCCGGGAGGCGAGGGATGGCTGAACTGACGCCGGCGGAACGTTTGCAGCCATGTCTGTTAGACCGCCTCATGGACGATGAACCTCAGTCAAAGGAGGAAAGCCGGGAGCAACGCGTTGTGTCCGCGCGGCGGTATCATCAGGGCGTTCTGCGTGACCTTCAGTGGCTCTTGAACGCCGTTTCTCACCCGCCGGGTGACCCGTTGAACGACTTTCCAGAGGTGTCGTGCTCGGTGCTAAACTTCGGTATCCCGGACCTGTGTGGCGTCACCAGTTCGACCGTCAAGCCCCCGGAGATGCAACAGCAACTTTTGCATGTCATCCAATGCTTTGAACCGCGCATTTCTCAGGAAACCCTCTCCGTCCGCGTGATAACGGACCCGGACTCGATGGACCAAAACGCCGTCGCATTCGAGATCGAGGGGGAACTCTGGGCCCAACCCGTTCCTGACCGGCTCTACGTTAAGACGAAGTTCGACCTGGAAACGGGTCAGTGCGAAGTCGAGGACCGTCCTGGTGGATAGCCGGCTCCTTTACTATTTCAACCGTGAACTCCAGCACCTTCGGGAGGTGGGGGGTGAGTTCGCGAAGGAGTTTCCCAAGATCGCCGGACGCCTGGGATTGGACGAATTCGCGTGCGTGGACCCCTATGTCGAGCGACTGTTAGAAGGATTCGCCTTCCTTGCGGCACGCGTGCGCCTCAAACTCGATGCAGAATTCCCTCGGTTCACGCAGTCCCTGCTCGAGACAGTTTATCCCCATTACCTGGCCCCGACTCCGTCAATGCTGGTCGCCCGATTCGAGCCGGACCTGACCAACAGTGCTCTGGCGGACGGTTTTCTTCTTCCGCGCGATACAGTCCTTCGCAGCATTATTGGCAAAGGTGAGCAGACGGCGTGTGAATATCGGACTGGGCATGACGTGACCCTCTGGCCAATTCGAGTGGCAGAGGCGCAATTCCATACCCAGGACTTGGCCACATTGGAGGTTCCGCAGCAGTTCGGGGCAAAAGGAGGGATACGAATACGAATCCAGTGTACGGCGGGTCTCGTCTTCAGCGAGCTGAAGCTCGATAGCTTGACCTTTTACCTGCGCGGGTTGGATGAGACCCCGATGCGTATCTACGAGCAGTTGTTCGCCAATACAGTCGGCGTTGTGATTCAATCGTCAAAGAGGCCCGTCAAGTGGAGAGAGGTTCTCAGCAAGTCCAGCATCCGCCCTGTGGGTTTTGACGACAGAGAAGCCATGCTTCCCTACGGCCCGAGGTCCTTTCAAGGATACCGGTTGCTCAAGGAGTACTTTGCCTTTCCACAGCGCTACATGTTTGTTGAATTGGCGGGTCTAACAGGCGCCGTGCAGCACTGCCAAGAAAGTGAATTGGACATTGTCATCCTACTGAAGGATTCGATTCCCGAACTCGAAGGTAGGGTGGACGCGACGACTTTTGCGTTGTTCTGCTCGCCAGCGGCTAACCTGTTTCCCAAACGAGCCGATCGCATCCACCTTTCGGACCGTTTCAGCGAATTTCATGTTGTGCCCGACCGGACACGTCCCCTCGATTTTGAGGTTTACGAGGTCCTCCGCGTGATTGGTCACGGGGCGACAGCAGATGAGGAGCAGGAGTTTCTTCCTTTCTATTCCGCCAGCGACCTTGATGCTCAAGGCGGCGGCGCGGGCGCATATTATGCCGTCGGCAGAGTTCCTCGGGCTGCTTCCGCTCGGGAGAAGCAGTTTGGTCGCCGGGCAACCTACGCGGGCAGCGAGATATATCTCTCGCTTGTTGATTCAAAGGAATCGCCTTATCGCGCTGACCTGCGCCAGCTCGAGGTAGTCACGAAATGCACAAACCGCGACCTGCCGCTTCAAATGCCGGTGGGTGTTGCCGCGGCTGACTTCACAATGGACGTTGATGCTCCGGTCGAGTCCGTCCGTTGCCTGAGCGGCCCAACGTCCCCAAGACCTTCGCCCGCGGAGGGCGAGGTCGCGTGGCGAGCGATTAGCCACCTGTCGCTGAATTATTTCTCGCTTGCAGATGCGGATGAAGAAGAGGGCGCCTCAGCGCTTCGAGACATCCTGAAGCTGTACGGCGACAACAGCGATCCTCAGATACGCAAGCAGATAGATGGCGTCAGGCGGATCACGACCCGACCGATCATCCGTCGAATTGGCAGGCCGGGGCCAATTGCGTTCGCGCGCGGGTTGGAAGTTACCCTGACCCTCGATGAGGCTGCCTTCGAAGGAACAGGAGTGTTCTTACTCGGGGCTGTTCTCGACCGTTTTTTTGCAAACTATGTCTCCATCAATTCCTTCACCGAAACAGTCGTCAAGACGTTGCAGCGTGGGGAGGTCATCCGATGGCCAGCGAGGACCGGTCAAAGACAGACTCTCTGACAGACCGCCTGGCAGATGCGCCATATAGCTTCGACTTTTTTCAGGCAGTCCGGCGGATTGAGTGCACTCGCCCTGACCTTCCACGGATTGGGCAGTCGCAGCGTCCCAAAGAGGACCCGGTTCGATTCTGTGAGGAGGTATCCCTTGCTTTCGCTCCTTCGACAATTGCCCGTTACGGTTTGTCTTCCGGAGGGCGGCCTCCGCGCCTTTTTGTTCACTTCTTTGGACTGCTGGGTCCGAATGGGCCAATGCCATTGCACATCACCGAGTTTGTCCGCGAGCGAATAAGGCATCACCAGGACCAAACGCTGGCACGATTTTTCGACATTTTCCACCACCGACTGATCTCGATGTTCTACCGGGCGTGGGCCTGCAATCAGAGAGCGGTCAGCTTTGACCGAGAGAGGGATGACCGCTTCGCCGTCTATATCGGCAGTCTGTTCGGAATCGGGATGAGCTCTTGTCGCAACCGCGATGCAGTGCCGGACATTGCCAAGCTGCATTATTCAGGGCGATTGGCGTGCGCGGCCCGCCATCCCGAGGGGCTGCGCGCCGTCTTGAGCGATTACTTTGGTTTCCCTGCGGAAATCGTCGAGTTTGTCGGCGAATGGATAGAGCTGCCCCAGGAGTACTGCTGTTGTCTGGGCCATTCGCCCGAAAGCGGGGTGGTCGGCTCTACAGTCATCGTCGGGTCTCGCGTTTGGCAATGTCAACACAAGTTCCGACTCAAGTTTGGGCCAATGAGTCTGTGCGACTACGTGCGCATGCTCCCTGGAGGGGATAGCTTGCGCCGGCTCATCGCCTGGGTGCGGAATTATGTCGGAGATGAGTTTTCCTGGGATGTCCAGCTCATTCTGAAGGCCGAAGAGGTTCCTCAATTACAGTTGGGCCGGACTGCTCGGCTTGGTTGGACCACGTGGCTGAGTAGCCAGCCTTTCGAACAAGATGTGGATGATCTGGTGCTTAGACCCTTCGCCGCTTAGCAGGCGGCGGAGGCGGCAGGAGTTTAATGATGGCTGAAATTAGTCGAGCATCTCTTTTCAAGAAGTTGAATAGCGTGGGCTTCAAGTCTGTGGAGAGCGCGCACTATTTCTGCAAGATGCGGGGCAACGCATATGTGGAGCTTGTTCACTTTCTGAATCAGGTACTGCAACTGCAGGATTCTGACCTACATCGGGTCCTCCGCCATTTCGGACTCGACCTATCAAGGCTCGCCGCGGATATGACAGCTTCGCTGGATCGGCTGCCAAGCGGTTCGACATCGGTGTCGGACTTTTCATCTCACCTCGAAGAATCCATCGAGCGAGGCTGGGTGTACGGCACGCTGATGTTCGGGGAATCACAGATTCGCACGGGCCACATCGTGGTCGGTATCCTCAAGACGCCGTCTCTCAGGAACGTGCTCTTAGGAATCTCGAGAGAGTTCAGCAAAATCAAGGCCGAGCAGCTCACGGACGAGTTCTCCAAGATCGTAGGTAACTCCGTGGAAGAGACTCTGTCCGCAACCGACGGGTCTGCCTTCGCGGGCCGGCCGGAAACAGCCGAGACAGGGGGACCATTTACCCCCGCCGCGATGGGCAAACAGCAAGCTTTGGCGAGGTTCTCGATAGACCTCACGGAGAGGGCCCGCAAAGGGGAAATTGACCCCATTGTTGCACGCGATGAAGAGATTCGACAGATCATTGATGTTCTGATGCGCCGGCGCCAGAACAACCCTATCCTAACAGGCGAAGCTGGAGTGGGAAAGACTGCCGTGGTCGAGGGGTTCGCCCGGCGGATTGCCACCGGCGACGTACCCCCTCCCTTGAAAGAGGTCACGTTGCGGACGCTCGACTTAGGTCTGCTTCAGGCTGGTGCAAGCATGAAGGGAGAATTTGAGAACCGCCTCCGCCAGGTCATTGAGGAGGTGCAGGCTTCTCCCAAGCCCATCATACTCTTCATAGACGAGGCCCATACCCTTGTCGGGGCGGGAGGGGCCCCCGGCCAAGGAGACGCAGCGAATCTCCTCAAGCCCGCACTTGCCCGAGGGACCTTGAGAACAATTGCAGCGACGACGTGGGCGGAGTACAAGAAATACTTTGAGAAGGATGCAGCTCTCAGTCGGCGCTTTCAAGTCATCAAGGTCGAGGAGCCAACGGAGGACAAGGCGATACTGATGATCCGGGGCTTGGCATCCACACTGGAAAATCATCACCGCGTGCAGATTCTCGACGAGGCTCTGGAGGCAGCGGTTCGGCTCTCGCATCGGTACATCCCGGCCCGGCAGTTGCCCGACAAGGCGGTCAGTCTCCTCGACACGGCCTGCGCGAGAGTTGCCATCAGTCAGCATGGGGTGCCTCCGGAGGTAGAGGATTCCCGTCGCCGGCTCGAGGCGATGGAGACCGAGCTGCAAATACTCGACCGCGAATCCGCCGTGGGTATGGAGCACGAGGAGCGTCGGACAGGGGTCACTGAGAAGATCGTTGCGGAGCGGGAACATTTATCCCAACTGGAAGCCCGTTGGTCGCAAGAGCAGGAACTGGTCAATAGCATCCTAAATATCCGTGCAAAGCTGCGCCGCGAGTTGGGGGCTGCCATCGAGGACACGGATAAAGGTTCCGAGGAACCGGTTGAGGCCGGCGCGGCTGCCACGGAGACGCAGCTCGCACCAAAAGAGGCGGTCGAAGCCGCGGCTACCCCTGAGCAGCCAAATGACCAGTTGCAGAAGGAAAGGGCTGCTCTGCTTGAGGAACTGAAGTCCCTTCAACGAAAGCTCTCGGAGCTTCAAGGTGAGCGTGCTCTGATATTTCCTTCCGTGGAGGCGCAAACCGTCGCTTCAGTTGTCGCGGGCTGGACAGGTATCCCTGTCGGCCGGATGGTGAAAAACGAGATCGAAGCGCTGTTGAAGCTGGCGGACATCCTCGAAAAAAGGATCATTGGTCAGCGCCCTGCTCTGGAGGCGCTCGCCAAGCGAATTCAGACCTCACGTGCCGGCCTGGAGAATCCCAATCGGCCGATTGGCGTATTCCTGTTTGTCGGGCCCAGCGGTGTGGGAAAGACCGAGAGTGCCCTCGCCCTGGCCGAGGCTCTATACGGCGGCGAGGACAACGTCATCACCATCAACATGAGCGAATTCCAGGAAGCTCACACCGTCTCCACGCTCAAGGGCGCGCCTCCGGGATATGTCGGATACGGCGAGGGGGGTGTGCTTACCGAGGCGGTCCGGCGGCGCCCGTATAGCATTGTTCTTCTGGATGAGGTCGAAAAAGCGCACTCGGACGTCCACGAAATCTTCTTGCAGGTTTTCGACAAAGGCCGGATGGAAGACGGGGAAGGAAGGGTCATTGACTTCAAGAACACCATCATCATGCTCACCAGCAACGTCGGCAGCGACCTCATCATGAACATGTGCAAGGAGCCAGAGCTGCTGCCGAATCCAGAAGGTTTGACGGAGGCGCTGCGCGAACCGTTGCGTAAGGTCTTTCCCGCCGCGCTCCTTGGCCGGCTCGTTGTGGTGCCCTTCTATCCAATTAGCAACGAGGTGCTACAGAAAATCATCCGCCTCCAGTTGAGCAGAATTGAGCGGAGAATGGCCGAGCGCCACCAGGTCTCGTTGAGCTACGATGAGTCGGTCGTTGAACTCGTCCGCAGTCGGTGCACCGCCGCGGAAACCGGCGCACGGATGGTTGACGCGATTCTTACTCACAGCCTGCTCCCGGAAATCAGCAGGGAGATTCTTACCCGGTTGATGGAGGGGAAAACCGTGGACAAAGTGCATGTTGGCGTCAGCGACAGGGAGTTTGCGTACTCGTTCGACTAACAGTCAGGAGCTCCAAACGCCGAAGCTCGCCGTTGCGTGAGGCGTAGCGCAGGCGTCTCGCCTGCGTCCGACCAGGAATGAAAACGCAGAGGCGCAAAGCCGCAAAGATTGAGAAAGCCTTGAAGAGGCGATGCAACAATGGCCATATTGATATGCGATAACAAAGGTCAACCGTACGCCAAACCGTACTACGAAGTGTTCAAAACGGAACCGGTTTCTGCCGGAGTGTCCATCACAATCGGCAAAATTGTCCCGATGGACGCGTGGCACTTCCCTGCCTTGCTGTCTGCAATCCAAAAGAACTGCACTGAAGACAAGGACTTGTTGATTGCGGGACACGGAACCAGTCAGGGTCTCAGCATCCCACTCGTCCCCGGCAAGAAAAAGACAGCCGCTCAGTTTCAGCAACTCACGGTGTTGGCAGGCAAGGATACGACCGAGAACAAGGCCAAGATCTGCAAAATCACGGAGCCAGAAGTCAAACAGATACTGGCGCTCAGAGTGAATGTCATGAAACTCAAGTTGGGGCGGATTGAATTTCGCGCCTGCAACATGGGCGACTCGGCGGTGACACTGGCCGCGTATAAGGACTTCTTGGGCGCCGGCACCGTCGGCGCCCCCGACATGCTCGACTTTTTCGGTTCCATCGTCCCAGGCAAGCCGAATAATGATTCCAAATTCTGGGAAAACTGGCTCAAGACACATCAAGGGGCTCGCATCTACAAAATGCAAAGCGGCAGGGTCGCGCTGTACCGCCTCTTGCGAGGAAGTTACCTCATTGAATCGGAAAACGCAATGAAGGAGTGGATAAAGGCCTACTTGCCAGCAACGACCGGCCAAGTCAGCATACAGGAATTTCCCGTCCACGCACTTGTGAACAGCCAGTTCATTTTCCCCAATGAAAGCTCCTTTGTATCCCACATCAAGCATTACTCGAAAGGGAACCCTCTGCTTCAACTGGATTTTCTGGACAAAATGGGTGCACTTCAAGACCAGAAAGGCGGGATAGAAAAGGGGATATGCTCTCGAGCCGGGCGGCGATATCCAGGCTCACTGGGAACAGGAGACAAGATTCCCACTCTGACGCCCTCGAATCGTGGGCCATTGGGTTTTGCGTAGCGGAGAGCCGCGTGGGGTGAGTTCCACCTCAGACAATAGTGGTCAAAGCCCTCAAGGGCACATTCTGACAACGCAGAAGATATTCCACGAGGTGTCGCACAAACCAGGTTAACTTCTTCATGGTGAAATCATGGCTATAACACAACAACACAGGTTCATCGCTGTAGGTACGCCTTTGGGCGAAGACGTTTTGCTGTTACGCAATTTCTCTTACTCCGAGTCTTTGAGTTCCCTATTCGTGATGGAGTTGGACCTTGTCCGTGAAAAGGCCGACGTGAAATTCTCGGACATCATCGGCCAGAATGTCACGGTCCGCGTCAGAATAGGCAAAGATAAGGCGCGGTATTTCAATGGCTACGTCAGTCGCTTCTCCTGCGTCGGTCACGAAGAGGGCTTTGCCCGGTACAATGCGACGGTCGTTCCGTGGCTGTGGTTTCTGACCCAGACCTCCGACTGTCGCATCTTCCAGAACAAGACTGTCCCGCAGATTATCGAGGAGGTCTTCGCCGACACAGAATACGAGGGGATCGTTGACGTTGACAAAAAGGGCCTCACCAGGAAGGACTATCGTGAGTGGGAATACTGCGTGCAGTATCGAGAAACCGATTTCAACTTTGTCAGCCGATTGATGGAACAGGAGGGCATCTATTACTACTGGAAGCACGAAAACGGCGGACATACGATGGTCTTAGCGGACGATCCCTCCGTCCATGAGCCCTATCCTGACTATGAGTCAATCCCCTACTATCCACCCACCCAGGAACTGCGCGAGGAGGAACATGTTTTTCAGTGGGATGTCGAGCAGGAGGTCCGACCGCGGGTTTACACCCACACCGACTTCAACTTTAAGACCCCTCGAACCGACCTCAAGGCATCGCGGAAGTGGAAGCCGCCGCACGTGAGTCCGGAGCTTGAGATATTCGACTACCCCGGTGAATATACGAACGCTGATGAAGGAGGCGCATACGCTCGGACCCGGATCGAGGAAATCCAGAGAGAATACGAGACCTTGCGCGGTGAAACCACGGCACGAGGCATTTCCGCCGGGTTCACATTCAAGCTAACGAATCATCCCTCGCAGGAGCAGCAGCGAAATTATCTGGTTACGAGGGTATCTCTTTCAGCCACGGGTTCGCCCTTCTACTCTGGCGAAACTGGAGAGGAGGACTTCAGTTGCTCGTTTGCGGCTATTGACGCCACGCAACCCTACCGCCATCCGCGAACGACCCCCAAGCCGTCTATCACTGGTCCCCAGACGGCAATTGTGACCGGGCCAAAAGGGCAGGAGATTTGGCCGGACGAATACGCCCGGGTCAAAGTCCAGTTCCACTGGGACCGATACGGCAAGTCGGACGAAAACAGCTCCTGCTGGATTCGAGTCGCGCAGCTCTGGGCGGGTAAGGGCTGGGGCGGTATGGCGATTCCCCGCATTGGGCAGGAGGTCATCGTTGAGTTTCTTGAAGGTGATCCCGACCAGCCCATCATAACAGGGCGAGTTTACAACGCCCAGTGTATGCCGCCGTACGGACTGCCGGGAAAGAAAGTGGTCAGCGGCATGAAGTCCAACAGCACCCCGGGGGGCGGCGGCTACAATGAGATTTCGATGGACGACACGAAAGGCACGGAGAAAATCACGGTCCACGGGCAGTACGACATGAACACCACGATCGAGCACGATCAGACCGACACGGTCCACAACAACCGCACAACAACCGTGGATGTTGACGATACAGAGACTATCGGCAGCAACCAGAAGGTGACGGTGGGCGCGGATCAGACGATCACCGTGGGCGCAAATCAGACTTTGTCGGTGGGATCGAATCAGGATGTGACGATCGGCGCCAACCGGTCCTTGACGGTCGGCGGGTCCGAGACCACCACCATCAGCGGAAGTCGAACGTTGACCGTGAGCGGGTCAGAAAGCATCACTATCAGCGGAGATCGCTCGGTGACCGTAGGAGGCGGTAAGACGATTACTGTGGGTGCGGACCTAAGTGCTTCGGCGGGGGCCAATACATCCCTGGTGAGTGGCGCCAACACGGATATCAGCGCGGGAGCGTCCATCAACATAACTGGCGGAGCGTCGGTCACCATCTCGGCTGGCGGCAGCACCATCAAAATTGACGCCGGCGGCGTTACTATTAGTACGGGCGGTATCATCACTGAACAGGCATCTTTGATCAAACACAACACTTAAGATAAAGGTGGGAGCTATGAATGCGCTATGCGAGGTGACAGAAGATAAACTCACCCAGACCCTGGAACTCGTGGGGGACCAAAGGCTTGTCGTCCAGAACAACGCCGAAAGCAGTCTCCTTCGGATCATCGGCCGCGACGGCAAAGTCTCTCTGGCCATCCACGTGACGGAACACGGCCACGCAGTGCGTCTGGAGAGTTCTGCGATCCAGATCGAGGCGCAGGGGGAGTTGTCGCTCAATGCAGAACACGTATCCATCCACGGGCGAAAGAGTTTGTCGTTGAGCTCTGACGGAAACGTGAGTCTTGACACCCCCGGCGATATTCACAGCGACGCCCGTTCCCACAAGATCACCGCGCGCCTGGGAAACGTGGACATCAAGGCGAATGACGACGTCACTATTGACGGCGAACGGATTCGAATGAACTGCTGATGATGTAGCGCAGGCGTCTCGCCTGCATGTGGTGAGATATCACTACTGTCCGGTTATAAGTCAAACAACATCAACTGGTTGCAAGAACCACCTGTTTGGGTTTTGTAAATCTCTTCAGAAAACGCCTGTAAAATGGGGGTTTTCTCGAAAAGCGTGATGCTCAAAATCTGTAGAATTGTGTAGAGGCTTTGCTTCAGACCGAGCCGCTTCTTGACAATGGCGACAAGCACGTACACGGATACGGCAATCCAGATTTGTGTCTTCACAGCGTTCTCGGAGGTGCCGTAGAAAGCCTTGATTCGCAGGTGTTGCTTGATCCACTTGAAGAACAGTTCTACCAGCCACCGTGCTTTGTATAACTGGGCAATGATCAGTGAAGGAAGCACGAAGTTGTTGGTGAGGAAGGCAAAGGTCTTGTGGGTGTCGCCGTCGTGATAGCGGATACGCCGGAGTGGTTGCGGGTACTCCTTGGCTGTATCGAGGCCTGTAAGGATGATTGTTTGATCGCATCGCAATCCGGTTGACTTGTCTACGGGACGAGAGTATTGCCTTTTGAACCGAAGGCGCCGCTTGGCACGCGTCACGAAAAAAGCTGTGCTTTGGTGAACCGCATGAAGCCGTGCGAAATCCAGATAGGCGCGGTCCATCACATAAAAGGAGCCGGGCTGTGTGAGAAGCATGTCGAGAATATTGACGTCGTGCACTCTTCCCTCGGAAATATGGATGAATTCGGGAATACTGCCGCGCAAGTTCAGGAGCGTGTGCAGTTTGATGGCGCTCTTGGTCTGGCGAAATCGCGCCCAAGGAAACAGCGAAAGGCACAGGTCGATGGTTGTGGAGTCGAAGGCGTAGATGGCCCCCTCCAACTCGATGCCGAAGTCTTCGTCCGCATACAGGCGCTTCGCGGTAGCGATGAGAACCTGCGCAAAGTCGGCGTACATGCGCCAGTCCCGATTCTCGTTGGCATCGGCGAGCGTACTCCGCGAGACCCGCGCGCGGATCCCCATGTGGTACAGCTTCGGCCGCATCGCCCGCAGGCAAGCCTCGATGTCTCGCAGGCTTTCCCGGTAGGTGAGCTGAGCAAACGCCATGCAGAAAAACTGATCCAGGCAGGAGAACTTCTGCATTTTGTACTGACCCCGATAACGAGCAACGCACTTGCGGAAGTCTCGCAGAGGCAGGAAATCCATGACTTGAGAAAAGACAGTTCGTCCCGTATTCATCGGCCACTCCTCCCATGGATAGGAAATGACCAAATCGTACGGAGAAATTGAAATCGATTCCAGTCCGTGTTTCCTGTAACATCTTAATCTATGGTACGTTCGGACAAGAACCTAATCGAACAACCGGACAGTACTGGTGAGATATGTTATTAGCAGCCGCACGCGACACAGCGGGCATGAGCGCTCTGGACAAGCTTCTGAGCGAGCTGCGAGAGGAGTACCTCGAAAAAGCCCTGGCCGGTTCCCCTCCCGGTGACGATTTCTGGCCCGCCCGTGAACAGGCGGTTCGGGAAGAGATTATACGCCGTTTTTTCAACCTAAAGGCTCGCGAAGCGGTAAACCCGGACGAGGCGGCCAAGTTAGACGACCAGAAGGATTTTGAGGGCCACGGGCAGAAGTTGGTCGAACACGCCATCTGGATGACCCATGCCTTGCTGAAGCAGATTCCGTGCGTGGGGCAGGAGGAATACAAGGACGCCTGATGGATTTCACCAATCGCACACCGTTCCCCGCCAAGCTGCTGACCGGTTCCACCGGAGAACGGGAGATTCTCGCCATCGCGGCCTGCAAAGTGACCTATCGGCTTGAGCAGGAGCGTCTCGTGCCTGTAACCGGGGATGATGCGTGGCCCGTTTTCGACAAGCCGTATGAGTTTGAAAAGGTCTCTCTGTCTCCAGACCTCGAGTTTCGGAAAAGGGGCATTGATATGCTTGTTTTCGGCAAGGCGATGGCGCCCCAGGGGAAGGCTGTCCGCTCGATGCGCGTCGCCGTCGAATGCGGACAAATCCGCCACGAGGTAGCGGTATTCGGTGACCGGGTGTGGCGGAAAACGATGTTGCGATTCGTCCCTTCTGAGCCGGAACCGTTCACAGAAATGCCGCTGACGAACAACCGCGCCTTTGGTGGCAAAGCCAAGATGTACGGTGCGGAAGTCGCACACTCGATCAACCCCGACGGCCGCGGTTTCTTGTTCGAGAAAGAGGAGGTCGAGGGAACCCCTCTGCCGAACATAGAAGACCCTGGCGCCCTGATAAAAGCCTGGCAGGATAAGCCGCGTCCGGCGTGTTTCTTCAAGCCGTTGGGGATCCTGGAGAAGAAAAATCTTCCAGAGGAACCTCCGGAAAGGATGCCTTTCCGCGTCATGCCGACGCTGTTCAACCAGGCAGTTCCGGAGCTTGTCGCCCAACCCGAGGAGTTGGGCGATTCCTTGCGCCTGATGGGATTTGCGCCGGATGGCGACATAGTCTTTCCGATGCCCAGCGTGAAGGGACCTTCCGTCCATGCGCGGGTAGGAGACCTTCACAGCCGTTTCCCGGCAACGCTTTCGACACTTGTTGTTCTGGCGCCAGAGAGGGTCCTCGTGGCCTCCTACGTTGCTTTGTTTCGCTATCTCATGCGGCCGATGGAGGAACGGCAGGCGGAGTTGAAATGGCCCGAAGATGTAGAGGCGGAGAAGGCTGTTGCGAGGGGAGTCACCCATGGCCGATAATGAGAAGGCAGGCGGGGACGCCTGCGCTACAAACAAGAAGAGCCGCATACCGAAGCCGGTTCCTTTCGACAAATTGCCGCCGCCGGAAATTCCCCCGGCGTTGGCGCCGATGCCTCCTTCTCCCCTGCGGGTCGTGCTCGTCGCGGCGTCTGGACAGGAAGAAGTGTCCGTCGTTTACAAACGGACTTACACCTTCGAGCACGGGCGACGTTGCGAGCTTGCCGAAGAACAACCTCCGCTGGAAGAAAAAAATATCTTGCACGATGAACTCGTCCCCGGCGTGACCCCTTCCTATAAGACGTTGCCAGAACTCGTGGGCTACAAGACAGGGACGGACGTGGTCGTTCAGGGCAGCGCCCGCTCAGCCCGGCGCATGTCGCAGATGCAGGTCGGAGTGGAAATCGCGGGCAAATACGCGCACAGGGCGGAGGTGTTCGGACCGCGGTTCTGCGATTACGTCAACGGCAAAGTTGCATTCCCCCCCCCCGAGCCCTTTGAGGAAATGCCCCTGCGGTATGAAAACGCCTACGGGGGACGAGACCGGCTATTCGAAGCCGACCTGCTGAAGAAACTGGAACAGACAACTCCTGCCGAAGACCTCCGCCGTGTCAAGTCGGTGGCGGGAGAGATTCTTCAAGAGGGGCACCCGTTAATGTATCCGCGCAATCGCTTTGGCAAGGGGTATGTGCTGGAAGACCGCAAAGATTTGATCGAAGGGCAAGAGCTTCCCAATCTTGAGTGGCCGAATGATCGGCTGACCCCAGGTCGGTTGGTGGTCGGCAATCCCCTTGATTGGAACAAGCAGCCGCTGCCGATCGGGTTCGGATACCTGGATGTTTCATCTTTTCCCAGGTGCTCGATGGTCGGCCTGCCGCCTGCGACGACGAACAAGAAAGAGCCTGTCGTAGAGGTTGCGAGGGGCCTGATTCCGGCCGACTTTTGCAGAGGCAACATTTTCACCTGTAAGCCGGAGGACCTCCCGAAACTGATTCACCCCTCGGCTGGGCGCTGCGCTTCGCTGGGACTGTGGCTGCCTTTCCTGCGAGGCAATGAACCAATCCTCCTGGACGGTATGGACCCGGAACATCCCCGGTTCCTTGTCCAGTTGCCCGGAGAAACTCCTGTGTTTACGATACCCGGACTGGCTTCTCATCCCGTGGAGGTTGCAGGGAAACTGTACCTCGTATGCATTGATTTGTACAGTCGGCTGCTGACGCTGATCTGGGCGGGGCGCACACAATCACCGCCCTCAATGACTCCGGAGCGCCTCAAGGAAATGCAGTCGGCAGTCAAGGCCGATATGAGAAAGGATTAGCAAATGGGGGCGCGTATTGCCAAATACCCTCCTATCCAGGGAATCGGATACGACGTGCACATGGTCATGCCGCCGAGTCAGCCGCCTGTGCCGCCGTCTCCCGTGAATCCCGCGCCGATCCCGACTTATGGCTGGATCGCCACCATCAACAATCCGGCCGCAGGCTTTGCCATAACCGGGAAATGGTCCTGGTATCGCGTGACAACGGAGGGGATCGGCAACGTGCTGCTCGGACACGATTGGGGGATGGGGCAGATGCACATGCCGCTTCCTCCCGTCACCGCAACGCCGTCCATTGCGATTCGGACTCTCGCGTCGTCCACGAAGTACTGGCTGCCCTCGACCCCCAACAAGGACCCCCAGGATGGATCCGCGCGGGGCGGACCGGGGTCCGTTGCCATCTCCTTCCCCGCCTGGTGCATTCCGACGCAGAACTGCCAGGACATCAGCGGCTGGCCCTTCGTGGGTCCCACAAGTATCTGCTTCCAACTCGTGAGCACCCGGGAGGTCGGCTTCACGTGGGGCGACGTGGTCAATGGTTTGATTAACATGGCCGGTGACGCGGTGGGAGCGCTTATCGGCAGAGCGCTCGGAAGCCCGCCAGGGTCGATAGGCGAAGCTCTTGCGGGAGCCGCCACGAATGCATTTGTGGAACATGTGACGGGATTACTCCCGCCCGATGCCCAGAACGCGGCCAAAGTCCTGATTGCGGGGGCATTCGCAATAGGGCTGGGGCAGGGCCTTGGCGAGGTCATCGGCGCCGCAGCGGGTCCCGCCGCCTCTTGGGGCGCCCAAAAAGCCGGTGAGGCGGCCAGTGGAGCAGGTGCAGACCAGGTCGGTATGGGCCATGGGGGGACGCCTCTGTTCTAATGGCCGGGAGCCCTTGCCTTATCTTGGGATTCTGCCCATGCCCGATAAGGAAATTAGGTGAGGCTGGTGACAAACTTCGTCATCTTCGTGCTCTTCCCTGGCCGCTGGGGCCAACGGACGGTACATGCGTGGGCGGCCCCCTGCGCCTACCCCGGAGTCAGACCGCCAGCGCGGGCAGGCGTGGTCAGACCGGGGCGTATATTCACCACGAAGGACACGAAGGGCACGAAGGTTCAAGTGCGTCGGCATGAAGGCGGGGGCTGGGTCTGTTGAGCCGCCGGGGGGCTGTCCTCTCTCGGATTTGCACAATATGGGGCTTGACGACCCCGCATGGCGGGGTGATATATTGCTTCAGTCTCCCGCACGACGCAGGTTCCTTATGGCGGGTAGGACGGGCTGCCAGCCGGTCCCACGAAGAAACCAATTCGAGCGCGGCAGGATGCCGCGTTTACACGTGCTGTTAGGGCCAGTTGCCGGTGGCGTCTTCATCGAAAAAAAGTGGCTCGGCGAAGCTGCCGGAGGGCTATGTGGCTATACCGCTCGCCGAGGATCAGAAAACCGCCCTCCTCAAAATCGCCGCCGTGGCAAGGTGCAAGCCTGACCCTGTAGGCGGGCATCTTGTAATCCTTCGGGATACGATTGACGCGAGGGTGCTGCTGGGCTGCATTGTTGACGCTGGGGGGCGGGTTCACGACTGGGTTGAGGTCTGGGTTCAGAATCCCGATGGTCTGGCAGAGGCTTTGCCAGCTTACCGTGAGGCTCTGACCAACACGGTGCTCGATGATCGCTGGAGGCGGCATTTCGAGGCGTTCGAGGAACTGGAAGAGGCAGGAATCGTCGAAACCGGCTGGGAGACAGCACACCCGCTTCCCACATACCTCGACCTGACGAAGCTTGAACCGGTGCATCCGGTGGATGCCGAGTCGAAATCCCACTGGCAGCTTTGTCAGGACGATGAGCTCCTTGCCAAGAAAGACCTTCCGAAGTACAGCACATCTCTGCACCGCTATTTGTACTTGCCCGAATTGGGGAAGAAGTCCTCATTCGTCCCCGTAACGCGCGATGCGCCGACCAACGCAAACACGAAATCGTCCGATGAAATCGCCGGCGGCAACAAAGACCTGATTCCGCTCAATCCGGGGGGTGGGTTGATATTGGTGCGGCCTTACAGTCCGATAGGGTTTGAGGCTCTCGCCGATGTCTTAAGCGGCGTTTCGTGGGAAGGGGCATCGCATGGCCGCTCGGCACTCGATCTGGGAAATGCCACGAAAGCGCTGCGCGGCGACGATTCTGTCCTGGGCGGAGATGGGCGACTTTTCCTGGGCCCACACGGGAGATGGGGCCGCCTCCTCGAGACATTTCACTTGAAACTTCGTCTCCTGGCCGACGCCATCGCCTCTGTCTGCTGCGTCGTCGCCCGCCGCCAACAGCCGCTTCTCAATATAACGGCTGACAGCTTCCAGGTCAGGCTCGGGGAACCCGGCCGCGGTCTGCCCTTCTTGTGGACGGCCAGGACGATGCTCATTGATCCCGGAGACGCGATCGCATTGCCCGTGGAGGGTACGGATGTCTCGTACTTTCTGCGGGCAACGTCACGAGGCGCTTCCATTTACCAGCCTCAGTCCGCCGGGGAGTCGGTGCACGGGCGCGGGTCGGTCCGTGTCAGGAAGGTTATACAAAAGGGTGACGGACCGGTCATCGTCGAGGGGACGCTCCAGACCCAGGAGCGCGTCAGCACCGCGCGGAATGACCTTGTCTGGTTGAGGCTCAATCTCAGTTCTGGCGGGCTTGACCTATATTCCCACCTCGATGTGAAGGCAGCGTTGGCTTCCGGGGAATGGCGGTTCCGCACCCTGAGCCAAAAACTGACTGAGGAAGCAGCCGCAGCACTTCGCGCGGCGGAGGGCGTGCCGATTCCCGACGTTTCGTTCGAGGCGATTCCCCTCCTGAGCTCTCCCCGCGATCTGTACGCCCTCGGTGTTCTTGCCGTCAGAACGCTTCTCATTGACAAGCAGACAAGCCTGCCCGTGGCCCTGGACGAAGTGCTGAGCCTGGCTCGAGCAGTCGCCAACGAGTACGACGCCGCAGTTGACTTGCCCCTGCGGGTCAAGGCGATTTTCAACCGAGACCCGCGATGGGTTCAGTCGCTCGGCCCCCAGCGGTTGGTTTACGAAGGCGTCGCGCCCGGAGACGCCCTCGATCTGGTACCGGCGGACGTGTGGTGGTCCACCTTGGCCATGATCGTGCGCATGTTCCCCGGCGCCGGGCCGGATAGTGTCTGCCAGGACTATGGCGATGCCCAACCGGGAGGCATTCACAAGGTCTTCGACCGCGCGGTTGACGATTTGGAGGCTCTCCTCGTGCGAACGCGAAGCCTCATCGTCATAGACTGGAGGTTCAACCGGGAGATCCGCGCTGTGATCGGCAGTCATCTCACAGGCATCCTCCGCTCGTCGGGACGCAATGAACATGGGGGCGGGTCAAGGACGTAGCGCAGGCCCGCCTCGGCGGGCCTGCATAGAGACTTCGTGCGGCTGGCGGCCGTGAAAGGAGTGAGGAGACAGGAGACCGGCACTCTGCTATCCACTTTCTGCTGTCCCCTGTGTAAGGGGTGCACAACGGCTCTCGGTGTGCTTCGTGGTCAACTGAGCCGTGGGGATCACCACGAAGAGCACGAAGAACACGAAGTAGATGGCGATGCAGGTGAGACGCCCGCGCGCAGACAGCGATTCCGAAAGTGGGTTGGGAGGTAGGGCAGTAAAGGGCTGAAGATGGGGGAGTTGGGGTGATGTTAGGCACAGGGATGGTGGGGGAGCAAATTCGCATTTATGGTTTCTTTCTTTTTTTCCTTGACAAATGATATATTATAGAATATCATATACGAAAAAAGGAGGATTGTCATGAAACACCGAGGC
>JAUYEE010000226.1 GCA_030691545.1 bacterium | reverse complement strand
GGTCTCCTCCGAAGCGGTTTCCGTTGAAAGGGAACTCACGGAAATCATTGTCAACGTGACAAAGGACGGGAAGTACGTCGTCAACCAGGCAGAGCGGTCCCCCCAGGAAATCGAGGAGATGCTGGTGCAGGTCGCCCGCGTGTACCGGGGCTCCCATATCATCATCCGGGGGGACCAGGATACCTCCTACCGCCACATCGTCCGAGTCCTGGATGCCTGCAAAAAGGCGGACATCTGGAACGTATCGTTCGCGGTGATCAAGGTTGAGGAAGCCCCGGAGTAGCGCAGGCGTCTCGCCTGCATACTCTCAACAATGAGCGGTCGACTTCGCAGGAGACGACATTCCCTGGCCGCTTCGGCCCGGAGCGGCCTGGAGACCGCAGACGGGCACTGCGCGCGCGAGCGCACAGTGTCGTTGACCGGGCAGGCTTCGCCACCAGGAGAACACGGCCCGCATGCAACTCTACAAGAGAAATCGAACCCGGCTGGCGCTGTGCGCAGTGACCCTGCTGCTGTTGGCTGTCTGCCGAGCGGAAGAAGCGGACACCGAGGCGGACAAGCTGTTTGACCTGGCGAATGGACTGTACATTCGGGGAAATGCCTTTTACGGGCAAGCAGTCCGGCAGTACAGAGAATTTCTGAGTCGGTATCCGAACGATGAGCGCTGCGACCAGGCCACCTTTTTCCTGGGCAACTGCCTCCGCGAGTTGGGTCAGAACGAGGAAGCGCTGAAAGCCTACCTCGACCACCGGAAGTTCAAGAACAGCCCAAACCGCGACATGGTGGATTTCCGCACGGGGCAGGTCTATTTCTCTCTGGGGAAACACCCGGAAGCAATCCAATCCCTCCTCAAAGTCCATGACAAGAAGGTCGAGCAGAACCTCACTGACAGCGTGGCCTTCTGGCTGGGGTGGTCGTACCTGAAGAACAATGAGCCTGCTAAGGCAATCCCCGTTCTCACAAAGCTCGCCGATGGTAAAGAGGGCCCGTTAGTGCCGTGGGCGAACTTCCACCTGGCGTACGCACACCTCGCCGCGGAAGACCTCGCGAAGTCTATCGAGCGGTTCCAGAAGGCGGCTGCCACTCTCCCCCAGCACCGAGCCGAGTGCCTGTTTCGCATGGCGGAAGCACGGGCCAAACTCGGGAAGTACCAGGAGGCGTATGCCGAATACAGGGAAATCGTCGAGAAGCACGCGGAATCGCCGTTTCGGGGGCGCGCGGCTTTCGGGGCGGTGTGGAGCCTGTACACTGCCAAGGATTACGCGAATGCGATTGTGGTTTACGACCTCGTTGGGAAGCTCCTCCCAGACGAATCCCGGGCAGAAGCCGCCTACATCCTCGCCAACTCCTACTACGAGACCAACAAGCTGACAGATGCTTTGAAGATGTACCGAAAGGTAGTCTCGGAGTTCCAGGGAAGCCCCTTTGCCGCGCGAGCCGAGTACAAGGCGTGTTGGTGCCTCTTTCTCCAGGGGTCGCACGACGATGTAATCACTGCGGGGAAGGCGTTCCTCAAGAAATACCCATCTGATGCTGAAGTCGCAAACGTTCATTTTCTCGTAGGAGAATCGCTGTACGAGAAGAATCGTCTGAGCGAGGCGCTGAGTGAATACCAGAGCATCGTCGGACGGTTCCCGACAATGCCGTTCCGCGACAAGGCGATGTTCAAGTTAGGGCTGTGCTCCCTGAAGACCGGGCAACAGGAACAGGCGAGAGACACGTTCCGTTCCTTCGCCGCAACGTATCCGGAGAACGAGCTTGCCCCGGAGGCTCTCGGCCGCGCCGCGGAATGCGGGCTGACGCTTGCACGCCTCGCGGATAAGCCCGAGCTCCAGGCGGCCCAATACGAACAGGTAGCTCGCGACTACGCGGCGCTCGGGGAGAAGTACTCGAAGTCCCCTGGGGCGGCAGACGCGCTGTATCAGTTGGGAGTCACCTATGCAAGACTGGGCAAGCACAACGAGATGATTCAGGCGTTCCAGAAGCTCGTCAAGTCGTACCCAAAACATGACAACTGCGCCGAAGCCTATTATTGGTTGGGGTCCGAGAGCGAAAAGGGGGGTGAGAATGATGTCGCCGCGCAGCGCTTCGAGCAATCGGTTGCCCTCAAGCCCAACGGGCCGTATGCAGAACAGGCAAAGTACCGGCTCGCGGGGCTTTACTTCAAAAAGGACGCGGAAAACGAAAGGGCCGCGGGGCTGATTGTCGAGATACTCAAGGGGAACCCCCAAAGCGACATCCCGGAGGAGACTCACCTCGGCGTAGCGGACCTTCTCCTCCGAAAAGCAAAATACGACGCGGCAATCGAGGTATATGGCCTCTTTTTGAAAAAATATGGGAGCAAAACGACGCCGCGACTTGAAAACGCGTATTATGGTTTGGGCGACTGCTACTTCAAGCAGGGCAAGTGGCAGCAGGCCATTGACAACTTCAGCAAGGCTATCGAGTTCAAGGGTGACCTGATCTCCTTAGCGAAGTTGAGTGCCGGCGTGGCTTTGCTGAAGCTCGGGCGGAACAAGCAAGCCGAGGAGGTTCTGGGCGAAGTGGCGAAGTCTGGGGTGGTTGAACTGGAGGCGAAAGCGTACTACTGGCTCGGAAACATGCGATTCGCCGTCGCTCAAAGTTTGGAGAAGCAGGAGGATCGGGTCAAGCAATACAACGTCGCGAGGGGGGAGTACATGCGAGTGGTCATTCTGTACACCCTCTCCGAGGTCAGACCCGAGTCCATGTATCGGGTCGCGGAATGCCTGGAACGGGAGGGGCTTGCCGAGGACGCGAAGCAAGAGCTGCAGAGGCTCATTCGCGAGTATCCGAAAAACGAATTTACCAAGAAAGCTCGAGAAAAGTTGGGTGAGGTCCCTGCGAGCACGACCGGGGGATAGGGAGGACGCAGGCGAGACGCCTGCGTTACAAGGAGGCAGCTATGAGAAAGGCGCCAAATCCGTTTTTGATTGTGGCTCTTCTGGTCTCGGTGTTTGTGCACCTGTTCCTGTTTGACTGGGCTGTGGGGCTGACGCTGAAATACCAGCTTTTCAGCACCTCGGCGGCGGACAGATTGTTCCAAATCAAGGACCTTGACGTTCAGAGGAAGCCCGAGATTCCACGGGGAAAGCCCGAATGGAAACCGGAAGACATCATCCGCCTGATTTCGCCGAAGAAAGAGGCCGTCGCCGAAAGAGAAACCGTGGACAAGGAGGTTCTGCTGGAATCGGAGAAGTTCGTCACCTCGGACGTGACGGAAGAGACGCTCTTAGAGGCGATCGAAAAGGCGATCGAGGCGGAGAGCGTCGCAAAGGCCGAGGAGCCGGAGCCGGTCCCCGTGGCGGAGTCCATCATTGCCCAGGAGGTCTTGGCGGTTGACGAGTCGCTCATCAAACGCGAAATCCCTGCGGCTCGACCCCGCATTAGCGCCAGCGTAAAGCGAGGGACGGCGACTTCGGACGTCATCTTCCTGACACCGACAGGACCTTCGCCCGAACCCGTACCGACGGGCATCTCGAAAGGACCAACCGGGCAGACTCCCGGTTCCACCACGCCGAGTGAGAGGAAAGATATGGCGCGGCTTGCCATGGCGGAAAAGCTTACCACCATCCCCGGCGTCATCGCCCCGCCCCCGCCAGTCCTTGAAAAGGAACGGCCAATCCCGCTCCGCGGGACGGACGTGGTGGACATCGTCACGGAAGACTACGAGAGCATCCAGAAATACCCGCCGCTCGACGACCTTCTGACCGTTCAGCTTTTCACCTACCACCGCCCGGCTGAAAGCAGCGGGTACTTCAGACTGGTCATCGAACCCAGGAGGGATAGAAGAGACTTTCGGATTATCCCGAAAGACATCGTTTTTGTGATTGATTCCTCGAAAAGCATCACGCAGCGGAAACTCGCCGCATACGCGGAGGGCGTGAAGCGCTGCCTGAGAAACCTTGACCCTCAGGACCGATTTAACGTTGTGGAGTTCAAGGACTTCACCCGCAAGTTCAGCCCGGAAGATGTCGTCCCGGCGACTGCCGAGGCGAGAGGCAAAGCCGAAGAGTTCCTTTCGAGCCTGCTCTCGGAAGGAGGGACAAACGTCTACAAGTCCCTGACGGAGCTTGTGACTCAGCAGCCGACGCCAGGGCGACCGCGAATCATCTTCCTGGTCAGCGATGGCCGACCGACCGTCGGGATACGAACTGATAGCGACATCATCAACGAGGTCACGCGTCTCAACGCGCTGAAGTCCTCGGTGTTCACGTTCGCGGGGGGCGAGAAAATCAACACCTCTCTGTTGGACCTTCTTTCCTACCGGAACCGCGGAGCGAGGACTTTTGAGAAAGACGACCGGAAGATTGCCGAAACCCTGCCGGCCTTCTTTGGCGAATTCAACTCGCCGATCCTTCTGAACCCCCGATTTAACTTTGGCAGTATTGACCCCACGGAGGTCTATCCGAAGGTTCTTTCGGACCTTTATCTGAACGGAAGGCTCGAGATGTACGGGCGATTCCGCAGCGAAGATGAGTTCAGCATGCAGTTGCTCGGAGAAGCGGATCGTGTCACCAAGGAGTACGTTCTCCAACAGACGTTGACCGGCCCGGACAGCGGAGATGAAAGCGTCGCCCGCATGTGGGCATTCCGGAAGATATACGACCTGGTGGGCCTGATGGTGCAGCAAGGCGGGGCAGAGGCGACTCTCGCAGAAATCCGCAATCTAAGCGCCCAGTACAAGCTTGAAACCCCGTATTCACCTTATCGGTAGGATTCACCATGGGAGAGCCGAGGTCTTATCGAGGGAAAAGGTCTCTCAGTTAACCGGCGGAGGAAGCTGGAGTCCTGAGTCGCCGTGGGCGATTACGGACGAGGATGTCCATGAGCCGATAGTCATAAGCAAACTCGCAGAATAGGAAGGGGGGAGGACAATCAAGCAACTGTCCGAGGGAGGAGAACCCAAAAAGGCACGACCTTCCCAGACGCTGGGAAGAGTTGTGGCTTTTGTTACGTTGTTTTACCTTTTTCTCGTCAGCGTTAAGCTGATGGGGCTTTCGTTGGATTTGTTCGGGCGAGGGTTCGCGGAGACTCTATTGCGGATGGGCCGCAGCCCGTCACTATGCTTGTTTGTGGGGATTCTTGCCACGGGCGTGCTTCAAAGCTCGGGGGTGGTGACCTCGATGGTTGTGGTGTGGGGGCAGGCAGGGATGCTGCCGCTCGAAGGCACCATCGCTATGGTCATGGGGGCGAACATCGGGACTACAATAACGAATTTACTTGTTTCGCTTTCCATGATTACGCGCTCGGAGGAATTCCGGAGGGCGTTAGCCGCGGCAATTGTCCACGACTTCTTCAACCTCATGGCGGTGATTGTTTTCTTCCCTCTGGAGCTGGCAACGGGTTTTCTGCATAAGACGGCGCTTGCAGCGGCGGGGTTCTTTCAACACGCGGGCGGCGCGGAGCTGGTGAACGTAATGGACCTGATCGTCAACCCGCCGGCTCATGCCGTGTACACGCTTTTCCTGCACGGGTTGGGACTTCCGAGAACGCCCGTAGGGATAATTCTTATGGTCCTTTCGATTACCTTTCTATTTGCGTCCCTTATCTGCATCGCCAGGTTGATGAGAAAGACTGTGATGAAGGGACTGGAAGCCTTTTTCGACAAATACTTGTTCCGGAATTCCGCCGCGGCTATGCTTTTCGGGGTTGTTCTGACAGTAATCGTCCGCAGCAGTTCGGTGGCGACGTCGCTGGTGGTGCCCTTAGCCGGCGCCGGCGTCCTGACAGTGGAGCAAATATTCCCCTACACACTGGGAGCCAACATGGGGACAACATTTTCGGCGATGCTTGCGGCTTTAGTTCGCCCCGGGCAGAATGTGCCCGGGACGGCGATTCCGCTCGGTCTGACGACCGCTTTTGCCCACTTGATCTTCAACAGCGCCGGCATCATTCTGATTTACCCGATTCGGTTCATTCCAATCACCCTGGCAAAGAAGTTCGGCGAAATGGCTTCGCGAAAGAAAAGCCTCGCGTTCGTCTATATTGGGATTATGTTCTTCGGCATTCCGGGGGCGGTCATTTTGCTCTCGGAGCTACTGAGTTAGGAATGCACAATGCATCTGGAAATTAGCAGGCGAGACGCCTGCGCTACGCTAAGCGAGCGACGTAGGGCCCCATTGGTTGCTTTGCGAGCTGGAAAAGAAGGGAGGCGAGTAACGTGATTCGCACACTACTCAATGCACTGCGGGCGGCCAGTTCTTTGAAGGAAGTGAAAGACATTTCTTCCTCGATGTTGAGCGAAACCGAAAACATGTACCGCATGGTGGCGGACGTTCTTCTCAGAAGAGTCCCCGCTGAGAAAATACGTAGTGAAATCTACGCCAAGGATAAACAGGTCAACCAGAAAGAGCGAGAGATACGCCGGAAGTTGGTCAGCCACCTTTCGCTGAGCCTTGCGGACGCTCCGACATGCCTGGTCATCATGAGCGTCGTCAAAGATATAGAGCGCATCGGCGATTACTGCAAGAACATCTTCGAGGTCGCCAACATCTACACCATCCCTGACTCCCAGGCCCGGTACGCCGGACCGCTTCAGGAGATCGGCGAGGAAATCACAACGCTGTTCGATAAGGGGCGAAAGGCGTTCGGCGAATCGGACGAGCCTCTTGCAATGGAAGTCATTGGCGAAGAGCAGGTCATTGCCAAAAAATGCGACATGCTCATCAAGCAAGTCCTGAGCGACACTCTGCCGACGACCGAGGCAGTTTCCACCGCTCTGTTGTCGAGATATTTTAAGCGAGTTGTAGGGCACCTGGGGAACGTCGTGTCAAGCGTCGTCGCGGCGGTCGAGGACATAGACTTTTTCCCGAAAGCGCGGTAGGATTCCCATGAGGGTCTGCGGAGGGGTCGCCAAGGGCATTCCATTGACAAGCGCGCGAGGCCGGAACGTCCGCCCCACTACCGCACGGGTGCGTCAGGCCGTCTTTTCCATCGTTTCCCATACAATCTTAGAAGCATTTGTTCTGGACCTCTACGCGGGCACGGGCGCCATGGGGATCGAGGCGCTGAGCCGAGGCGCGGCGAAGGCGGTTTTTGTGGAGTCTTCAGCGGCGTGCATTCGGGCCATCCGGGACAACCTTCAGCGGACGGGGCTGACGCAGAAAGGCGCCATACTGAAGGGGGATGCGTTGAAGGTCCTGGCTTCTTTGGGACGGCAAAAAGAGAAGTTTGACGTGGTGATCGCGGACCCTCCTTATGATAGAGGAGAAGAATTTGCAGGCGGGACGCCTGCGCTACATTCCGTCCGAAACCGCTCGCCGCTCGCCGAAATGACCTTGAAGGTTTTGCTGGAGAGTGGTATCCTGAAACCGGATTCCCTGATAATCCTGGAACACGCGGTCAAGGGCTGCGGTCTGGATATTCCCGATGGCCTGACCGTTCTTTCGGTCAGGAAGTACGGCCACACGGCTGTATCCATCCTGCATCCATCGCCGCAGCGATAACTCGTAAAGCTCACCGTTTGCTTGTCGGAAAGCACCTTCGTGCCCTCGTGCTCCTCGCGGTGCGCATCAATGCCAATGAACGCACAGGAAAAAACCACGAAGGACACGAAGAGCACGAAGACCACGGGGACGTGGCGGGCGGCCCGGCCGAGTTCTTCCCTGGCCGCTCAGCCGGACGCCGCGTAGAAGCGCGCATCGTCCGCTGAGACTGCGCCGACCGCTGCGCGCGAACGCGGGCAGGCGTAGAAACACTCCGACCAAAACGACAGGAGAAAACGTGAGAGTTGTTGTCTATCCCGGCAGCTTTGACCCTGTCACGTACGGTCACGTTGACGTCATTCGCCGCGCGAGACGAATTACCGAAAAGCTCATTGTGGCGGTGGCGAAGAGTCCTGCGAAAGAGACCGCCTTCTCAGCGGAGGAGCGTCTCGACATGGTTCGGGAGGCAACTCGAGGGCTGGACGGCGTGGAGGTGAACCTGTTCGACGGGCTTCTGGTCGAGTACGCAAGACAGGTCGGAGCCGAGGGAATCATTCGCGGGCTGCGCGCCTTATCGGACTTCGAGTACGAATTTCAGATGGCCCTGACCAACAGGAAACTCTATGAACCGATCGAAACCATTTTCCTGATGACAAGCGAATCGTATTCGTATCTCAGCTCAAGCTTGATCAAGGAGATTGCGCGATTGGGCGCAGACATCTCGTCCTTCGTTCCTCCTGCCGCTTGCAGAAAAATGAAGGAGAGGTTCGGAAAATGAAAATCGAAGTCGCAAAAATCTCGAAGTCGGGCATGGTCATGGAGGAGGACGAAGACCCCCAGATCATGGGGACGAGCGAAGACCATGTCATCTACCGGCAACCGATCCGCGTCAAGGTGTCGGTGAACCTCTCAGGGCATACCCTCGTGGCGCAGGGGAAGCTCACCACGGCGGCGGTCCTGGAATGTAACCGATGCCTCAAGGAGTTTGAGTACGGTCTCAGCGTACAAGATTTCGTGTTCTCCAAGCAAGTCCGCAGCGACGAAACCGTGGACTTGACAGAGAGCATCCGTGAAGATATTATAATTGCCCTGCCCATGAAACGCTTATGCTCGAATGAATGCAAAGGGCTGTGCCCGGTTTGCGGCCGGGACTTGAACGCAGCAGCGTGCAACTGTGGAAAGCCTCGAGAACAGCATCTTTTCTCTGGTCTCGACGGTCTGAGTTTCTGACACCAAGCAGCGGAGACACGGAATGTGCCCTCTTCCCAAACGAAAGCACTCGAGATCGCGGTCGCGCAAAAGGCGAACTCACCAGGGCTTGTCGCGAATAACCCCCATTGCCTGCTCCCATTGCGGAGCACCTCGTATTCCGCACAGGGTGTGCCCCAAGTGTGGTTATTACGCAGACAAGCCCATCGTTAGCCCCGAAGGAGCGTCCTGACGTGGTCC
Source organism: bacterium (assembly GCA_030691545.1). Classification (GTDB taxonomy): domain Bacteria; phylum Auribacterota; class JABMQX01; order JABMQX01; family JABMQX01; genus JAUYEE01. The sequence continues at coordinate 12,016 of JAUYEE010000226.1, read as the reverse complement.
GAATCGCCGTAGATGCCATGGGGGGAGACCACGCCCCCCGCAATATCGTCCGGGGAGCGGTCGCAGCCGCCCGGCAACGCCGTGCAGACCAAGAGATTGTCCTGGTTGGCCGCTCCGACGCCATCGAGGCGGAACTCTCCCGACTCGATACGCGGGGTCTGTCGCTGCGGATCGTGCACGCCAGCCAGGTCGTGGAGATGGACGACCCGCCAGCGCTCTCCGTGATGAAAAAGAGCGACTCGTCCATTACGCGTGCCATCGAGCTTCTCCATCAGGGAGAGGTTGACGCCGTTTTTTCGGCGGGAAGCACCGGGGCCGTTACGGCGGCGGCGTGCTTGAAGCTGAGAACTCTTCCAGGGATTGAGCGCCCGGCCCTTGCCACCACCATTCCCACTCTCGTGGGGACGGGGCTTCTCCTTGATGCCGGCGCCAACACAGACTGCCGACCGAGGCACCTGATGCAGTTCGCGGTCATGGGAGATATTTTCGCCCGGCAGGTTCTCCACATCGAGACCCCTCGCGTCGGGCTGATGAATATCGGCGAGGAATCCACGAAAGGCAACGAGCTGACCCGCCAGGTGTTCAAGCTTCTGGCGACCAAGAACATGAACTTCATCGGGAACATCGAAGGAAGAAACGTTTTCGACGGCACGGTGGACGTCATTGTGTGCGACGGCTTCGTCGGCAATGTCATCATCAAAGTCGCCGAAAGTCTCGCCTATGCCCTGGACAAGACGTTCCGGGATGAGATTATGAGAAGCCCCCTACGGCGTTTCGGGGCTTTCCTGGTCAAGCCCGCTTTCCGCAGGCTCAGGAAGAAAGTGGACTATGCCGAATATGGTGGGGCGCCTCTCCTCGGCATCAACGGCGTTTGTGTCGTGGGACACGGCCATTCCTCTCCCCGAGCCGTAACCAACGCCATCGGCGTCGCGGCGAAGTCCGTGCGGTATAACGTCAACGAGCACATGGTCCGCGCCATTCATGAAGCGGATTACACCCCGCCCCGGACGGAGCAGGACCTCGATCGCCCCGGAATCCGTCAGCGCGTCGTCGAGCGGCTCGCAGCCCTCAGACGTTCCGCCAAGGCACGCAGGCAACCGCGCAGCGCTTCGGGAGGACGTTAGTTGACACCCCTGGCCGGTTCGCCTAACACGCCCCTCGAGCCGCCAGAGCGGCACTCCACGCGGCAGCGGACAGTCTCGCCCAGCGGGCAGGCAGCGAGGAAAAGCGCACGCATCATCGGCACGGGTTCCTATCTCCCCGAGAAGGTCCTGACCAATTCTGACCTGGAGAAGATGGTTGATACCTCCGACGAATGGATCACCACCCGCACGGGGATCAAGGAGCGACGAATCGCCTCACCCGAAGAGCCAACCTCCTCCCTCGCGACAGAAGCCGCCCGGCGCGCCATAGAGGATGCCGGAATCGCTGCCGAAGAAATCCAGCTCATCATCATGGCAACGTTCACCGGGGACGTTCTCATGCCAGCGACAGCGTGTCTCGTGCAGAAGAACCTCGGGGCCACTCGCGCGGCGGCCTTCGACCTGTCGGCGGCATGCACGGGGTTCATCTACGGCTTGTCCGTGGCAAAGCAGTTTGTGCTCTCGGGCTTCTACGACACGGTTCTGGTTGTCGCTGCGGAAAAGTTGTCCTGCGTTACCGACTGGACGGACCGAAACACCTGCGTCCTCTTCGGCGACGGGGCCGGGGCCGCGGTCGTGAGTTCCCAGGGGGAAGGGCCGCGAATCATCGGAGAGTATCTTGCCTCGGATGGGTCCATCTACGAGCTGCTCATTCTCCCCGGCGGAGGGTCCCTTCACCCGCCGACCCACCAGACGGTTGACCAGGGTCTGCATTTTCTGAAGATGTCCGGAAGAGAGGTGTTCAAACACGCTGTCACCTGCATGGTGGACGGCGCACAGAAGCTGATCACACAGCACAACCTCTCTCCCCAGGACATCCGTTTGCTGGTGCCTCACCAGGCGAATAAGCGGATTATCAGCGAGGTCGGGAAGCGCTTAGGAATCCCTGCGGAAAGGATTTATGTGAACATCGAACGCTACGGGAACATGTCCGCCGCCACGACCTCCGTGGGAATGGACGAGGCGTTTCGCAGCAATCAATTCAACCCTGGAGACAAAATCCTGCTGGTGGCCTTCGGAGGGGGGTTCACCTGGGGTTCAGTGTTGCTGGAATGGTAAATCACAACAGAAAGGTAGCCGTCGTTTTCCCCGGCCAAGGCGCCCAGTACGTGGGCATGGGAAAGGACCTCTACGAGAGGTGCCCCGAGTCCAGGGAAGTTTTCGAGGGGGCGAACCGGATTCTTGGGTCCGATCTTCTCCGCCTCATGTTCGAGGGGCCGGAGGAAACGCTGACCCGAACCGCCAACAGTCAGCCCGCAATCTTTGTGATGAGCTATGCCGCCTGGGTGGCTCTGAAAGCGCGGGCGGAACGTAGCCCCGCCAGGGCGGGGTGGTCTCAGCCCGAGGCATTCGCGGGGTTGAGTCTCGGCGAATACACCGCTCTGGTCGCCGCGGGGGCTTTTTCGTTCGAGGACGGGTTAAGGATCGTCTGCAAGAGAGGACGGTACATGGAGGAAGCCTGCGAAGCACGACCGGGGACCATGGCTTCCGTCATCGGGCTGACGATGAGCCAAGTTAGGGACGTGTGTGACGCTGCCCGCGCACACGGAATCGTGGATGTGGCAAACGCGAATTCCCCGGGGCAGATCGTGGTCTCCGGCGAAAGAGAAGCGGTGCAAGAAGCCTGCCGATTGGCCAAGGAGCACGGCGCAAAGGCCGTCATCCCTTTGAACGTAAGCGGAGCTTTTCACTCGGGACTGATGAAAGAGGCCGAAAGACGACTCGCCGCGGAACTCACGCAAATGGATGTGTCGGTTCCGCGCGTCCCCGTGATTGCTAACGTCACCGGGCGCGAGGAATCGGAACCCCGCGAGATCATCGCCAACCTGGCCCGGCAGGTGACCGGTTCAGTCCTCTTTCAGCAGTCCATAGAACTGCTACTCGGGCGCGGAGTCAACACCTTTGTGGAAGTGGGCTGCGGGAAGGTCCTTCAAGGGCTTGTGAAACGAATCAACCCACAGACCGTCAGGATGGGCGTTGAAGATATGCCGAGCCTTGAGGCGACCCTTCATGCTCTCGAGGAGGGCAAGTCTGAACAGTGAGCGCGGAGGAAAAAACCACGAAGAGCACGAAGGACACGAAGAGGGGACGGTGAGAGCCAAACTCCTGGAAGGGAAAAACGCTGTTGTGACCGGAGCGGCTGGTGGAATCGGCAAGGCAATCGCCGTTTTGTTTGCCAGCGAAGGCGCCGGTGTCGCCCTATGCGATCTGGACGGCGAAACCGCCGAAAAAACTGCCGAGGAGATCCGTGGGCACGGGGGCCCACGGCTACCTGCGGCCCGCGCGTACGCGGTGGACGTTTCGCGATGGCAGGATGTTTCGGAGGTCGCTAAGAAAATTACCGCGGATTTCGGCTCGATCCACATTCTCGTGAACAATGCGGGCATTACGCGAGACAACCTTCTCATCCGCATGAGCGATGAGGAATGGAACCGTGTCCTTGACGTAAATCTGAAGGGCGCCTTCCATTTCACGAAGGCGTTTGTCCCCGGAATGCTCCGCCAGAGAGCGGGCAAAATCATCTCCATCTCTTCGGTCGTCGGCATCATGGGCAACCCCGGGCAGGCGAATTACGCGGCATCGAAGGCGGGGATCATCGGGTTGACCAAAGCGCTGGCAAAGGAACTCGCCTCGCGGGGCATCTGCGTCAACGCCATCGCCCCCGGTTTCATCCAGACAAGGATGACTGAGGCTCTGACGGAAGATCAGAAGCAGGCGCTTCGTTCTCGAATTCCGCTGGGTCGCCTCGGCGAGGCGGAGGACGTCGCGAGAGCCGCCCTGTTCTTAGCAAGTGAGCTATCCGATTACGTAACCGGCCAAATCCTGATTGTTGACGGCGGAATGGTGATGTGAGATAAGAGTCAGGCTGATAGAGACGCAAAGTTGGAACCGAAGAAGCGGTCCAAGAGGAGGTAAGCATGGACATAGCCGAGAAAGTAAAAGAAATCATTGTGAATCAGCTCGCACTGAACCCGGAAGAAGTCACGGAAAATGCGTCCTTGACAGACGACCTGGGGGCAGACTCGCTGGACCAGGTTACGATCGTCATGGAGCTGGAGAAGGAATTCGCGATCGAGATTCCGGACGAGGACTCGAAAGACATCACCACAGTGGGACAGACGATCAAATACATCGAGGAAAAGGTTAAAGCGAGGGAACAAGAGGCTCAGAAAGCGGAGTAGCCCCATGGAACCGGCGCAGAGGGGCGGCCTCCTCGGGGAAGACGGGTTCTCTGGAGGGCGCCGGCGGGTCGTTTGCGCCTCAGGGAGAAATGCCTTGGCGAGACAATGCACAGACAACCGCCGGGTAGTGATTTCCGGAATGGGTGTCCTTGCCCCCAATGGCGTGACACTGGATGACTTCTGGTATGCCCTGGTGAACGGAAAAAACGCCATCGGGAAAGTGGAGGCCTTTGACTGCACGGGCTTTACCTCCCAGATGGATGCCGAGGTCAAGGGCTTTGACCCCAATAAGTACCTTCCGCCGAAGGACGCCCGGCGAATGGACCGGTTTGCCCAACTGGCATGCAGTTGTGCACTCCAGGCTTTCGAGAACTCCGGCATAGACCTTTCCCGGGATGACCCGGAGCGAATCGGCGTCCTCATCGGCTCGGGCATCGGGGGAATTAAGACAATCACGGACCAGCATCAGTTGATGTTAGAGAAGGGGCCGAAGTCCATATCCCCCTTCCTGATCCCGATGCTCATCATCAACATCGCCTCTGGCTACGTCTCAATGCTCTTGAAGATCAAGGGACCCAACCTCAGCGTGGCGACGGCCTGCGCGACTTCCAACCACGCCATCGGCGAAGCCATGAACATTATCCGCGAAGGGCTTGCCGACGTGATGATAGCGGGGGGGAGCGAGGCTGCCCTGACGCCGTTAGGTTACGGCGGCTTCTGTGCGATGAAAGCGCTGTCCACCCGCAATGACCAGCCGGAAAAGGCCAGTCGCCCCTTCGACAAGGAACGAGATGGCTTTGTCATGGGGGAAGGCGCCGGCGCCGTCGTTCTCGAATCCCTGGAGCATGCACAGCAGCGCGGCGCCCGAATCTATTGCGAGTTGGCCGGCTACGGCATGACCGCCGACGCGTACCACATCACCGCCCCCGCTCCGGACGGTCAAGGCGCCGCACGGTGTATGCAGTTAGCTCTGGACGACGCGGCTCTCAACCCGGAGGACGTGGACTACATCAACGCGCACGGCACCTCAACGCCTCTCAACGACAAGGTGGAAACGCTCGCGGTCAAAAAGTTTTTCGGGGACTATGCGTACAGAGTCCCCATGAGTTCCACGAAGTCCATGATCGGTCACCTGATGGGCGCCGCGGGCGCCGTGGAACTGATCGCGGCCGTTGAGTGCCTCCTTCACAACGTTGTCCATCCGACAATCAACTACGAGGTCCCGGACCCGGAGTGTGACCTTGACTACGTCCCCAATGTTGCCCGCGACCACAAAATCAACGTCATCCTGTCGAACTCCTTCGGCTTCGGCGGGCACAATGCCGTGCTTGTGGCGAAACGCCTGTGAACAGGCCTGCCCGCGTGCGAGCCTGACCGCTTTTCTGCTGATGAGCTTCGCACGTGAGCCGGCCGACGGCCGCCTATCGCGGCCAGGGAGAGGCAATGAATTACTTCCTCAACGAGCAACAGGAGATGATCCGCGACCTGTCCCGGAAAGTCGCGGTTGAGAAAATCCGGCCGGTGGCAGCGAAGCACGACGAAGAGCAGACCTTCCCCTGGGACGTCGTTCGAGAACTGGCCGCCGCGGACCTGTTCGCTATTTTCATACCGGAGCAATATGGCGGTCTGGGCGGCGGCGTGCTGGAACTGTGCATCGCCGTGGAGGAACTCAGCCGAGCGTGTGGAGGGATCGCATTGGCTCTGGCCGCCAGCGCTCTCGGTTCCTTTCCTCTCATCCTCTTTGGCTCGGAAGAACAAAAGCGGAAATACCTTCCGGACCTGGCCGCCGGCAAGAAGCTCGCCGCGTTTGCGCTGACGGAGCCGAACGCAGGTAGCGACGCCGCGAGCATCCAGACAACCGCAGTGAAGGACGGCGATTCTTATGTCCTCAACGGGACGAAGCAGTGGATCACCAACGCTGGCGAGGCGGAAATCTACACCGTGGTCGCCATGACGGACCGCTCGAAGGGAGCGCGAGGGGCGACCACGTTCATTCTCGAAAAGGGTATGCCCGGGTTCGAGTTCGGAAAAAAGGAGAATAAGTTAGGGATTCGCGCCTCGGCGACGCGGGAGATTATCCTTCGGGATTGCCGTGTGCCGAAGGGAAATGTGCTCGGCGCCGAAGGATTGGGTTTCATTGTCGCCATGAAGACGTTCGACCAGTCCCGACCGGGCGTGGCAGCGCAGGCCGTGGGCATCGCGCAAGGCGCCCTGGACGAAGCCATGGCGTATGCGAGAGAACGGGTGCAGTTCGGCAAGCCGATCGCGTCGTTCCAGGGGCTGCAATTCATGCTGGCGGATATGGCAACCGAAATCGAGGCGGCGAGGGCGCTGGTGTACCAAACTGCCCGGACAATTGACGCCGGCGAGAAGAACATCGCCAAGGAATCCGCGATGTGCAAGGTCTTTGCCTCGGACGTGGCGATGAAAGTCACGATCAACGCGGTCCAGGTTTTTGGCGGATACGGCTACATGAAGGAGTATCCCGTCGAGAAGATGATGCGCGACGCGAAAATCACACAGATTTACGAGGGGACAAACGAGATTCAGCGAGGCGTTATCGCTTCGAACCTCATCAAAGAGTACGCCCGCAAGAAGAAATAGAGCGGGACGGGGCAAATGAAAGAGACCTTCTGCGAAAGGTCCTTTCCAAGGTGAGAGTAGGCTGCCGAAGGCCGGGTTTGGGGTTTAGGGTTTGGGGTCGCCGGGCACTCCCGACTACACCCTACACCCGAAACCCGATAGTCCAAGCTGTGGTGGTTTTCATCCGCGGTTTCTTTTCTTAGAAAGACCCATGGAAATTATCGTCTGCATTAAGCAGGTCCCCGACACAACGAATGTGAGGATCAACCCTGAGACGAACACGCTCATCCGTGAAGGGGTCGAGTGCATCGTCAATCCGTTCGATATGTACGCCATCGAGGAAGGGTTGCGGCTCAGGGAACGATGCGGCGGAAAGGTGACTGTTATCACCATGGGCCCGCCCCAGGCGCAAGCCGCCCTGAGAGAGGCGCTGTCGTTAGGCGCCGACGAGGCAATCTTGGTCAGCAATCCGTCGTTCGCCGGTTCGGACACCTGGGCGACCTCGCTTACGCTGGCGAAAGCCATCGAGAAAATCGGACAGTACGACGTCATTCTTTGCGGAAAGCAGGCGATTGACGGAGATACCGCGCAGGTCGGTCCGGGAATTGCCGTGCATCTCCGTATTCCCCAGATCACCTTCGTGAAAAAAATCGAGGAAATCACCGACAGAACGATTCGCGCCGAACGCTTGATGGAGGAAGGATACCAGGTCGTCCAATCGCCGCTGCCGGTCCTCCTGACGGTGGTAAAAGAAATCAACGAGCCGCGATTGCCTTCCCTCCGGGGGAAAATGCGAGCGAAGAACACGGCTATTCCGGTGTGGGGACCGGAAGAGATCGGCGTGGACCCGCGAGAGGTGGGGCTGAAAGGGTCGCCCACCTATGTGGCCAGAATCTTCTCCCCGGAACGGAAGGGGACCGCGAAGGTCTTCCGGGGGGAGCCGGAGGAAACTGTGGAGCAACTCCTCGAGGAGCTCCGAAGCAAGAAGTTGCTATGACGAGCGCACCTCAAAGAGGAAAACGGCGTACAGGGGAAGCCAAACAGGCCGGCCACCTGTATGCTGCCTACTGCATCCTGTATGCTGGCTTATGAGTATTCGAATAATTGCCGAAAAGTGTAATGGCTGCCGACTGTGCGTAAGGGCGTGCCCCTTCGGCGAAATCTTGATGGAGGGAAAGCTTGCCGTCATCGGTCCGGGGTGCAACCTGTGCGGGGCATGTGTTCCGGTCTGCAAGTTTCAAGCGATTGAAATCCAGCTTCGCTGGACGCCCGAGGTGGACTTCTCCCAGTACAGCGGCGTCTGGGTCGTGGCCGAGCAGAAATCCGGCAAAATCCAGAGCGTCACGTTCGAGCTGCTCGGGGTGGGACGGCAACTTGCCCGGCGGAGGGGGTCGGAACTCTCTGGGGTCCTCATTGGTCACCGCATTGCGGATGCCGCGGGCGAACTGATTGCCGCAGGAGCGGACAACGTATATCTCGTTGATTCCCCGGACTTCGAGCACTACCAGGACGAGCCGTATTCAAGGGTTGTCTCCCGGTTAATTAACGCCTGGAAGCCAGAGATCGTCTTAGCGGGAGCCACGGCCATCGGAAGGTCGCTGATCCCCCGGGTTGCAGTGATGGTCCGAACGGGATTGACTGCTGACTGCACGGGTTTAGACATCGCCGAAGACGGCAACCTCCTCCAGACTCGCCCTGCCTTCGGCGGAAACATCATGGCGACAATCCTGACTCCGCGCCACCGGCCCCAGATGGCAACCGTCCGGCACAAGGTCATGAGGCCAATGCCGCCTGATCCCACGAGGAAAGGCAAAGTCATCCCCGTGGAGGTGAAAGAAAGCGACCGCTACGTCCGCGCCAAAGCCATCAACTTTGTGGAAGAGGAAGAAAAGACGGTGAACATTGCCGAGGCGGACATCATCGTCTCGGGCGGGAGAGGAATGCAGGGGCCGGAGAATTTCGCTTTGTTAGAGGAGCTGGCTCTGGCGTTGGGCGGGGCAGTTGGCGCCTCGAGAGCGGCGGTGGACTCCGGATGGATTCCGTACTCCCACCAGGTCGGTCAGACCGGCAAGACCGTGCAGCCCAAAATGTACATCGCCTGCGGCATATCGGGAGCTATCCAGCACCTGGTCGGCATGCAGTCGTCAGATGTCATTATCGCCATCAACAAGGACCCTTACGCCCCGATTTTCCAGGTGGCGACGTACGGAATCGTGGGCGACCTATTCCGGGTGATTCCGATACTCGTCAAGAGACTTCGGGAGGGGCAGTAGAGGCGGCATCTTGCCGCCTATTCTCGGGAAGGCCGTGATAGCGATGCTGCACTTGGTTCCGGGACGAAAGGACTTGGGATCTCCGCCAATTCAGGGGGCGTGGCGGCGACCATCTTCTCCCCAGGGAAAAAGCTCCTTCCTCTTTCGCTGAAATGATGGCACTCCGGCATGAAGTCGAATGCTACTGTACCCACCCCGCCCGAACGGTTCTTCAGAACATGGACGTTGACGGCATAGCCGTCTCTCTCGGGGAAGCGTTGCCTGGTTACTTCGCGATCCGTCTCCAGCACTATCAGCATATCCTCCCAGTATTCTATCCCCCCGCGACCGGGCGCTTCGGATTGGCCGTCGTGGGGGCGACGGTCCGCGCTTGACGAAACCAGGACGATTGGAATGGCCAGTTCCCGGGAAAGGAAGTGCAGCTCGGAAGTGCGCGCTTCAACCTTTGACGCGCGGCTCGCCTCCTGGCCTACCACTGGTATGGCCTCAAGGGGGTCAATGACCGCGAGCACTCGCCGCTCCCCGGTAATCGCTCTGACCCTCTCGCAATAATCCCGAAGAATCTCTACGGTGGTGTCCATGCTCCCCTCGACCACGAAGAATCCCTTCCCCCATTTTGACATCTCCTCCACGGCGGCGGCGAGCCTGTCAGCCTGAACATCCCCCTTCAAGAGGGCGTTCGCTGCGATCTTGCTGAGGTGGCAAAGCGTTTTGAGCCGGAGAACAAACTTCGGCTCGTTGTACGACACATACAGGACGGCAACTTCGTTGTTCTCGAGAGTCTGCCAGGCCGTCTGGAGGCAGAACGTTGTCTTGCCGACCCCCGGCGCCCCAGTCACCAGGCACAACTGACCCGACCCAAGCGGGTTTATCCCGCCGCACACCTGGTTGAGGACCGAGAAGCCCGTGTCCAGACCGAGGAACGGGCGGTCAGCAGTCTTGGTTCGCTTCTCGTGCTGACGGAGCTCATCGAGGAATTCTGCCATGGAACCGCGGTTCTCCGCAACAAGAATGGGTTTTCCGGTTTTTATGCGAGGCGCCGTTTGAACCAGATGCTCGAACTCGGGCTGGGTGCCCCCTTCCTCGAAGAAACTGTTCACATCGTGCCCGCGGGGAAGGCGAAGTCCCCGCAACGCCAGGTCCGACTTGGCGAACGCCACCGCCATAGCCGCGGCAGCTCGCTCGGCTCCTTCCTCGCCCGTGTGCATAACGTACGCCTCGAGGCGTCGGAAGTCATTCACCCACTCAGGCTTGTAGTGGTTCATACTGGGTGTGGCGACGGCGCGGTAACCCCGTTCCTCAAGGGTCAGGCAATCTACGACCCCTTCCACAAGAAAGACGGGGTCCCCGTCCCCAAGTGTACGAAGAATATCCACGTTGTACAAAAATGGAACCGCCTCCCTCGGGCGAAGGTAGCGCGGCGTTCGCTCGGAATCCATGCAATGAGCCTGAAGAAACGCCACCTTCCCGTCGCGGCGGTAGGGGAAAATCAAGGGATATGCCTCGAACCAGAGTTTGCCTGTTGCGTCAAAGAGACCCGCCTGGCGCAACAGCTCCGGTGGATACTTGTCCTTCAAGAAGTTCGAGGTGCCGTGATACCCCTTGATGTCGGTGACTCCGTGTCGCTCAAGGGTATCCAGCGATATGCCCCGGCCGTGCATGTACGCGACCGCCTCGGCGGACGGTTCCCCCAGCAGCTTGAGGAAATCGTTGTAGGCCTCATTCAGGGTCGGGGGAGTGGCTGTGGCCTTGGGACGCTCCTGCTGTTTCTGTTCCTGCTCCGGCGGAGGGGGTGGATTGACGCTTGTGATCACGCCCGGCAGGCAAAAATTCTGGCCGATCCATTCGATGGCCTCTGTTGGTCCGATGTGCGCCACCTGGCACACCAGGTCGAGAACCGAGCCGGTGTTCCCACACGACAGGCAGCGGAACTTGTTCTCCTCCCGGTCAAGAACGAGGCTGAGAGGTTCGTGCTTCCCGTCGTCCGGAAGGCGGAAGGGGCATTCCCCATGAACATGGTCGTCGCGAAAGCCGAGCTTCATGCCCAGCCTCTTGGCGACCGCTATGACCCGAACACTCTTGATATCCCTGAGATCGTAGCTCATCGAAAAGGCCGTCCTGTTCGTACGTGTCCAAGTTGCTGAGACGAACGCGCATCACCTCTCATCGGAATTCCGCTGCTCCGTCACCTCACCGCAGGCGGGAACAACGTTACCGCTACTGGGTCCGTCCCACAAACCGTGGGGTAGCCCAGCGTCCCGGTGCGAGTTGCACAATCCTGTGCGCTTATGCGGACAGCTTTGCCGCGGTGCCGATGGCGTTCGTCCGTTGGTCCCAGGCGAGGGGAAGCTTACGCAACTTCTGTGCCGAAAGACCGTGACAGTAGCGGAAACTTACCACAGCGAAACTCATTCATTCTCACCTGATTTCACCGAATTTCCCGCCGGATAGTCCCAAATCTTTACGGAAAATCGGGGACGAAGCGGGCGGAGATGTGGGGAATTTTCCCCACTTAGTCCCTGCCGACGACAAACCGGACGGCGAAGATGAGCGAAGCCGGTCACGTACGTGGGGACACTGACCGGCCTCTTACTGGCGACCCCATGCGAGGACGGCCCGGCTCCCTCAGATTACGGCGCGAGAACAGCGATTCCGAAAGTGGGTTGGGAGGTAGGGCAGTAAAGGGCTGAAGATAGGGGAGTTGGGGTGATGTTAGGCACAGGGATGGTGGGGGAGCAAATTCGCATTTATGGTTTCTTTCTTTTTTTCCTTGACAAATGATATATTATAGAATATCATATACGAAAAAAGGAGGATTGTCATGAAACACCGAGGC
>JAUYEE010000130.1 GCA_030691545.1 bacterium | reverse complement strand
GTTGTGTCGCGTCGCTGAAAGGTGTTCTGCTGTTGGGATTCCATTTCTCCGAGGTCGTCCGCAACGTCTTTGAGCTGCTTGTACTCGACCAGTTGTCGGACCAGTTCGGCGCGGGGGTCCTCGACGGGCTCCAGGTCCTGGTCGGTAGCTTCTTCCGGCGGCAGAAGCATTTTCGACTTCAGGTAGAGCAAAGTGGCCGCCATGGCGAGGAATTCCCCGGCAAAGTTCAGATTGAGCATCCGCATCACATCGAGGTAACGGAGGTACTGGTCCGCCACGCGGGCGACGGGAATATCGTAGATGTCAATCTCCTCCTTCCGGATCAGGTACAAAAGGAGGTCGAGGGGCCCCTCGAAGACGTCGAGTTGCACGCGGCAGGAATCTACCGAAGCCCCATCTTGGTCCTGACTTCCCGCATAGTTTCCACAGCTATCAGGCTGCATGTTTGTTTGCCGGCTTCCAGCACCTCCCACACCCGCTGGGGGTGCTCTTTCAGTTCCCTGGCTTTTTGTTGAATTGGTTCGAGTTCCGCAATCATGTTTTTCGCCAAAATGGCTTTGCAATCAAGGCATCCAATCCCCGCCGTCCGGCATCCGGTGTTGACGTATTCGATCTCGCTGTCGGAAGAAAGGAGTCTGTGCAGCGTATAGATGTTGCACACTTCGGGGTTTCCGGGGTCGCTGCGACGCTTTCGGTTGACGTCGGTGACGGCGGTGGCAAGCTTGCTCCTGATGGTCTCGGCGGAATCCGAAAGAGAGATATAATTATTGAGGCTCTTGCTCATCTTGGTTTTGCCGTCAAGCCCCATGATTCGGCCAATCTTGGGGGTGATGTGGTAGGGTTCGGGGAAGGTTTCGCCGTAGCGCGAGTTGAAAGCGTGAGCCACACGGCGAGAGAACTCGATGTGCTGAATCTGGTCTTCCCCCACAGGAACGGCTTCAGCTTTGTGGAGGAGAATGTCGGCTGCCTGAAGAACCGGATAATCGAAAAGCCCGACGTTGACGTTGTGCTTGTGCTGCTCGGACTTCTCTTTGAACTGAGTCATACGCCCCAGGTCACCCATCGGCGTAACCGTGTTGAAAATCCAGGCTAACTCGGTGTGCTCGGGAATATGGGACTGTACGAAAATCACACAACGCCCCGGGTCCAAACCGCACGCCATGCATTCCGCTGCGGCGTTGAAGATGCGCTGCCGCATCGCCTCGACCTGGTAATCCACGGTGATGGCGTGATAATCCACGACGCAGAAGATGCACTGGTAGTCATCGAGCATCCGTACCCAGTTGCGGATGGCTCCGAGGTAGTTGCCGATATGAAGGTCGCCGCTCGGTTGAATGCCGCTGAAAAGTCTCTTCACAGTTGCCTTGTTCAGTTCTTTCTCCTTCCCATTTTGTCTCTTCCGCGCGTGGCCCCGTCCTCGTCACTCGCCGAAAGCGCGGTAAAGGTCATTCACATCCAGTCCAAGAAACCGCCACACGAATTCGATCCAGGGAATGAACACCCTCTCCATGCCCACGAAGACCGCGGTGCCAATGACAACAGCGAAAATGAGCCCCAGTCCCAAACGCTGCCCCTTGATCAGATAGAAGCCAAACTTCGGGGGAAGCAACCCGATCAGGAGTCGGGAGCCGTCCAGAGGCGGAATCGGGAGAAGGTTGAAGGTCGCCAGAATCATGTTGATGATAATCAAGGCCGTCAAGAGAAATCGGATGAACGAGCCAACGCCGTGCGCGGGGACAACTCCACTGCCGAGAAGGATCGAGAAGAAAAGCATAAAGAAAATGTTGACGGCGGGGCCCGCCAGACCGACCCACATAATTCCTTTGCGCGGGTCCTCGAAATTGTTCGGGTTAATCGGCACGGGCTTGGGCATGATCAGCGCCACACCGAAAAGATAGACTGTGGTGATTGGAAATAGAACCGTCCAGCGAAAGCTCATATGCTTCAACGGATTGAACGTTAGTCTTCCGTGGTTCCTGGCGGTGGGGTCGCCGAGCTGAAGCGCGACCCATCCGTGGCTGACCTCGTGCAGGATCACCGACATCAGGACCAACGGCGGCAAAAGCACAAGCGCGGTGACCTCCGCGGCACGGGCCTTGTAAACCTCCAGGTCGAAGAACGCCGTCCCCGCCAGGAGAAAAAGGAGAACTCTCGGCACGCTTTTCCGAGATGCGAGGGTCCGCCGGGGAAGGGTCATCGCCCATAAAGAGGCGATGATGACGCCTTCGACGACTCGATAGAACAAAGGCACCGGTCAATCCTTTCTCTCTGTCACTTCTCGAATTGACGAGAGGATAGCAGCCTCAGGACATGTTGTCAATCCTGGCATCCCCCGCGCCTCTGCAACAGAGGGACAAACAGGAGAGGCGGACGAGGGGGATTTTTTTGTTGACGGCGCCGCGAGGGAGAGTCTATATAATGAGCCGCAAGCGCTGCGGAGGCACCCGTGCGCGCGTGGGGCGGCGCCTCAGTCCGTGCCCCACCTGAAGCCCTGGGGCGTAGCCAAGCGGTAAGGCACGAGGTTTTGGTCCTCGGATGCGTAGGGTCGAATCCTACCGCCCCAGCCAGATAAAAATCCCTGTTTGTGACGCAACACAACAACCTGGTATTCTAGGCGGTTTGATTTTCCCACTCCGGTGAAGCAGGAAGGATAGGTGAATGCGTGGTGGCGCCATAAGAGTGTTTGCCGGAAACGGTGACCCGGAGCTCAGCCAGCGGATCAGCGAAAGCATCGGCGTTCCGCTGGGGAAGCTTGTGGTGTCGCGGTTTCCGGACGGCGAGATCCGGGTGAAGATACTCGAGAATGTTCGAGGCAGGGACGCCTTTGTGATTCAGCCGACGGTCCCGAACCCGAACGAGAACATCATGGAGCTGTTGCTGCTGATTGACGCCCTGAAGCGTGCCTCCGCGTGGAGGGTCACCGCGGTCGTTCCCTGTTACGCCTACGCACGACAGGACCGCAAGGACCTGCCCCGTGTGCCCATTTCCGCGAAGTTGGTCGCAAATCTGCTGACGGCGGCCGGCACAGACCGGTTGTTGACGATTGACCTCCACGCGGGACAGATTCAGGGATTCTTCGACATCCCCGTGGATAACTTGAATGCGTTCCCCGTCTTTCGGGAGTACATCAAGGAGGTTCACCTCGAAAACGCGATTATCGTGTCGCCGGACGTCGGTGCAATGAAACTCGCCAGCCTGTTTTCCACGAAGTTGGGCCTCCCTCTCGCCACGGTGGATAAACGGCGGGTGGGAGAGTACGAGGTCGAAGCGACAACGGTCATTGGCGATGTCAAGGGCAAGAAGGTGATCCTCGTGGACGACATTGTGAGCACCGCGGGGACCTTGACCGAGGCTGCCCGAATTCTGAAAGAACACGGCGCCGGAGAAATCTGGGCGTTCGTGGTTCACGGGATTCTGGTGTCGCCAGCGGTGGAGCGGATCAAGAAGTCTGCTATTGAGAGGTTAGTTATCACGGACAGCGTCCGCAATCCCGTGGACGATTCTTCGGAGCTAAAAATCACAAGGTTGAGCGTGGCAGGCCTCCTGGGGGAAGCGATCATGCGCATCCACAGGGACGAATCGGTAAGTTCGCTTTTCTCGTGAGAGCTGGGGCGGACAGGTCAGACGAGTCAGACAAGTCGGACTGGTCGGACTGGTCGGACACCAACGCGGCAAAAGTTGAGGGCATTTTAGCATGGCAGAAATCAGGATTAGGGCGTGGAGGAGAACACCGGGCGGAAAAGGCGTCGCCAAGAAACTCCGGGCGACGGGAAGAATCCCCGCTGTCGTGTACTCAAAAGGAGCGGAGTCTCTTGCGATCGAGCTGGATGGTCGCGATGTTCACGGTCTCACTCATGGCAGGCACGCGGTGTCTCTGGAGAGTGTGGTCGTATGGCTGGAGGTGCAGGACGGGGGGGAAAGCGAGGCGCGCCCGGCCCTAATCACGGAAATCCAGCACCACCCCATCAAGGGCAACGTGTTGCACATGGATTTCCACCAGGTCAGTCTGACTGAGAAGATTCATGCGCGTATCCCCGTGATCACCGTCGGGGACTCCCCCGGAGTGGCGGCGGGCGGCATCTTAGAGCATGCGCTGAGAGAACTGGAGGTGCGGTGCCTGGCGATGGACTTGCCGGAACAGGTTGAGGTGTCCATCGGCGAGCTGGGGTTGGGCCAGGCGATCCATGTTCGAGACATCAAGTTAGGAGACAAGGTCGAGATTCTCAACGACCCGGAACTCACGGTAGTGTCTGTGATGGCGCCGCGCGTGGTGGCGGAGGAAGAGGCA
Source organism: bacterium (assembly GCA_030691545.1). Taxonomy (GTDB): domain Bacteria; phylum Auribacterota; class JABMQX01; order JABMQX01; family JABMQX01; genus JAUYEE01. The sequence goes on along the minus strand of JAUYEE010000130.1, from coordinate 34,755 downwards.
GCCGAGAAGGTGGCAGAACCGGCCGAGCCTGAGGTCATCACCGAGAAGAAGCGAGAGGAAGCGGAAAAGGAGGAAAAGGGCGGAGAAGAGAAGAAAGGCGCATAGGGGTTGGACAGGTCGGACCCGTCAGACAAGTCGGACAGATCAGACCCGTCGGGCAGGTCAGACCTGTCAGACAAATCGGACGGCGCGCTGATGAAAACCGTGAGGGAAGAAAGTGAGCTTTTTCTGATCGTCGGGCTGGGAAATCCGGGCGGCGACTACGCGGGCAACCGGCACAACGTCGGCTATGCGGTGGCAATGGAATTCTCAGGTCGCCACGGGATTGTGCTGCGCCGAAAGGGAAAGTTGCGTTCGCGGGTCGGCGGGGGGGATGTCGGCGGGAAGAAGGTGATTGTAGCCCTTCCGACGACGTTCATGAATCGAAGCGGCGAGGCGGTGGCGCGGCTGGTCAGTTTTTACGGGGCGCACCCGAAGAACGTGTTGGTCGTGTCAGACGACATTAACCTGCCGCTGGGCCGGCTGAGAATTCGCAGCGAAGGGAGCGCCGGCGGCCACAAGGGCTTGAGGTCGGTCATCGTTTGCCTGGGCACCATGGAGTTTCCACGGCTTCGTCTCGGGATAGGAACCGGAGAAGCGGAGGCTGTGACGGATTTTGTGCTGGGCGACTTCACACAGGAGGAGAAGGCCGTCATGCGAGCGGGCGTGGAGCGTGCCGCAGAGGCGATCAAGACGATTGTGAAAGAGGGTTTGGAGAGCGCGATGAGCGAATACAATCGAGTGGCGGAATCGGGCTGAGATGCCCCGGCTGGCACCGCCCACCGCCGAAAGTGAAGACAGTCAAAATCAGACGGAGGAACATGCTGGACTTATATGAAGCGATGTACATTGCGGATCCGGGGCTCAGCGAGCACGAGGTTGAGACTCTCGCGGAGCGTCTGAAAGCGGAGATGGTCCAAAAGGGAGGGGAGATTGTTGACCTCCAGCATCTCGGGAAGAAGCGCCTTGCCTACTCGATTCGAAGAAAAAGAGATGGGTTCTATTTTCTTCTGTATTTTCGCCTGGCGCGGGACCTACTATCCGAATTGAGAGTCGGGTACCGGCTGAACGAATCCATTCTGCGTTTCCTGATCCTGAAAAAGAAGGAGATGCCTGCCCAAGGGCTACGGCCAGGGGAAGTGCGACTGCCTGCCCAAGGGCTACGGCCAGGGGCGGGTGACAAAACGAGCCCCGCCGAGAGCGGGGAAGAAGAGGAGTGACCCATGGCATCCTTGAATAAAGTCATGCTGATCGGAAACCTGACCCGGGATCCGGAGCTGCGGTACATCCCAAACGGGACGGCCGTAGCGGATTTCGGAATGGCCATCAACAGGGACTATACCGACAAAGAAGGGGAGAAGCACAGCGAGACGTGCTTCGTGGACGTGGTGGCGTGGCGGAAACAAGCGGAAATCTGCGAGCAGTTCCTGACGAAGGGGTCTCTGGTGTACGTGGAGGGGCGACTGCAACTCGATACCTGGGAGACGGCCCAGGGGGAGAAACGCTCCCGCCACCGCGTGGTGGCGGAGCGAATCCAATTCCTGGACCTCAAAGGAAGGGGGCCGAAGACGTCGTCCCCGGCGAAGGGGCACGAAGAGAGTGGTCCGCCCGCGGAAGCGGACATAGACCAGCCCCACAGAGAGGATGATATTCCGTTTTAGACGAACTGAGCATGTAGGCGAAAGGGTACGTGAATGGTAGTAAGCAAGACGGCGGCGAGAAGAAGGAAAAAGGCGAAACTGCTGGCGGACAGGAAGAAGAAGGCGTGCCGGTTCTGCGCGGACAAAGTGGAGACGATTGACTACAAGGACGTTGTGGTGCTGCGGAAGTTTCTGACGGACCGGGCGAAGATTTTTCCGAGGCGAACGTCGGGGAACTGCGCAAAACATCAGAGGCAACTGGCCACGGCCGTCAAGAGAGCGAGATATATGGCGATGCTCCCCTACGTGGTGGAGTGACTTAACGGCAAACCCTGCTGACCGCACAACAAAGAGGAAAGGAGAAAGGAGAGAGGAGAAAGTGGAGGGAGCTTCTACTCTCTGCTTTCTACCCTTTCCCCTCTAAAACGGATTCAATGGAACTCTTGCTGCTGAAAGACATTGAGAAGCTGGGAAAAGAAGGCGAGATTCTGAACGTGGCCGATGGCTACGCGAGAAACTACCTCATCCCGAAGAAGCTGGCCATTCCCGCCACGAAAGGAGCCACAGACATCCAGAGGAGCCTCCAGAGAAAGAAGGTGGTGCGAGCCCAGGCGGAACTCGATGCATCCCGGGAACTCGCGGCGAGGATTGAGAGTCTGTCGTGCACGATCTCGGCGAAGGTCGGTGAGGAGGAGAAGTTGTTCGGGTCCGTCACGGCGTCGGACGTTGCGGACGCGCTTCGCAAGGAAGGGATCGAGCTCGACAAGAAGAAAATCCTGTTGGACACCCCCATCAAAGCTCTCGGAATCTACTCAGTAAAGGTGCGATTGCATCCGGAAGTGGAGGCGACGCTGAAGCTCTGGGTGGTGAAGGAATAGCGCAGAGAGGAGAAAGTGGAGGCGAGAAAGGAGAGAAGAGAGGAACCTCTACTCTCGACTTTCTACCCTCTCCTCTCTAAACTGGAGGTGTGTCATGGGTGCGCAGTACCCCGCCCCAGGCGGGGATCGTGTTCCTCCGTGCAACATCGAAGCGGAAATGAGCGCGCTGGGCTGCATGTTGCAGAGCCGAGAGGCAATGGACCATGCTGCGGAGAAGCTGACTCCGGAATCGTTCTACGACCCGGCGCACCGCACGATCTTCTCCGTGATGCGCGACCTGTACCAGGCAGGGGAAGTGGTTGACCCCGTGACGGTGGCGAACAAGTTAGACGGCGCCGGCAAACTGGACGCTGTGGGAGGCGCCGTGTACCTGGCGAAGCTGGACGATTCTGTCCCGACGACGGCCCACGCCAACTCCTATTTCAAGATCGTCTCGGACAAGGCGGTCCTTCGGGATTTGATCTCCACCTCGACGGAGATCGTGCGGAAGTGCTACGAGGAAGACGGAGAAGTGGAGGAGCTCTTAGACGGCGCCGAGACGAGCATCTTCGACATCGCGGAGAAGAGGATCAAGGAAAGCTACGTGGCGATTCGGGGCGTTGTGACGGGGGTGGTGGACAAGATTGAGAAGCTGTGCGACGACAAACACCACACGACCGGGGTGCCCAGCGGCTTCGAAGCTCTGGATCAACTCACGTCAGGCTTTCAGAATTCAGACCTGGTAGTGGTAGCGTCGAGGCCTTCGATGGGAAAGACGTCTCTGGCGCTGTGCATCGCGGAATACGTGGCCGTGGTTAAGCGTATGGGCGTTGCGATTTTCAGCCTGGAGACCTCCGCGGACCAGCTTGCGCAACGTATGCTGTGCTCAAGGGCAAGCCATGGAAGGGAGGTCCCCATAGACAGCCACAAGGTCCGCAGGGGGTTCGTGGGCAAGGGGGACTGGCCCGATATTATCGCGGCGGCTGGGCAACTGAGCGAGGCGCCGATATATATCAATGACGCGGCCGGTCTGAATGTGTTACAGCTCAGGGCGATCTCGCGGAGACTGAAGTCCACAAACGACGTCCGGTTGGTGATTGTGGACTATCTGCAACTGCTGCACCCGACATCCAGGAGGTACGAGAACCGGCAGCAGGAGATTTCGGACATGTCGCGCTCGCTGAAGGCTCTGGCCCGGGAACTGGACATTCCGGTGATAGTGCTGTCGCAGTTGAACCGGGAGGTGGAGACGCGGGAGGACAAGCGGCCTCAGCTTTCGGACCTGCGGGAGTCAGGGGCGATCGAGCAGGACGCGGACGTGGTGTTGCTCTTAGTTCGGCCGGAGTACTACGACCCGAATAAGAGGCCCGGCGTCGCAGAGTTGATCCTCGCCAAGCAAAGAAACGGCCCTGTGGGAAGGATTGAGCTGGCGTTTCTGAAGGAGTGCACGCGGTTCGAGCCTCTTGCCCGCGAGGGCGGGGCGGCAGATGGGATGGATGGATTTTCGGAGTTCGAGGAGGAACAGCCTTAATCACGATGGAACATGCCGAAAGGAGGAGCTGATGCCTGCTGGGAGAAGAGTGGCGGCTCTGATTCTGTCTGCTCTTTTTCTTTTTGCGCCGGGAGTCCTTGGCGGAGAAGAGCAGAAGACGGTGAAGGAAGTTCGGTTGGAGGGGCTTCGGCAAGCGAACGAGGATTTTGTGCGGCTGAAAATCAGGACGAAGCCGGGAGACGTTTTTTCACGGGAGATCGCGGACCAGGACATCAAGAACTTGATGGCCACGGGGGACTTCCGAAATGTGACGGTGGCAGTGGATGAGACGCCGGAGGGGGTGGTTCTGGCCTACGTATTCGAGGAGAACCCGGTGGTGCGGAGCGTTGCTTTCGTGGGAAACGAAACCATCGCCAGCAAGAGACTCCTGCGGAAGATGAAGCCGAAGGAGGATGAGAAGAAGAAGAAGCCCGGCCTCCTCAGCCGAATTCCCGTTCCCGGGGCGCCGAGCCTTGTCGGCTCCGTGTATGACCCCGCCGAGATTGAGCGCGGCGTTACGGAGGTCAAGGACTATTACGAAAAGAAGGGCTACTTCGCCGCGAGCATCCGGCACGTTCCGGAGATAGACAAAGAGACCAATGAAGTGACGGTTGACGTGGAGGTCGAGGAGGGGCCGAAAGCTTTTATCACCAGCATCCGTGTGGTGGGAAACCAGACGGTTTCGACGAAAGAGATTCTGAAAGCGGTCAAGACAAGCACCCGGAAGTGGTTCCTCCCGTTCATTTTTGGCAGCGGGAAGCTGAAGCGATACGTTCTCGATGAAGACCTCGACCGCATCCGCGCGTTGTACCAGCAGAAAGGGTTTCTGGACATCGCGGTGCAGGGGGCGAGGTGCGCGCAGTGCGGATACGTGTACCATCCTTCCCAGGGGGACATGGAGCACAACGTTCTCCCTGGCACACCGTTTGAAGAACTGCCGGAGGAGTGGATATGCCCGAGCTGCAAGCAGCCGAAGGGAACCTTCCGGCGGCTGGGCGTTGATCTGACGGTTCTTCCCGATGGGAAAACGGCTCACATTTCGGACCCCACCGAGTCCCTCCTGAACAAGTTGGGCAGGGATTGGAAAGTCCCTCCGAAGAAGCGGGAAATGCAGTTGACGGTCCAGTTGTACGAAGGTCCGCAATACTTCGCGGGGAGTTTCACAATCGAAGGGAACGCCATCCTAACGGATGAGGAGCTTCTGGGGGTTTGTACCCTGAAGCAAGGCTCGCCGTTCGACCCGTTTGCCCTGGAAAGGGACCGGATGGCCGTCTACGACAAGTACGGAGAGCGGGGGTACATTGACGCATTGGTGAGTCTCGAACGGAAACCTAGCGATAAACCACAAGTTCTGGATGTGGTCTATACCATCACGGAAAACGAGCAGATTCGCATCGGGAAAATTGAAGTCACCGGCAACCTCATCACGAAGGACAAGGTCATTCGAAGGGAGATTGGGGTCAACCCGGGTGAGCTGTTCAACATGCGGAAGGTGCGCCTTTCGGTGCAACGGCTGAAGAACCTCAACTATTTCGGCGACCTGGCGAACCCGGCAGCGGAAGGGGTCATCGCCTATGACCGGCCGACGGATGTGGAAGGCGTTCGGGACCTGGTCATCGAGGTTAGGGAACGGCCCACCGGGAGACTGTGGTTCGGCGGGGGCGTCAGCTCAGTATATGATGTTTTCGGGACGATCGAGGTGACGCAATCGAACTTCGACTGGAAGCGGTGGCGGTCGCCGTTTCTGAGAGGGGCCGGGCAAAAGGCAAGGGTTAAGGCGCTGCTCGGGACCAAGCGGACCGACTTCATTTTTAGTTTTACCGAACCGTGGCTCTTCGACAGGCAACTGTCATTCGGATTCGATATCTTCCGCACGGACCAGCGGTACTTGAGCGAGAGGCGGTTCTACGACCAGAAAAACACGGGATTTGACCTGAAGCTGTACAAGAGCATCGCCCCGGCGACGCGAGCGGGGGTGATTTACAAGTTGGAACGGGTGGACCTCAACGTGGATGAGGATGCTTCGGAAACGATCAAGAAGGAAGAGGGCGAGAGCACTGTCAGCTCGCTGGAGTTCGAGACGGTTCGCGACACGACGGATAGCTACCTGATGCCGACGAGGGGAACGAGGCTCTCCGGGTCGTGGCAGGTGGCTGGAAGTTTCTTAGGCTCAGACGAGGAGTTCTTCAAGCACGAGTACCGGGCGGCGCACTACATTCGGCTTTACGGAAGGAGACACATTCTGCGCCTGTTGGGAAGGGTGGGCTTCGCGCAGGAGATCGGCGACGCGGATGACGTTCCGATTTTCGAGAGGCTGTTCTTAGGCGGGCCGACAACGATCCGGGGCTTCCGGTACCGGACGGTGGGGCCAAAAGACGAACTCGGCGAGCCGATCGGCGGGAAGTCCATGCTGATGCTGTCGGCGGAATACGACTATCCGATCTACGGGCCGCTGAGGGGAGCGATTTTCTATGATACAGGGAATGTGTGGTACGACTCGTATGATGTGGACCCATCGGATTTGCGCGCGGGCGCCGGCGTGGGAGTGAGGATCATCATCCCTGTAATGGGGCAGCCGATCCCCATCAACTTGGACTACGGCTGGCCTATAGACCGGGACGAGTGGGCGAGCAAGAGCGGACGATTTGATTTCTCCATGGGCTTCAATTTCTGATTTGGGTTGGATTCACCACGAAGAGCACGAAGGGCACGAAGACACGGAAGGAGACGATTTCCGATGAGCTATAAGGCGGTGGGGTGGTTGGCTATGGCGGCAGGGCTGCTGGTGTGTCTGGCGGGAACCTGTGAGGAGAAGGGCAAGATCGGGTTCATCAGCCTGAAAAAGATTTCGGATGAGAGCCTCCACAAGAAGGCGTTCGAGGAGGAGATTAAGAAGTTCCTGGAGTCGAAGAAAGCCGACCGAGACGCCATCCGACAGCAGATCGAGGACCTCGAGACGGCTAAAGCCCTCAGCGGCCCGGAACAGGCTCGCAAGGAAGATGAGAAAATCCAGCAGAAGAAGGCCGAGTTGCTCCAGTTCGACAAGGAGATCCGGCAGGAGATCGAAAAAAGCCAACTGAAGTTCGAAAAGGAAATCTTAGGAGAAATCGCGGAGGCGGTGAAAGAGGTCGCCCAGGCGGAAGGGTACACGTGGGTTCTGCTGGACGAGGTGCTGATGTGCAAGAATGAATCGGCGGACCTGACGTTTCGGACCCTGGTGCAGATGAACGACAAGTATCTGAAGAGCCGCTCGGAACCGGGGACGACGCCGAAGGAGGAAGGGGCCCCGGAGGCAGTGGAGCCGCTGCCCGTATCGGCGGAGGATGCCCTGATTGGGGAGGTCAGCAAAAGCGGCGTTCGCGACCGGTACACCGTCAAGGAGATTCAGCCCCGGAAAGGGACCGCTTCGGGGAGCATCACGATGAAAGGTGAAGGGGAGCGGGTTCGCTTTGTCGCACAGTACCCGAAGGATATGGGCGGCGGCGTTGGGGGAGTGGTCAGCCCGCCGATGGGGAATCAGTCGGTGTGGCGGTTTGTGGGGAAAGTGCCCTTGTCGGGCTACACGTTTATCGGCCTGGATGCGAATCGTCCGGTGGCGTTCATTCTCTTAGAGGACATTGGGCTGGTACACCTTTACGGGCGAGGGAGCGTGACGTTCCCGGATGGGCATAGCGTTCCGGTCCCGGAAGAACAGCCCGGCAAGGCGGATGCCACCGAGGCGACGAAGTAGCGGCCGATGGCGGCGGGCGGTTTGCCGGCGGCCCTGCGGTCGCCCCTGAGAAAGGAAGGTTCGGATCGGTCTGCTCTCCCTGGCCGGGCTGGTGAACGCCGTGGCGAAGCGCGCACGGTGTCCCGGGCCGGGTCCCACGCCCGAGCGCGAACGCGGGCAGGCGAGGAGGGAGGAGGACTGGTCTGTTTTTTTGAAACAGGAAAGAGTTCTCGACAGGTCAAGGAGTATGATATACTGCCGGGCGATTGCCTGCCCAACGCCTGCCCGAGGGCTGCGGCCAGGGACGCGATGACGGCAGCGCGGAGACGCCTCCAAGGGAAACGAGCTTGTCAGTCCAAAAAACGTTACAGCAAATCTGCGATATCGTCGGCGGTACCTTGCTGGGCGACCCCGACTGTCCGATTGTGTCGGTCGCCTCGATTGATGAGGCGGAAAAAGGACAGATCAGCTTCCTTGCGAACCGGAAGTATGCCCGCCTTCTCCCGCAGACGCGGGCCTCGGCAGTGATTGTGCCGCCGGAGCTTGAGGTTCCGGCGGAGATAAACGCGCTGGTTCACGAGAACCCCTCCATGGCGTTTGTGAAGGTCACTGCGCTTTTCTCTCCCCCGCTAAGCACGGCGAGAAATGGCATCTCCGAAAAGGCATGCATCGGGGAGTCGGTGCGACTGGGGAAAGACGTGGGGATCGAAGACTATGTGGTGATTGCGGAGGGGGCGAGCATCGGCGACCGGACACATCTTTTTCCCTTCGTGTACGTTGGAAAGGACACGCAGATCGGCAGCGACTGCGTTCTCTACCCGAACGTGACCGTTCGTGAAGGGACGATTATCGGGGACCGGGTGATCATCCACAGCGGGACGGTCATTGGAGCCGATGGCTTCGGGTACATTCCGGTGGATGGAAGACATGTGAAGATACCCCAGACCGGGATCGTCTGTATTGAGGACGATGTGGAGATCGGCGCCAACGCTACGATTGACAGGGCACGGTTTGGCAGAACAGTCATCGGCCGGGGCACGAAAATTGACAATCTGGTGATGGTGGCGCATAACGTGAAAGTGGGGGAAAACTCTATTATTATCGCTCAGGTCGGTATTTCCGGCAGCACAGAGATCGGGCGGGACGTCATCCTGGCAGGGCAGGCCGGCCTTGTGGGACACATTAAGATTGGAGATGGCGCCAGGGTCACGGCCCAGGCTGGCGTTACGAAGAACGTCCCCCCGGGCGCGATCGTCGGGGGGACTCCCGCGCGTCCACTCGATCAAGAGAGGAAAGCTGTCGCGGCGACCTATCGCATTCCCCAGTTGCTGCGGGAAGTCGAGGAGCTTCGGCAAAAAGTGAGGGCCCTGGAGGAGAGGCTCCCGTAGGACACGCTGCCAGGTTGTCGCACGAAGACAAGTAGGAAACCACGAAGAACACGAAGGGCACGAAGGCCTGGAGTTCATCCATGGAGCAACAACGGACAATTGGGCGAGAAGTCAGCCGCTCGGGAATCGGCGTTCACACGGGAAACCGGACGAGTATCACGTTCAAACCGGCTCCCCCCGGGTACGGGGTGCGCTTTCAGATGAAAGAGTTTCCGAGGGAAGCTCCCATTGAGGCGGTCATTGAAAACGTGGTGGACATTCTGCGGGGAACGACGCTCGGGAAGAACGGCGTGAAGGTTCATACGGTGGAGCACGTGCTGGCGGTGCTGATGGGTCTGGGGATTGACAACCTCCTCGTGGAGGTGGCTGGCAACGAGCCGCCGGTCGGGGACGGGAGCGCCCTTCCGTTCGTGGAGATGATTCAGTCGGCGGGAATGGAGCTTCAGGACGCTCCAAAGAACGTCTTCAAGCCGAAAGAGCCGATTTACGTTTCGGAGGACGGTGTGGACTTGGTTGTGCTGCCAGCGGACGAGCTTTCGATCTCGTTCACGATCTCGTACAGCGAACCGGGAATTGACACGCAGTTTCTCTCCCTGCCGATCACAGACGAAACGTTCATCAAGGAAATCGCGCCATCGCGCACATTCTGCCCGTACCACGAGGTACAGGAGTTGATTGTGAGCGGTCTGATCCAGGGAGGGAGTCTCGACAACGCGGTTGTCGTCAATGGAGACGTAATTCTCAGCAAGGAGGGGCTGCGGTTTGAGAAGGAGTTCGTGAGGCACAAGATTCTGGACCTGCTGGGTGACCTGTTCCTTTTAGGGCAGCCTCTGAGGGCGCACGTTGTGGCGATCAAGTCGGGTCATGGCAGCAACATCAAGCTGACTCGCCTGTTGCGAAAGAAGGCTATGCAGGAAAGAGCTCCCGCGCCGCGAAAAGCTACGGAGGGAATCGCTCCTGGCGGGATGGATATAATGCGGGTGTTGAAGATTATGCCTCACCGGTATCCTTTCCTGCTGGTGGACAAGATCATCGAGTTCGTCCCGGACAAGAGGGTGGTAGGAGTCAAGAACGTGACCATCAACGAACCCTTTTTCGCGGGACATTTTCCGGGGCATCCGATTATGCCTGGGGTACTGATCGTGGAGGCGATGGCTCAGGTGGCGGGAATGATTATGTTGACAAAGGGAGAGAATACGGGGAAAGTCCCATATTTTATGTCTATCAACAACGTGAAGTTTCGCAAGCCGGTTTTCCCCGGGGACACGTTGCGGCTGGAGGCGAAGGTAATTCGCTTGCGGACAACGACTTGCTTGTTAAAGACGACGGCTTACGTTGGAGAAAGCGTGTCGTGCGAGGCAGAACTGATGTGCTCGCTGGTGGATCAGGACTCGAGATGACCTGCCGCGGGAGTGGGTTCGGCCAGTCAAAGGAGGATGATTGAGGAGCATACATTCGGCGGCGATCGTGAGCCCGAAAGCGGAGATAGGCGAGAACGTGCGGATCGGGCCCTACGCCGTTGTCGAAGATAACGTAATCATTAGGGATAATGCGATCGTCCACTCGCACGCAGTGATTGCGGGCCTCACGACAATTGGCGAGTCGTGCGAGATTTTTCCGGGCGCGGTGGTGGGGACGCGTTGCCAGGACCTGAAATATCGCGGCGAGAAGACGTATGTCGAGATTGGCGCCCGGACGGTCATCCGGGAATGCGTCACGGTCAACTCGTCCACGGGTGAGGGTTCGAAAACGTCCATCGGCGAAGACTGCTTCCTGATGGCGTATTCGCACGTGGGCCACAACTGCCGGTTGGGAAACGGAGTGATCATGGCGAACGTGGCGTCCCTGGCGGGGCATATCCTCATTGAGGACCAGGCGGTGATTGGCGGGCTCGTGGGCATACACCAGTTTGTCCACGTGGGGACGCTTTCGATGATCGGCGGATTGTCAAAGGTGAACCAGGATGTGCCTCCCTATTCGTTGAGCGACGGGGTGCCTTGTTCGGTCGTGGACATCAACGCCATCGGGCTTCGGCGGCACGGCTTTCCGCCGGAAGCGCGAAGTCTCATTCGACGGGCATTCAAGATTCTCTTCAAATCAGGTCTGGCAACGTCCCACGCGGTGGAGATTGTAACGTCCGAGCTTCCGCAGACGCCGGAGATTCGGCATCTCCTCGAGTTTATCGCGAACTCGGAGCGAGGGATTGGGCGATAGGCAAGGCGCCATCTCCGGAGCGGCCTCCCGGGCAGTCTTTCCGTGTGACCCTCCCTCACTGATAGATTTGATAAGCCGCTCGCCAGGTAAGGCCGCAGTTCGCTGCCAACCGAAAACACGAGCAAAGCTTTCATGGATGAACCGCTCGGCTTGATCGCCGGCAACGGCAAGTTTCCGCTGCTTCTGGCGACGAATTACAAAAAGAAGCCCGGCGCCCGAGTTGAGGCTGTGGGTTTCCACGGGGAGACCTCGCCGGAACTTGAGAAGTTCGTGGACAACCTGCTATGGGTTGGCGTCGGGCAGATAGGCAAGCTGATCAAATTTTTCAAGCAGGCGGGGGTCTCCAAGGCGGTCATGGCGGGGCAAATCCGTCCGACGCGCATGTTCGAGAAGCTGAAGTTCGACCTGAGAGGGTTGAAGCTTTTGTCCCGCATCGAGAACCGGAAAGCCGATAGTATCTTTTCGGCTGTCGCGGAAGAGATGGCCAAGGACGGAATCGAGCTTCTGGACTCGACAACTTTTTTGAAAGACAGTCTGGCAAAAGAGAAGGTTCTCACGCGACGGCAGCCGACGGAGAAGGAGCTGGAAGACGTGCGGTTTGGAGCCCAGATCGCCCGGGAGCTCGGCAGGCTCGATATCGGACAGACGGTCGTGGTGAGGGACAAGGCAATTGTCGCCGTAGAGGCTCTCGAGGGAACCGATGAGACAATTCGGCGAGGCGGCAAACTGGCTGGGGGGGAGACGGTGGTGGTGAAAATGGCCAAGCCGTCGCAGGACATGAGGTTTGATGTCCCCGTCATTGGCGTGGAGACCATCCGGACGATGAAGGAAAGCGGCGCCTCGGTCCTGGCCGTGGAGGCTCAGAAGACCCTTGTCCTCGACGAGGAAGAAGTCGTTGAGCTGGCGAACCGGGAAGGCATCTGCGTGATGGGGTTTTCGGCGGAAGGCCCCCGCGATTGACCGCGACAGAAACAACTGCAATCGGATTCCTCAGAGTGCCCTGCCCGCCGGGGGAATGCTTGGTGCTGTTGCAGCGAGCTCGTTTTGCGCGGGTCGCCGTGACCGCGGGACGTCCCATCGGGAGAACCTGTTTCGTCGCTGCAAACGCTTTGCTTGTGCTGTAACGGCCATTTCATAGACCCTCATGGACACAGACAGGCTGAACGCTTCTTCGCTCTTGAATCGCCTATCAGTGGAGGCGGGAGCCTGTTCGTTCGGAGTTGCCTCCGTGGAGGCAATGAAGAGTTCGGCGGAATGCCCCCCGCCGATGACGGAGCTTGGACGGTTCCCGTATGCAGTGAGCGTGGGCTATCGGCTTTCGGACGCCATCATGGAATCGCTCACCGAGGGGCCGACCAAGCTCTACGCGTACCACTATCGCGTGGTGAACAAGGAACTCGATTCCATCGCTCTTCGCTTGGCGAACGAGGTTCAGCGGCTCGGATTCGCCGCGTGCCCGGTCCCGTCGTCGCAGGTTATTGACTGGGCGAATGACCTGGGGCACGCCTCGCACCGCTGGGCGGCATATCACGCGGGTCTGGGGTGGTACGGTCGCAATAATCTGATTGTCAGCCCTCGGTACGGCGCCCGGGTGCGCTACGTGACAATTTTCACGGACATTCCGTTGCCGACGGGGAAGCCCCTGGCGCAAGACTGCGGAGAGTGTCGAGCGTGCATTTCGGTGTGCCCGGCGGGAGCCATCGCCGAACGGCGCGAGGAGTTCAACCTGGCGAAGTGCCGGGAGCAACTGCGAGTCTTTCGCAACCAATGGAACATTGGCCATAACATTTGTGGTTTATGTATCAAAGCTTGTAGAGGAAATCCTGGCTGAGACCGACAACTTCCACCGTGACAGAAGCCCCGTGGGCCCATTGACGCGACCCAGCCGATTGCCTCAGGAGAACTGGTGAGCTTTCAGGACCTCGTCGAACTGCTGAATGCCCTGCGGGGGGAGAAGGGCTGCCCCTGGGACAAGCAGCAAACGCTCGATTCCCTCAAGCCCTTTCTCATCGAGGAAGCGTATGAGGTCATCGAGGCGATTGAACACAATGACCCTGAGAAACTCAAGGAGGAATTGGGCGACCTTCTTTTTCACATCGTCTTTCTGAGCAAGGTCTCGGCGGATGAGGGCAAGTTCGACATCGAGGAGGTGATCGAGTTTGCCCACGCGAAGATGACGCGCCGGCATCCGCACGTGTTCGGCACATCAAGCGAGAAGGCGCCCCCGAAAGAAGCGAATCTCCCGGCAAAAGCCGTCGTGGCGTCAATGGAAACGGATGCGCTCGCGGCGCCAACAGATGGCAGTCGCGGCGAGTTGCCTGGCGACGCTTCACGGCAGTCTGCCGCTCAGGTTCTCAACCAGTGGTACCAGATGAAGCAGCAGGAGAGGGAGGGAAAGGGATTGACCTCGCTGATGGACTCCATTCCGCACAATCTGCCCGCGCTCCAGAAGGCGCAGAAGGTCCAGCGGCGAGCGGCACAAGTGGGCTTCGACTGGGAAAAGCCGGAGGATGTGTTAGAGAAGATTTCGGAGGAAATGCACGAACTGGCGGAGGCTCTTGCGCGACGCGAGGCGCACCATGTCGCAGAGGAACTCGGAGACCTGTTGTTCTCCGTCGTGAACCTGTCCCGCCTTCTGGAGGTTGACGCCGAGGGAGCGCTTCGCGGGACCATCTCCAAGTTCATGACACGCTTCCGCGAAATGGAACGGCGGGTGAGGGGAAGTGGGAGAGACCTGAAGCAACTCTCTCTCGCGGAGATGGACGCCCTCTGGACCGAAATAAAGCAAGGATGAAACGAGCGAGCGCAGGGCAACGTGGAGAGAGCGGATTCCCGGTCGGCACAGGGAGGCTGCGAGTGAGGTTTTCGGCGACTCAAGGAGAGGAAACAGAACCGGCAAGATGGGGCGGAACCCGCTGTGTCCACAGCCGAAAAAAAGGCATTTTTTCTCTTGACGGGATAGCGGTTCCGGGGTATTTTTAGAACAAGATAGCGAAGGGCCCAGAGGCTGATTTCTCGGGCAAAAAAAAGAGGATTTTTTCTCTTGACAAAGGGTGCAGGCGACTCTATCTTTGACCTCAGATCATGGGTGGAGAGTACGTTTATCGCCAGGAGCTGTAGTGCGAGAACAAAGGAGCGAAGTCTCCTTTTCGACAAACGAATCGGTATTGTAACTTGAACGTATAAGAAAGGAGCTGAGAGGTATGAGGACAGCTAACCTGAAAACTGGCTTCGTGCTAACTCTCATGGCTGTTTGTCTGGTCGGGGGGACAGCCATGGCACAAGTTTACACGGACCCCGTCGGCTTCGTGAAAGTGGATGTAGTCAAGAATGGACTGACGATGGTGTCAGTTCCTCTCGACGCCGCGGACAAGCACCTGAATGGGGACGCTGGCTGCCTGGGAGACATGGTCAAGGAGAACCTCACGCCCGGTTTCTCTGGCGCTGAGGGAGACGAAGTGCTCAAGTGGGACCCGACGACGGAGAATTACTCGAGTGCCTTCTATGCTGATGCCCCCCAGACAAGCTTCGATAGGAAATGGTTCGACCCGGATGCAGGCGATCTCTCCACCCTGGCATTCAATGCGGGAGATGCTATGTGGGTTTGGAGGAAGAACACGGGTGACGCCACGGAACTGATTACCTTCCTCGGATGGGTCCCGATGGAGCTAACAAAGAGCGTGACGTTCGTGAAGGGTCTGACGATGTTCGGCTATCCGTTCCCCGTGACCGTGGGGCTGAACGACACGAACCTGCACGAGGTTGCTCAGAAAGGCTTTTCCTCGTCAGAAGCCGACTCCATCTATGCCTGGGACCCCGCGGCCACGAATTACACGACGGCGTTCCTGGCTGATGCTCCCGGATTGCCTTTCGACAACAAGTGGTTCGATCCAGACCTGGGCGATTTGACCACCATGTCGTTTGCTCCGGGTGGAGCCTTCTGGTTTAACCGGTACCCGGCGAATGCGATTACCTGGCAGGTCACCCGTCCGTATTAGGCTATCTCGCATCCCGTGCGTCATACGACGAAACGGGAATTGCTCAGAGAATACAAATATAGTTTTTGACAAAAACCACCCAACTGGAAAGGGGGTAGCATGAGTAGCAAAGCAATCCTGATTCTTGCGGTTGCACTGTGTGCGATGCTGGTCAGCACAGCAGACAGCGCCATAATCACGTGGTAAGCTCCTTCGACTTCTCCAGCGAGAGACTTCGCAGGAAATCCGCTGCCCGGACAATACGACGCCGCGGCGATTGACCTCTCACTGGGCGCCCTTGTACAGCTCTGGAAGGCGGTTGGCGCCATTGACGACCCGCGAGCTAACCCCGCTGCTTACGCGGACACGGCCTGGATAGGCGACGATGTGCTTCTCCAGGAGAGCCACGTAAATTATGGCACGTTCGCGCCCGCCAACTCAGGAAGTTGGACCAACTCGAACGTTAACTTCAATGGCATAGATTTCCCCGCCGTCAACCAAGGAGACATTCTTTACGTCAGGGCGTACAACCTGCCCGAGTCGGATTGGATGGCGGCGGGTTCCTCCAAGGAGCTTGGCATCGCGAACTCCCAGGGCGAGATTGTCTCTCAGCTTGTCGGCCGTACCGACATCCCGCAGGGCTATGCCTTTCCGGATCTGAAGACACAGCCGATTCCTGAGCCGGCAACGCTGCTTCTTCTGGCTCCTGGACTGGCTCTCTGGGCCATCAGGCGGAAGAAGTAATCACACAGGCTCACGAGTAACAAGAATTCAAGGGATGACCTGATAGGGTCATCCCTTATTCTTTTTCCCCTCGCCGCCCTGCGCCACATGCGAATGTCGGACAGGTCGGACACATCTGACGGATACGGGCCCCCACTTTGCAGCTTCTCGCGGGCGGGTTTAACGCCCACGCCACAGCCTGCCTGCGTTCGCGCCTGGACCGGGGCCATTCGCGCCCGCGACTCAGTGTTGCCGGTTCCGCACAATTCCTCTGTACTATCAGAAGTGTTCCGCGTATTATATTTTCCTCTGTCGGCATGCAAGCTTATCCAACGGGACTTGACACGGCAATGGGTTGACTATTCCAAGTGCAGCCCAATATCCAGAGAGGTGGAACGGAATGGCATCGCTGAATGAAAGGTTGAGACCCTTATCGAAGGTTGACCCGGAGGTCGCGCAAGCGATCCGGGAGGAAGAGACGCGAGAGGAGGAGACGCTCGAGCTGATCGCCTCGGAGAATTTCGCGAGCCGCGCTGTGATGGAAGCGACCGGCTCTGTCATGACGAACAAGTACGCCGAGGGGTATCCGGCAAAGCGTTGGTATCAGGGCTGCCGCAATATGGACCGGGCGGAAGCTCTCGCGATCGAGCGGGCAAAAGAGCTTTTCAAGGCGGAACATGCGAACGTGCAGCCGCACTCTGGCTCTCAGGCGAACATGGCTGTGTATTTCGCCATGCTCCAGCCTGGAGATACGATTCTGGCGATGAACCTCGCACATGGTGGTCACCTCACCCACGGCAATCCCGTCAATTTCTCGGGGCGTTTTTTCAAGATCGTTTCGTACGGAGTCCGGCGAGATACCGAGTGCATTGACTACGATGAGATGGAGAAGCTCGCCCTGGAGCACAAGCCAAAGCTGATTCTCGCGGGGGGGAGCGCGTACCCGAGAGCGATTGATTTTGAGCGGCTGAGGGCGATTGCGGACAAAGTGGGCGCCTATGCCATCGCGGACATGGCGCATTTCGCTGGCTTGGTCGTGGCCGGGATTCACCCGGACCCTGTACCCCATTGCCAGTTTGTCACAACGACGACGCACAAGACGCTTCGCGGACCGCGCGGGGGCATCATCCTCTGCAAGGAGGAGTTCGCGAAAGAGATTGACTCGCAGGTCTTCCCCGGAATCCAGGGCGGGCCGCTGATGCACATCATCGCCGCGAAGGCGGTGTGCTTCAAGGAAGCGATGTCCGATGGCTTCCGCGAATACCAGATGCAGACGGTAGCCAATGCAAAAAGACTGGCGGAGCGCCTCCAGGAGAAGGGGATTCGCGTCGTTTCGGGCGGGACGGATACCCATTTGCTCCTTGTGGACCTGACGCCCCTGGGGCTGACGGGAAAGGATGCGGCAAAGCGACTCGAAGACACGAACATCGTGGCAAACAAGAATTTGATTCCGTTCGATACGAAGAGCCCATTTGTCGCGAGTGGACTGCGACTCGGCACTCCCGCGGTGACCACACGCGGCATGCGAGAGGATGACATCACAGTTCTCGCTGACCTGATTGTGGATGTCTTACGCCACATGGACGATGATGCGGTCATCGAGCGGACGCGCGCGGCCGTGAAGGAGCTGTGCCGCCATTTCCCCCTGTACAGGGCATCGTGAGCAGCTCGCACGCTTGTTTCGAGAATAGCTTAGTGCTCTGTTTCATAAATTCGGGGTTCGGGTATAGGGTATCGGGTCTGCCCCACGCTGCCCGCGCACCCCAAACCCCACACCAGGCCCCGCCTAACGTGTACTTAGTGAACGGCGGCGAGGCGAAACGCCAAGCAAGAGGCTTCGCAAATGAGATGCCCCATCTGCAAGACTCCCGACAGCAAAGTGGTTGATTCGCGCTCGCTCATGGATGGGGCGGTCATCCGGAGACGCCGTGAATGCGCGGTGTGCCAGGCGCGCTTCACGACGTACGAGCGCGTGGAGCGACTTCCGTGGAAGGTCATCAAGAAGGACGGACGGCGGGAGGACTATGACCGCGCCAAGATTCTGAAGGGGATCACAACCGCGTGCGAAAAACGCCCGATAAGCGTTTCGCAGATTGAATCTCTCGTTGACAAGGTCGAAGAGGAGCTTGAGGAACTCTCGAGACAAGAGGTGAGCACCGAGGAGATCGGGGAGTTGGTCATGCAGAAGCTCCAGCAGTTGGACCACATCGCTTACGTTCGCTTCGCGTCGGTGTATCGGCAGTTCCAGGACGTCAGCCAGTTCCTCAGTGCCGTGAACAGCCTCAAGGACATGAAGCCCTCCACTTAACCCTGCCTCTTTCTCGCCGCGCCTCCTGCTCTCTTTCGTCAGTGAAAACCGCTACGGCACTCCAACCTGTATGAGCCGTTCTGTTCCCGGACAGAGTCGCCAATGTTCCGCGCAAGAACTGAGTCTCTCGTCGCGGCAGGCTCATGCAGGCGGGGACGCCTGCGCTACGGCGCAAAAAACTGGGGCTCTCGCTGCTCAGCAGCGAGAGCCCCAGCGTACCGTCCTATGCCGACAGCCGACTCAGTAAACCGCTATGCGGTAGAACATCATTCTATCCGGCGGAATCGGCGCGGTGATCGAGGTCTCGGTCGTCGGTCCGAAGATTGGCGTCCACGGACCCTTTGGCGTATCCGCCTGCTGGAGGACGTAGGTTCTGCCAACGTCGTTCCACTTGAGGGTCGCCATGTTGTCAAACTTCGTGATGCTCTCGATTGCAGGCTGGGAGAGGTCGAGCCGGAACTTGCTGACGTCCCAACCACCCTGAGCGAGTCTCAGGCGGATGCTGTGGGTGCCCGCGGTCACCAGGAAGGTGCCCGCTCCCTTACGCCACTGGAAGTCGCCCCAGTTGCCGCCGGTGAAGTTGATCGTGGTGACCGGCGCCTCATCCAGGAAGACCTCAACGACCGTGTCGCCGGCGCCAGTTGCCGCGAGGGCTGTAATGGCCATGACGCCGTTCACGGGGAACGAGGTATCTGGTGGTGGCTTGCCTATCGACATCTTGCCGAAGTTATACTTCCACCAGTCGTTGACCGTGGTGTACCCGATGAACGGGTCTATCTCCTGAGCAGGCTGGAGATACCGCACGTCGAACGGATTGAGGACCGGCCTGTACTGCTGGTAACTCTGGCTCGTATCCTGCCAGAAGAAGTCGTTGCCAGTAATGGCGTCGGCGGTTGCAGCACGATAAGCGTCAGGGGCGGTCCTACCGCGCATGCGCTGGACGAGGTCATGCTGGAACCCAGCACCCGTGCCCCACACTCCATCAGCCCACTCCAACCTTCCGGTCGAGGAGTGACCGTCGAAGTCAGACATGTAACGGAAGATGTGGCGGCTGTCAACGTCCATCACGGTGAAGCCGACGTCGTCGAACGCCGACCACTGCGCGTTGGACGCGGTCAACCGGAAGCTCACGCTATCCTGGAAGAACACGCCGGGGGCCGTGAAGGACGCGACCTGCTGGTTCGCGTTGCTGATGACCACGGACGGACCAGCAATCTGCGTCCACAGGTACGTTGTGGCGCCCGTGGTGGCGCTTCCGTCGAGGGTAACGATGGTCTTCTCGTTAACCGTCGCGCCGGCTCCTGCGTTAACGTTCAAGCCGCCGACATCGGCATAGACCTCCAACTCGGCGATGCTGACGAAGCGCGCCGAGCCGCCTGCGTGTCCGGCAACGCGAACGCCGGTCACCATGTCGGGGATGATGCTGATGATGTACTTCGCATAAGAGCTTCTGCCGGTTCCGGAATCCCTGGTGTTATAGATGGGTCCGGAGACGAAGCCAGAAGCATCCTGCCAGGTCACGCCGTCGGTAGTGACCTGCACTCCGAGAGTCGTCCACCAGCCGCCATCACCGAAGACGCCGCCCGTGTAGTACACGAGGGAATGGACTTCGATCGCGCTGTCGAACAGGTAGCCGAAGAACTCAAAGGTCTCCTCACCGAGGAGGCTTCCGGGGTTCGGCGTGTTGCCATCATACGTGTCGTAGTTCTGACCGCTGACGACACCGTCCTTCATGATGCCGATGTCCCGAGAGCCGCCGCCCAGAGGGTTCGGCTGGCCGACAATCGGAACAGCCTTGGCGGACCGGGCCACATTGCCGAGGTCGGTATTACGGGCCATCGCGACGGCGCCGGATGTCGGGCCGACATTGAGGATGCTCGCGGGCTGGATCTTGTAGTAGTAGGTGCCGCCCTCTGCGAGCGGGCCGGTGTCCACGAAGCTGTTGGTGTATGCGGTTCCAACCTGACTGAACGGACCCGCCGCGTTATCGGCACGCAGGATGTTGTAGCGGGACGCATGAGCGGCCGCGTTCCATCTCAGGACGGCGCCCACGTCGCCAGCCCATTCGCCGGTGATGCCGCTCACGGCGCCGGGGATTTCCTTCGTGGCGACGGTAACCTTGACCGCGTCGGCGCCAAAGTTCGTTCCGTCATCGGCCCAGAGCCGCATGAAGAACTCGGTATCCACATCCACGTACGGGGCGCCAAGGATGGGGAGGTTGGTGTCGTCAAACCAGAATGCGAACTCCGGCGTCTGCGGCCACACCTGCTCCCAAGCGTAGTTGACGCCCGGCGTCGAAGCACGGCCGTCGAGGTACAGCACTTCGCCTTCCGGAATGGTCGTGCCGATATAGGGGTCCGGCTCGGCAATGGCGAGCACCTGCGGCAGCAAGTCCCTGTAACTGTAAGCGTACCGAAGGTCGCCGTACTGGTTGTCGCTGCGGTCGGTGAATCGCACAGCCAGGTAGTTGCCGCCGCCGCCTTCGTGGAGCTTGAACGTCATGGAGTTGACGCCCTCGAAGAGGGTGAAGTCTGATGCGACCTGGCCGCCGCCGTCCCATCCGTCTCTGCCGAAGCTCAGGGCTCCGTTGTTCCAGCACCGCATCTCGTCGTCGTGCCGAAGGATAGCTCTGGCGTCGCGCTGGTTCGGCGAGATGATGTACACATGGAAGTAAGCGATGAAGTTATCTACGCCTAACGGCCATCCCCATTCGCTGGCGAACCACGCTCCGCCGGGCACGCCGCCGACGTCGCCGTTGCGGTGCATTGCCGTCCAGACCGCAGGCCCATCTACAAAGGACTCTCCGCCGATGTTGACGGTCTCCCCGGCGCTCGGCCGCTGATTTGTCTGACCGCCATTGGCAGCAAGGTGGTCATAATTGACGTCCAGGTTCGAGGTGAACCTGGAACTGTAGTTTGCGCCAAGCACCAGTACGTCCTGGATGAAGCCAGAGCTGGGCACCGCCGGCAAGCCTGCTGGGATCCCGTACGCGCTCCTGACCGTCACGGTGTCGCTCGACACGGTCCCGTTAGCCGCGGCCGTTGTCAGTTTGAACACCATCGTGGAGCCCGATTCGGGTACGATGATCGTCGCTTGCGCCTGGTCGGCGTTGAAGAGAGTGACCGCTGGCGGACCGCCAATCTGTTCCCACTTGTACCAGATGATGTTGCCGGTGGTCCCGCTTCCATCGAGGACGAAGTCGTAAAACGGAGCCACCATCCCATCTGCTCCGGCGCTGCTCACCGACTTCTGGACGTCCACGAGGTGCACATCCACTTCATCGGTAGCGGTGTTGTTCGTCACATCCCGGACGGTCAAGCGGAAGGTGATAACCTGGTCGCTGGTGATGTCCGGGACGGTGAACGTGCAGACGGAGGTGTTGGCGTTCTGGAGCTGGAGGACCGGAATCCCCGGGCCGAGGTTCATCGCGAAAACACCGCCGGTCTGCGCCCCGTTGCCGGGGAAGCCGACAAAGCTGACGCCGACAAGGGTTCTGTCGCTATCCACGGGGATTCGGCGCCGGTACAGGTTCGGGCCTCCGGGGTTGCCGTCAGCCCAACCGGTACCGCCGCTGGTCCTGCTTACCCTGAAGCTATTCTGCCAGGCCCGCTCGACATCGCCTCGGAAGAACCAGTCGCTGAACTCAAACCAGATAACCGGAGAATCGCCGTTCGCATAGTTAAGATACATCTGCGTCCAGTGATTCCCGCTGGCTCCGGAGAAGACGACGTCGAGGTAGCCATAGTTGCCGGGGGTGATCGGTACGGTACCGTTTCGCTGCGCGTCGCTCAGCAACAAGCAGTTCCTGCCGGTGCCCGGACCGAGCTGGAACGGCCCGACCACACCATTCGCGGGGAGCGGGTTGGAGCCCGCCGGGGCTATATCCGTCCTCGACGAATAGAGCCAGTTGTCTCCACCCGGCTCGTACGCATCCTGAGCCGCCAGGTCTTCACCATCAGCATAAATCACGTCTCTGTTGAAGGCGGAGCTCATGTTCACCTGCGTGACGGCTCCGCCGGCGCCGGTGATCTGCTCCCACAGGAAGGAAACCGCCAGAGGCGTCGAGGAGTCGCTTCCGTCGAGCGTGGCAACAGTACCCTCATCGGCGCTGAAGTCGGCTCCCGCATAGGAATAGAGGTATCCTTCGGGACCCGGAACGCCGTAAACTTCCAACTCTGCCATAGAGGTGAAGTCCACCGAGCCGCCGGGGGCGCCGTAAATCCTCACAGCAATTCCTTCCACTTTCGGGAACTTCAGGATGTGCCTGCGAATGAACGGAAGCTGTCCGGTGGCCGGGCTGCGTCCGTCGGGCGTGTCGGGGCTGAACTGGTACGGAGGCGTGATCGTCACGCCAGGAATGTTGTACCAGGACACCCCGTTCTTGGTGAACTGAACACCGAGGGAAGTCCACCAGCCGCCATCGCCGAAGACGTTGCCGGGATAGTAGTGGATTTCCTGGAAGTACATCTTCTGAGGCCAGAAGTACCCCCACCAATCGTCTGCCGATGCCTCGCTGTAATACCAGCTATCGAAGGTCTCTTCCTTGACACGGTTGTTCATGAGCGTGCCGAGTGTCCAGCCGGGGTGAGGCTTCTTGGCGAACGGCCCGGCGTCGGCGCGCATCGCGAGGTTCGCGGAGAGGGCGTACGCCTGGACTGGAATGGCGGGGGCGCTTTCGCCGAACGCGTTCACGGCGATGACCGTGTAGCTGTACACCTGGTCCATGAAGAGGGTCATGGAGGTGTCAAGGAAGGACGTTCCTGCGACGCCTTCCGCAACGAGCGTGTCGAAGGGCCACGGAACGCCGACCTCGCGTCTCAATATAGTATATGTGGCCGCACCGGGAGACGCGGTCCAGCCGAGCTTGATTCCCAGCTCAATACCTTCCGCGGTGAGGCCTGTCGGCGGAGGCGCCGCGCCGGCTTTCAGGACGAGGGCATTCACCGTGTCCGTAGCGGTGTTCGTTCCGTCTCCGACCGTCAACTTGAATGTTAACGTTGTCGGAGCGACAACGGCGGGCGCCGTGAAGTTGGCCAGCGCCGAACCCGCGTTGTTGATGGTGACGGCGGGACCGGCGGTCTGGGTCCAGGCATAGGAGGTGGCGCCCAGGGAATCCGTCCCGTCGAGGACGCCCGTCTGGCCGGCGTACACGCTGAAATCAGGCCCCGCATTCGCAAGCAGAGTCGTGGCAATAGTCTGCGCGGCGCGCGCGACGGCGTCCATGACATCAAAATTGGCCGCGTTTCGTATAGAGCTGAGGTCCACCTTGGAGAAAATCATCGCATCCCAGATGAACGGCCTGCCATCGCTGCAGTGGGACTCAGCACCGTAGATGCGGATTTCGTTGAGTCCATCCTTGAGAGTAACGGTGTTGGCCTGGAGGGCGGCCCAGTTCCAATCCATGTTGCCGCGATAGCCGTTATCGTTGGCAATCAAATAATGGTCGCGGCCCGGGTTCGCCGTGGGCCAAATGCCCATGACGCCCTCGTTGCAACGGATGTACGCGGAATCGCCGTTGACATAAGCGGCCCTCAGATAGAAGCGGTAGTCACCGGCCGAGCCTGCGGGGAGAGTAAACGCGAACTCGGAATAGCAGTCATTGTTTATTACCCCTCGTACATAACCAGGAGGGTCTTCCACCGTGGTGGTAAACTGGTTGTGATGGACGATGAGGTTCGAGGACAACCGCCGCTCGGCGGGGAGGGCGCCCCAGTTGCCGGCTTCGTACGCGGAGCCAAGCTCTGCTCCGCCGACGCCTCTGTTGCCCCAGTCGGTGACGAGGTTGCCGTCGCGAGCAGTTCGCTGGTCGGCGAAGAGAGAGAAACCTAATCCGGTCGGAATGACCATGACGTTGATGAAGTCCACGCTGTCGTTGGTGGCTCCGGCAATCGTCAGCCGGAAGATGAAGTTTGTGGCGGTTGCCACTGTTGGGGCCGTGAATGTGGCGACGCCGCCGCCAGCATCCGCGAGGGTCACAGCCGGGGCATCCGGGGAGACCTGCTCCCATGTATAAGCTGTGTCAAGCGCCTGAGAGCCTCTTCCATCGAGGGTGACCAGCTCACCCGATACTGCGCCCGTGTCCGCCCCGGCATTGGCAGTGTTCTTGTCGGGCATGGGAACATGGAACTCCCACCGCGAGTAGTTCGGCTCGCCGTTTCCGTAAGCGTCTATCAGAATCTTATGGACGCCAGCATTAACCTGGAACGGCGGGCTGATATGAGGAGCCATGTCATCCCATCCTCTGCGGGCGACTCGAAAGACGCCGACGGGGGACGTGTTGCCCTGCTCGAGGTCGTAGTAGGCGCGGGAGTTGCCGCCCCAGCCGTTGTCAGTGCCAAGCCAGTTGACGATGTAGGCTTTGGCGCTGCCGTGGGGCAACTCGAACGTGTATTTCCAATAGTCGCCGGCGCCTGGGTTGATCCAGCCGGATTTCCAGGGGGTGCCGCAGGTGTTCGCAACCGCAGCATCGTTACCGAGAGAAACGCCGGGACGATAGCTGCCATCGCCGCCGGAGCCGTTCCACCAGTAGTCGGCGGTGGGATTGAGTCTGCCGGCCATGCCGGAGACTTCGTTTGCGACCTTGCCGCCAGCGTAGCGGCCGCCAAAAACGGCCTCCGTCGGATACCATCTCCCGGCGCCGTCAGGCGAGCCGTGGAAGTCGAAGTCCTCGTGCTCTCTGTAATAGACCGTCTCGAACTCGGCGTCCTTGATGAGGACGTTTACCGTATCCTGATCCGTGCTGCCATTGGGTCCGGTGGTGGTCACCCGGAACGTTAACGTCCGGGTTGGAGGCCACTTGGTGAGAGGAATCTCGGGGGCAATGAAGGTGGGTGTCGGGGTATTCGTATTGAGGAATTTATAGATGGTGGGGCCAGCCGTTTGCTGCCACGCGTAAGTCAGACCCGTGTAGGGCACGCCATTGCGTGTAGTGGTTCCGGTGGCGTCGAGAGAGATGGTTCGCATCTCGAAGCCTTCCTTGTCTAACCCTGCGTTCGCGAGAGCCCTCTGGGCATCAATCGGGAAGACTTTCACGAAGTCGGTGTCTTCGCCGCCGTTGATGGTCACCTTGAATTCGAGGGTCTGGTCGTTGGCATAGTCGCCGCTGAAGAAGAAGGGATTCGGACCCGTCTCGCCGAACCACGGCCCAACGTCGGGGCCGGCGGTCTGCACCCATGCCCATGTCGTGATGACGCCGGTGGATGCGGACCCATCGAGGGTGACCTTAACGCCTTCTCCCACGGTCTGGTCGGGGCCGGCGTTGGCTTGCTCCTTGTCCTTCACGAAGATCGAGACCGTGTCAGTTTGCGTCACGCCGGTGGCGTTCTTGACGGTCAGACGGAAAACGAACGTCTGGTCGCCGAATACGTTGAAGGTAGTCGTATCAATCGTCTGGGGGGTTGAGGCCGTGGCATTAATCGCGAGGACAGGCGCCCCGGCAATCTGCTCCCACAGATACTCCGTCGCCTCAACGGAGCTGGTTGGGTCGAGCACAAAGCTCTGCCCGGCGCCCTGGTCAGCGCTCTGGTCCAGACCCGCATGCGCGAAGACCTGTCCGGTCACATAAACCCTCTGGAAGGTGGCGCCTGCGATTGTGGCGGTGTTGTGACTCGTCACTGCCATCCCGACGAGAACCGGGCCTGTGGGGACGGGGCCTAACTGCCCGAACTGCGTCCACGTAACCGCATCGTTCGATGTGGAAGCGGTGAGCACGCTGCCCGCGCGCTGCCACCGCAGCCATCTCGGCAACACGGGCGAGAACCACGATTCAGTGCCTCCCCCTGAGCCGCTACCAGTGGCTCCACGATACTGAATGCCGAGGAAGTCGTTGGGTGCCCTCACAAAGATAGAGCCGTGGACCGAGTTGGCAGCCGTGGATTCACGCATCATGAATCCGGCTTTCCCCCAGTCGTTGTTGGCCCACGAGAAACCGGCCATGCGACCCTGAATCATGAAGTCGCCGCTCGCTTGGGTGTAAACGTAGCGGAACGCGTCCGCGGAGTCCCAGATGTCGCCGCCGTCGGCGTAGATGTCCCACGTGTAAGTGGCCGCGTTGTACTGGGTATCGCCGGTCAGGGTGGAGCCGATGTCGGCGCTGGTCCAGATGGCGGGAGGATCGGGGGGAGCCATGTCAAAAAAGATCTGGTAGTTCGACCCAGCGGAATAGCAGCCGTAGATGCCGACCCATTCCCCTGGATTGAAGTCATGATAGAAGGCAAAGTATTCCTCTCCGACGCCGTTCCGGACGGGGAACGCCATGGGACGAGCGTCCGGGCCGGGGCGGCGGAGGACACGGTTGAAAACGGAGCCAACGGGCACACCATTCACATTCAGACCGATCCAGGTGCGCGCGGCCGGGAACGTCGTAATGTTGTTACGAGGAGAGTAGGCGTTATCGTTGAGGCGTCCCTGCAGCCAATCCTCGGGGTCCGCGTTAAAAACATCGCGGATGCCGATCATGACGTACACCCTGGCCTTGCCGGCAAGGCCGGGGGTTATCTGGAATTTGATCTCGTAGTTCTCACCAGCGGCGTTGCCCTGAGTGTCCTTGGCGTCATTACTCAGGAGAAGCCCTTCCAGGCCGACCATGGTCTTGCCGGTCATGGCATCGGTGATGTTGCCCTGGACGCCGATGAGCTCGCCCCGGTCATTATAGTACGGGTCAGCGAAGGTTCTGGCGTCGTCCCAGCTAATCGGGTCGGAGTCCGCCTGCCGATTGATCTCGGTCAGAGTTGCCGGGTCAATAATGCTCGCCTGTGCGAGACTGGCGAGCACAAGCCCTAAGAGTGGCACGAAGCAAACAAAGAAACCTTTCAGAAGATTGCTTCTACTCACGTGCATGATGCGCTCCTTTCCTTAGATTGAAGACTTGAAAGGTAAAAATCCGACTTCGTGATCGCCCTGGTAAATGGGCGTAGTACACATGGGGAGAGAATACGAGAGTGTGCGACTCTATGGAGATGTGACAATGACCTTTTTGAATACATTTACCCCCCGCGGGTGAATCTAAGGTGCCATAGCTCAACAACATTCTACTGCACCTTTGGCGGGACAGCGAAGGTCTTTTGAACGCTTCCCGCCCGAGAAATACTGCCTAGGCATTCTCTTTGCACGGGGTTCGGGCGAAGACTGCGCGCCCTTACTCCGTGACTGTAACGGGTGCAAATTGCCATAATCGCCGGTACTGTGTCAAGTGTTTTTTTTTGTCTTTTTCTTTATCCATCCGTGTGCCCTGCACAGGAGAACGACATCCGGCGCCAGAAACGCTTTTTGCTGGAGTTCCGCTCAAACGGGCACAGGCCGCGTTACAATCCCTCCCCGCGTCAGCCGCTCGTGCTCCGGCGGACGTTCTCCTCCACCTACCCCCCCTACCGCTCCCCCCCGCCAGCCGCTCGTGCTCCGGCGGACGTTCTGGGTCCTGGCGATGGGGAACGTTGTTCCGGCGCCTGTGTCACGATATGATGCGTCGCTCGCTCGAGAGCGCGCGCTGGGCGGAGAACGCCGAGGGGAGAAACGCGCCTTCAAAAATTTTTATCTTTTCTCCTTGACAGGATGGCACGGCCGGTGGATAATAGGCGTGAGTAATGTGCAGAAGTCTAATCACAAGCCGGGAGGTCCCATTGCAAAGGGGGTACATTGAAATGAGTCTCAAGAGCATTTTCGCAGTAGTTGCCACAATTCTGTTCATCCCTGCGGCGTCCTGCTGGGAATACGTTGCGACGTTCGACACGAATGAGGGATGGAAGTATTTTGACGACGACACCGGCCCCGGTACGGCCATCGCGTCCGGGGGCGGGGTGTTGTCGGTGCCGGCTCCGAGTTACGGGGCATGGTCGTGGCGGTACGTGTTCTTCGACAAGGACGCGACCAGCTCCATCATCAACAACCCGGACATGGACTTCACCAAAGGGGGCTATGTACAGGCGACGCTATCGTACACGGGGACGGCTCCGATGTTCGCCTACTTCTTCTTAGCTGGCGGGGGAGAGGACGACTATATTTATATAGATGGGGCCGAGGGCGGCTCGCAGACGTTCTGGGGAACGTACAACAACCCGTTAACAATAGCCGAGGACCCGGGCAGCACCACTACCGCACAGTACTTGTTTAACACAAGCACATTTGCTGTGTTCAGCCCCGGGACAGAGCACGCCAACCACAGAGGGACGCCGGATAGCTGGGCGACGACGATCAGCAGCGTGGACGCCATCGGGGTCGCGCTGGGATATTACGGCGACCCGGGAGAGTCCACGGTGAGAATTGACGAGTTCACCGTGACTCCGGAGCCGAGCCTGCTTCTGTTGTCCGGTCCGTTGGCGGGTTTCCTCGGGTGGAGGATTCGCCGCAAGACGAGGAAGTCGCCGGCGAAGGTTTGACGCTGGTTTTTCGAAACAGAGCAGAAATAGGGTGCAGGCGAGACGCCTGCGTTACAGCAAGAATAGGAAGGGAGGACAGGTTGTCCTCCCTTCTTCTTTTTGTTATAGTCCTTCCCAATAGTGTCATCCCCTGGCCGCTCGGGCGGGCGCGGTCGGCGGTCGCGGACGGTCCGCTGGGCCGGCTCCCGCGCTCGTGCGCGAACACGGGCAGGCTGACGTTATCCCCGAGAGCGACCGTGGAGAATGCAGGCGGGACGCCTGCGGTACGGACGCATTAAAAGATGCAGGCGAGACGCCTGCGCTACAAACAAACGGTGAAAGACATGCCGACTGTTGATCGTGATGACGCGGGCGAATCCCACGAAGTCAGAAAACGGCGCAAGCGGATTCGGACGGTCGTGATTGTCGCGCTTGCAGTAGTGGCGGCTCTCGGCGCCGCGTACGGAATTCGAAAGGCCATCGCGGCTCGGTCCCCGCGAGCGATTCGGGAGCGATACCTCAAGAGCGCTCAGGAATTCGCGGATGCGGGAAAACATGCGGAGGCTCTTCGGATGCTCCAGAAAGCTCGGGACCTGGCGCCGGATAACGTGAATATCCGCCTGGCGATTGTGGGGACGTATGTCAACATGGGAGATGCTCGCGCCGCCGTTCGCGAACTGGCGGCGCATGTCCGCTCTGCCCCGCAAGACCTCCAAAGTCGTTTGCAGTTGGGGGGACTGTATCTGATGTCCGGCGACGTGTTCAAGGCGAGAGAAATGGCTGCGGAAGTTCTCCGAGAGAACCCGTCGTACATCCCGGCGTTGGCGTTAGAGGCGCAATGTTATTACGCTCAAGGACAACTCGCCTCCGCCATAAGAGATATGAGCCTCGTGGTGGAGATGGCTCCCATGTATCCGGAAGGTTACCGTGCATTGGCTCAATTGTACGAGCAGATGGGCAACAAGGAGAAGGCGGAGAAGGGATTGAAACAAGCGGTCGCGGCGAGTCCGACGGATGTGACGCCGATGATCGCCCTGGCCAATTTCTATGCGCGCGAGCGGCGATACGAGGACGCGGAGCGGGCGTTTCTCTCGGCCCTGGAGACGGACCCGGACTCCGTGTTCGCTCGACTTCAGTTGGCAAGGTACCTTCGCTCGATTGGTCAGGAGGAGAGGGCGCTGGGGGAGTGCCTGACGGCGCTGGAGAAAGACCCGGAGAACATCGAAGCGCTGCGAGGGACGACGCAGCTTTGCATCGCGCTGGACCGACTGGACCGGGCAAAAGATTTCCTGAGCCAACTTCTCGACAAGGCTCCGGGGAAACCTATCCCGCTGTATCAGCGAGCCATCATCAGTTTGCTCGAGGGGAAACGAAAGGAAGCGATCCGGGACCTGAAATCGGTCGTCAAGGCGGTGCCGACGCTGGCGTCCGCGCATTATTTGCTCGGGTTAGCGTACACGCTGGAAGGGGAGCTGCAACGAGCGAGAGACGCTCTAATTGAGGCGGTGAAACAACAACCGGCGTTTGACAGAGCGCACCTTCTGCTTTCCGAGGTAGAGTTCGCTCTGGGGGACCGGGGGCGGGCCATAGAAAGCGCGCAGAAGGCCGCAGAGACACCGGGGGCGGACCTCTACGCAAACCTCCTCTTGGGAAGACTGTATCTCGCTGAAAAGGACAGGGAGAAAGCGGAAACACATTTCAAGAAATCTCTGGAAATAGACGAGCAGTCCATCTTCAGCCGGTTGGTTCTCGGGGGAATCTACCAGGGAAGGGGCGAGTTCGATCAAGCGCTGCAGATGTACTCGGAGGTGACGGACCAAAACCCGGACTACGCTGCGGCATACTATTACCAGGGGTTGCTCTATAGAAACATGAACGAGCCGCAGAAAGCGATCGAGCAATACAGGAAAGCCGTGGAGAAGGACGATGCGTTTCTGCCGGCGATCAACAATCTCGCTTACCTGTACGCAGAGCACGGGGAGAACCTGGAGGAGGCGCTTCGCATTATCGAGCCTTTCGCGGAAAGGTATCCCCGGGAACTGGCGCTCCAGGACACGTACGCATGGATTCTCCACAAGGCGGGGCAAGACCGGGAGGCCCTCAAGGTGATTGACCGTGTGCCGGAAAACGTGAGGGATGCCGTGCCGGAAGCCCTTTACCATAGGGCGGTGATTCTCTTCCACGCTGGCGAACTCGCGGAAGCAAAGGTGGAGCTGGAGAAAGCGCTTCTCAAAGTGAAGGATCCGGAAAAGGAGAGCGAGATTCGCCAACTTCTTTCCCAGGCCAGCTCCGGGAGATAGCAGAGAGTAAAGAGGGAACACGCGGAAGCGCGAGCAGTCCGGCGGACTGGGAGACCCCATGCCCGATACCCGAAACCCCAAGCACGAAATTAGGGCGCAGGGTTTGGGGGATAGGGGATAGGGTCGCGGGGAGGCCTAACGGCTAATCCCGAGTTCGCGATTGATATCGTCAAGGAGCTCCTGGATTTCCTCGCTCTCAGGAAGGTCTTCGAGGCGATGCTTTGCCCTTGTCAGCATTCTCCTCGCCTCGGCATAATTCCGATTTGCCTTGCGAGTCTCCGCATCGCTCCGTTCGGCGGCAGCTTTCCGGCCGCTTCCGAAAAGAGCTTCGGCGTAATGGTACAGGATGAGCGGGCGCGCGTCCCGTTCTCCAGGAGGAATCAGTTCAAGGATCGTGACGGCTTCGTCAAATCTGCCTCCCTGGTAGAAAACCATGGCAAGAGCATCGAGGAGGGCGACGTCGTTTGGAACTTGCTCCGCGACGGTTCTTCCGAGTTCCCGGGCATCGGCATTCTCGCCAGCGAACTGGACGTAGGTTTCCGCGAGGCTTCGGTTAGCGAGTTTGAAGTTGGGGTCTCGTTTCACTGCTTCGCGGAGGTTCAACTGGGCAAATTCGGGCTCGCCTCGTTTTTCGTAGAGGACGCCGAGGATGTAGTAAGGCAATGCTGAATCGGGGTCGAGCTGGATAGCTCGCTGATACTGCGCGATAGCCTGATCGCTCTTGCCCGTCCTCTTATGGACTTCTCCGAGGAGCAGCGGGGGGTGAACGCTCTGCGGGTCGAGCTCCGCGAGCTTAAGCAAAGGCGCCTCCGCGTGTGCGTAGTCGTTCTGGGCTACGTAGATTCTGGCGTGGAGAAGGTGCGCCAGGCGATCGCCCTGCTGGTCTACGTCTGCCAACAGCTTCTCGATGACTCCCAGCGCCTCCTCATATTTTCCTAAATTCAGGGAGATTTCGGCAGAGAGCAAACGGGGGCGCGCGAAAGACAGGTCAACCTTCGCCGCCAACGCGAGGCTTTTTATTGCTTCCGGCAACTTGTGATTCAGAAGATAAGCGTGTCCGAGAAGCAGATGAGGGGACCCCCTTTCCGATAACCCGCCCTTGTCCACGACGAAGTAGAGGTCCGGCTCGGCTTTTTCCGAATCTTGTTCAAGAACTCCAAGCACTCCTCGATAATACCGGCCGTACGGGTCCGCCGGTTGTTCCCAGAGAAGTCGGTCTATGTACTTCTTCGCTTCATCCATCTCCTTGGCGGCTTGGTCAAGTTGAGCGCCGCCCTTGGACAAAAGGAGAGCGGAGATTCCGCGGAGGGCGTAGAGATTCTTGGCGTTAATCCCTTCGAGAATCTGACGATACTCTTTGATCCCGCGGTCAAGCCAATCGCGCCACGGCGAAGAGTCCCCTGAAGCGGCTGCGCGGACCCTTTCGTTTCGATAGAAATCGGCGAGGTGCAAGTGCACGTAAGGGTCCTTGGGGGCGAGCTCTACCATTTTTTTGTATTCCGCCTCAGCTTTATCGAGGTCGCCCTGGCGAAGATAGAAATCGGCGAGGTTCTTGTGGACCTGGATGTTCTCCGGGGCAGCCTGGACCGCCTCAAGGAGCTTTTTTCCCCGCTGTTCACGGTCTCCGTCGAATGATTCGACGACCCTGGAGAGGTCATAGGTGTACGTCGGCGGCGGGAGAATGTCGGCGATCATGCGGACGGTGACGAGGGGATGAGCCGTGTCGGACTGTTCGTAATGGGCCTGCGCGGCCATGATCAGGGCCTGCATGTTGTCGGGTTCGGTTTCCGACACCGCCTCGAGGGCAGTTGCGGTCGCGTCCATGTTCTTGACAAGAAGATAGAGGGAAGCAAGAGTCAACTGCGTGTCCAGGTCGTCCGGGCAGGCGAGATATTCAACAATCGCCTCGGGGAGGTCGCCGCTCTTGACGCGGCATTCGGCAATCGCCTTTTGCACGTCGTACTCTTCGGGTTTGAGCACAAGAGCCTTCTGGTACTCGGCGATGGCTTTGGTGAACTCCCCCGCTGCGGCGAACGTCGCCGCCTTCTCCTTGTGCCTCAGAAAACGGACTTCTTTGCCGTGGAGCAACGGGAGTCCAACGAAAATCAACAGCGCTGCGGCACCCGCCGCCAGGACGGGGACGAGAACAATCCACCACCGCCTACCGTGGCGGTGTTCGTATGCATATTCGCGGTCATCTTCCGTGGGCACGTTTACCCCCTTCGGATTCTATGTCTTGCCAGGCTCCCGCGCGACGGGAGGACCCGATGAAGCAGTGGTGAAAAACAAAAATGCGTCACGCCCAGCCCCTGCCGCAGGAACGTTTCGTGCGCTCCGGCGACGAAAGGCGCCAGGACAACCACATTATTGGCAACACTCAATATAGCTTGCACCAAAAGGCGAGTCAAGCTGCAACTCGACATTCTGCCCCGCAGCGCGGGGTCAGCCGCCGACCCAGGCGCGAGCCGGTTGAAAACTCATGCGGCAGGGGAGGGTGCGGAATCCCTCCTTCGCAAGGGCTCTTTCGATCTCGGTTTTCTTGCCGGCTTCGGCGATAAGGACGATGCTGCCGCCGCCACCCGCTCCATTGATCATTGCTCCCACGATCCCTACCCGTCTTGCGATGGCCTCGATCTTCTCGAAGTTCGCGGTGGTGATCTCCGGGTGAAGGGCTTTCTGAGCAGCGTTGTTGAGGTCCATGATTTTCCCCAGCTCGACGATGTCGCCCTTGAGAAGCGCCTGCTTGGCGGCGAGAGCGGTCTCCTTGAGCGTCGAAAGCGCGCGATGGCTCGGACTCCCCTCATCTTTCAGCCCCTGGATGACCTTCTTGTGAACATCCCCGGAGAGGTGACGGCGTCCCTCGTACACCAAAATCCAGCGGTTCTCGAGGGTCATCCTGGTTTCCTCGGAGACATCCACAGGAGAAACATACGCGTTGGGGTATTCATACATCTCAATGAAACTGACGCCGCCATAGGCGGCTGCCAGTTGGTCCTGGATGCCGCTTTCGATCCTCAACTCCTCGGTCTCCAGGCGATGCGCAAATCGGGCGATTTCGTGCGCGACAAGATATTCGCCGTTCAAAACGCTCAGGGCTTTGATCAGCGCCACGGAGACTGCGGCGGAGCTGCCGGTGCCGCATCCGGGAGGAACATCAGCGGAAATAAACACATAGAGGCCCTGCTTGATGTTCATGACCTTGAGGGCGGCGATAAGGAGGGCGTGCTTGTCGTCGT
Source organism: bacterium (assembly GCA_030691545.1). Taxonomy (GTDB): domain Bacteria; phylum Auribacterota; class JABMQX01; order JABMQX01; family JABMQX01; genus JAUYEE01. The sequence goes on along the minus strand of JAUYEE010000130.1, from coordinate 481 downwards.
ACCCGGCGCCCTCGATGCTCGGTATCTCGAGTACATCGCCGTAGTCCTGGACGTGGATGGTTACGCCGGCTTGCTCTTTTGTAACCACAGTCACCCGTGCGTAGAGGTCCACGGCGAAATTCAGAATGTGACCAGTTCGGGAGAACCACGTGTCGGTCCAGCCGCCGAAGTCCGCGATGCGATTGCTGGCAATACTCTCGATAATCATCTGGCATCCTCCTGCCGCCTTGCTTGCACCAGGGAAAAGTGTGGACGGAACGGATATTCTCAGACCTGCGAAACTCTCGCACAACAGGCAGAAAAAATCAACCCCGCGGAGTCGTGGCGTCGGTCAGCAATGGCAGCGATTCCGAAAGTGGGTTGGGAGGTAGGGCAGTAAAGGGCTGAAGATGGGGGAGTTGGGGTGATGTTAGGCACAGGGATGGTGGGGGAGCAAATTCGCATTTATGGTTTCTTTCTTTTTTTCCTTGACAAATGATAT
>JAUYEE010000117.1 GCA_030691545.1 bacterium | reverse complement strand
TCCAACCGGAAAAAAGATTTCGGATGCTGAAATGAAAGCGCTTTCTGTTTCGCGGTGTGTTTTTCATGGTGAATGGAACTACAGAATCCGCCCTTCTCCATAGCTTGAGTTGTTTAGGTTGTTATGAATAGACGCCTTAGTTCCTCCTCGTCGCTGGCTTGACCCCTCATACTACCCCTTTCACGTGCATGCACTGGCATAGTCGCCGTGAATTCAGACAGTTGGGACACTATAGCTCTCACGATAAGGTTGTCAAGCTGATTCCCGGCAAGAAAGTAATGCCTCACTTGTTGGCGGAGACGCGGATATTGGAACGCCCCCAAGGCGCTGCGTGCCACGAGGTGGCACGGGCGTCTCGCCCGTGGGATCATGGGCAGGATGCCCATGCCACCTCAAAACCTGTAGCCGCGTTGTGTTCAGGTGACGCGCGCCTCCGCCCGAGACTGAGCGATTGCCCAAGAAATTCCCCCATTTTCAGCGCGGAAACAGACCTTCACGCCTCCGAATTTCGATTTCTGCCCCGCTGCAATGAGGTCACAGCGACACGCTCACGATTTGTGGGGAAACTTCTGTGCAGAAGCCCCTTGACTTACTCGCTGCGGCGCGGTTCCATTTCGACGGGTATCGTGAAGAATGGAGATGGGTGAATTGCCAGGAGGATTAGCATGGAAGGCGAATCAAGAAGAAGTCCGCAGTCCCACTCGGAGGGCGATGGGCGCCGAGTTTCTCGCCGTCGCTTTGTGAAAGGGGTCGCGGCGTTGGGAGCCCCGCTGTTTCTCGGCAAGTTCGCGGCTGGTGAGGAAACCGTGGTCTCCACTAACCAGAAGAAACTTGCCGCGCTCGGAGGCCCGAGGGCTGTGCCGCGAGGGTTGCAGAAAGGGTGGCCGCTGATCACGGACGAGGACAAAGCGGCCGTGATGAAGGTGCTCGAACGCGGCGTCCTGTGGGGAACGGACGCGCCGGAAACCGCTGCCCTCGAAAAAGAATGGGCGGAGTTCATCGGCACGAAACACTGCATTGCGACGAACGGGGGAACGGCGGCTCTGCACATGGGCGTCGCTGCGGCGGGCATCGAGCCGGGCGACGAAGTGATTACCTGCGCCTATTCCTGGTTCGCGTCCGCGTCATGCATCATTCACCATAACGGCATTCCGGTGTTCGTGGACATTCAACCTCGCACGTTTAACATTGATCCCGCAAAAATCGAGGAGAAAATCACTCCCAAAAGTCGCGCCATCATTCCCGTTCACCTGTTCGGCTTGCCCGCGGACATGGATGAAATCAGCGCCATTGCGAAAAAGCACAACCTGATTGTCATCGAGGACGCATGCCAGGCACATGGGGCGATGTACAAGGGCAAGCGAGCCGGCAACCTCGCCGACATGGGGACGTTCAGCCTTAACGGGACCAAGAATCTCCCCGGCGGCGAAGGCGGGCTTTTCAATACAAACAGCGACCTTTACGCCGATAGAGCGGAAGCCCTGCGGATGTTCGGCGAAATCGAGCACATCCCTCATTTTCGGGGAAGGGGTTTCTCGGAATTCGGCTGGAACTACAGGACACAGGAGTTCACCGCTGCTTTCACGAGGGCACGAATCAAGAGGCTCGACGCCGAGAACGCCGTCCGTCAGGCCAACGCCGCTTATCTTACCAAGCATCTCAGCGGGATAAGGGGTGTGATTCCTCCCGATGTCCCTGCCGATCGCACCCATGTTTATCACATGTACCGCATTCGTCTCGACCCGGCGGCCCTCGGCCTTTCCATTGATCCCCGAACCTTCCGCGCCAGAGTCCAGAAAGCCCTCAACGCCGAAGGCGTTCCCATAGGCGGCTGGAAGGGTTCGCCAATTCCCTCTCACAACCTCTTCAAGTTGAAAGCTGGCTACGGCAAGGGTTGCCCCTGGTCGTGCCCGCACGCCGGCAAAGAAATCGTCTATCGAGAAGAAGACTATCCCGAAACCCTGAGGATGCTCGACGACTCTTTCTGCATGACCTCCGCCCTCTATCCACCTAACGGCCTCGAATTGATGAAACATTACGTCAGCGCCTTCGGAAAAGTCTTCGCCGACATGGACCAATTGATGAAGGTAAGCGCGTAATCAGGGCAGTTCCCTGGCCACTGCCTCCCGTGACTTGACTACGGCGTCATGTCAACGACCGCAATTCCCGTCTCAGAGCCAATCGCAACCTCCATAAACCCGTCGCCGTCAAAATCCTCGAAGAGGGGGCCGCCGAAAGACCAGCCTTCAAGCTCGATTTCCGCAAGGCGGCTCCCCTGAAGCGAGTAGGCGAGTATGGCCGTGCGTGCCTTCGTTTCTGACGAGAGGCGCCTCCAGCCACGAATGACTATATCTTTATTGCCATCGCCGTCGAAGTCCCCAAAGCCCATTTCGCCCAGTCCGATGTCTCCCTCACGAACCTGCCAGAGGACTTCACCGTCCGCCTGGATCAATTTCAGCAGCCTAAACGATGAGACGGCGAATGCAGGCTTGTCGCCGATTCTCGCGGGGCAAATGGCGCCGTGAACCTCCATCTCAAATTCCTTGTCCGCCTCCTTCAGATAGTCGTTGATGCTCCCGTGGGCGCCGAGTTCCTTTACGTACTTGATGATCGCCTTGACCCGCGGGACCAACAGGGCGCCGAAGACCTCATTGTGCTTTGGATAGTCGTTCAAGCCAATGTCGAGCAGCTCGCCCCGGAGATTCCAGACAAACAGGCGGTCAGTCAATGCCACCAGGTCTTTTTCACCGTCACCATCAACGTCCATCGGGGGCAAAATCCTCGGCCAGACATAATCCTCGCGCAGAGGGAGCCAGGGAGGCCGCCGGAACCTCGACACGACTTGGGCTTTTGTGGAATACGCGACGATTTCATGGGGATCGCGGCATACGAGAATCTCGTCCCCCGGTTGAGAATCAACATTCGCGGTGAGTGTGGCAGGCATCTCCTGCTCGTCATATTCCTCGTGCAAGGCGGCGGCGATTGCCTCGAGGTTTTTGTTCAAAACCAGGAAGCGCCTGGCGTCGCAAAACAGAATCTCGTCCTTCCCGTCTCCTTGGAGGTCTATTCTTATCACGTGCGGCCGTTCCCCGAACTGGCCGACGTATCTCGCCCGAACAAGCTGTCCGCTGCCGTTTAGAAAGCCCACGTATCCGGCCGAGGTGAAAACCAGCTCGTCGGCACCATCTCCGTCAATGTCCATCACACAGCTACCCCTGAGCCACCATGGGTACGACATCGGAATCACGCCTCCCCACAACGCCCTGTTCGAGAGTATATCGTACGTCCTGACCGCCGGAGACATGGATATGAGCTCCCTCTTCCCGTCGCCGTTGAGGTCGGGCAAGAACGCCCTCGGATGCCGCACGGTGGCGATGGTTGAGATGACCTTGCCGTCTGGCGAGAGCACGATGCCGAGACTGTGTACAAGCACGAATGCTCCTCCTGTGCCTGGGGTCGCCGTCGTAACGGAGAACATACTGCCGTACCACGGGGGCATCGGAAACCGCCAGCGCAGCGCCCCCTCGCCCCCAATGCAGAGCAAGTAGCTGTCAGATTCTCCGCGAGTTACCGCGAGGAGCTCATCCTTTCCATCGCCGTGAAGGTCTGCAAATTGAACATCGCCGAGCCTCGTCACCAGTTCAAACCGGACGCTCGCGTCCGCATTCAGAACCCGCAGTCCCCCGCCTGGCGGCGTGTAAGCGATTTCTTTTTTCCCATCCCCATCCAGGTCGCCCGCGGCAAAACGCGGAGGGTCTCCCCCAAGTGGCCTCTCCCACACTTTTCGGCCGTCGAGGGCATATCCCACCAACGTCGGCCCGCCCTCCTTGGCAACGACCTCCGCTTTGCCGTCCCCGTTGATGTCCACCACTGCGATCACCCGCACCTGCTTGCTCAACTGGATACCCACTCCGGGCATTTCTTCGCCCCGTTGGTCCAGGACAGCAACGCTTCCGTCTTCTGCCCTTCTCGTGATGATCTCATCCCAGCCGTCCCCGTTCACGTCCTCCGCGAAGAACTCAGACGCCCAGAAGCTTCCCTTCTCCCATTCCATGTATCCGTTTGGCAGAAAGCACATGAGACGACTGCCGGCACCGGCAATTACCCGATAAAGGTTCTCCCGAGATGCAATGATCCGAGCCTTACAGTAACTCCATCCCGGCTCCCCCCTTGCCCGAGAGTGCTCCCACAGGAGTCTTCCCCGATAGTCGTAGACCTTCAACTGCGCGAACCCTGCTGCAATAACCTCCTGTCTCCCATCGCCATTCAGATCGAAGGTGTGAACCTCGACCGAGGACTCTCCCCAATCGTCCTTCCAGAGGAGTTCCCCTTCCTGAGAGAAAAGACCTACCCAGTCGACCGGCCCGCTCACGGCCTGGACATCGGCGACTACCTCCACATTGCCATCTCCATCGAGGTCTGCTGCCAACCCATGCTTTATGAGGCCGCTCCCAAGGCATTCACGGTATATCACTCCCGTGCGCTGACCGACCTCCACCGTCTTTTTCTCCAGTGGTTTGGGTTGGAACGGAATCCACAGTTCCGCCGGCCTTGGGAATGCTCCGTAGAGCTTGCTTGCGTGGTAAACCCGTTTGTCTGGCTCGAGCTCCTGAAGACGCTCGATGGCTTCCGTTGCGAGCCTCTCCTGTCCGCATCGAATGCAAAAGTCTGCGAAATCGTCAACTTTTTCCACATCGGCGGGGAGCGTCGCCCAAATCTCGCTCGAGGTCTTCTCCAGGTTCTGCGTGTTTACAAGCAAGTGATAAGCGCGAGCCAGCTCGTATCGTAGGCCGGTTGCAGTGCCTGGATCATCGCTTTCCCCGATGGCCTTTCGCAAAACCTCAATCGCCGGGCTTGCATAGCCCTCCATTAGCAGCCTTTGGGCATGTTTGAGGGGCGTTTCGCCCTCCAGTGGTGTCAACACCACTGCCTCTGCGGCCCGCATTTTTCCTGCGGAGATGCCTTCCTCGCCGGCAATCCCGAAAACCGGAATCCGACTTGAGATGAGGGAGACAATAGCAGCGACGAGTACCATCGCCATTGCGGCGACCGCGCTGAGCGGCCCGAGGGGCCGAGCGCGATCGAGTATCTTCTGAATTCTCCTCTCCAGCTTCAGTCGTTTGCGTTTCGCTCCAATCCATCCGGCAATTCCAGGGAGTCGGCAGAGCTTCTGCTCCGCGAGCTTCGTCAAGCAGTCCGCATATCCCCGCGGCTCCCTTGTGATCCGAAGAACGCAATCGTCGCAGGCATCCTCGATGAGGATTCGCAGCCGCCGATTCGCCACGTGTACCAGCGGATGCCAAAAACATAACGCCGTACACACCCGCTGAAGGAGAATAACCAGCGAGTCATAACGACGCACATGAGCCAGTTCGTGAGCCAACATCTGCCGGACGCCCTCCGTCCCGATACGCTCCATCAGGCCGGAGGGCAGAATGATCGTCGGGCGAAACGTACCGAATGCAATAGGAGCACCGTTCTTCGGGCTGATCAGGAACCGCACCCGTCGCTTCATTCCGAGCACTCGCTTCAGTTCATCCAATGTCCCGTTGAGAGCCGCTGAAGCATCGCGCGCCCGCCAGCGCAGAATAAGGTTTTTCAGGCTCAACGTCCCGATCAAGACTCGAAGCAGCAGGAGCGCGGAAACAAGGCAAAGGGCGGCGACTCCCCAACCCGCCACTTGCCATGAGTTGGTCGTCTCCTTGACACGGACATTCACGGACGTATCTGCTGACCTTCTCCTGCTTGCTGGAGAGAAAGGCTGCCGTTCTGCGTCCCACGGAAGCGGCGCTTCCGTTTCGCTCTCTTCCCGCACCAGATCATTGCCATGAGATTCTCTCGCACGCTCGGGGGAAACCGTCTCCATTGCATTTGGGAAAGCCCCTTCTTGACCCTCGCTTTCTGGCAGCTCGGACATACGATGCTCTGCGAAAATGCCGCGTGGCGTTTCGGCGACTTCTTCCGAAGAATCGAAGTGACTCCACTCGGATTCACTCTCCTGCCGTGCCTCAGCGAACCGAACCGGGGCACGCGTTATTGGAGAGCTTGCCAATCGCGCCCCAATCACTACGACGAGCGAAACAAGAGCCATCGTCCACACGAACGCTTTCGGCCCGGCCCCGGACCGTTTGACGAGCACCTCTGCCCCGCCCGCCAGCAACATCACCACAGCGATCTGACACGCAAGGTTCAGAAACCCCACCACAATCCACTGGGCGTCAGCCGCACTCATTTCTTCTCCCTTCCCTTCTTTTCAATCATCCTCCTCAATCGGTGAAGCTCTTCTTCCGACATCTCTTCCTCCTCGAGCAGGCTCGCGACGAGGGACTCGGCCGATCCCTCGAACATTCGGTCCAGGAGCCGCCGAACGACGCTCCGCCGGGCCTTCTCTTCATCCAGGACGGGGTGATAGATAAACGCCCTCCCCTCAACCTCATGCTCCACGTACCCTTTCTGCTCCATGATCCGAAGCAGCGTCAGGACCGTCGTGTAAGCCCGCTTGGGTGGTTTGAGCTGGCGGCACACGCTTTCGACAGTCGCGCGTCCCTCCCGCCACAACACGTTCAGAATCTCCATTTCCGCTGCTGTCGGTCCTTCCTTTTTTCTCCTGGCCATTCTCTCCTCCTCGCAGAGTCAGGTTACCACTATTCTTTAGTACTAATTATTAGTACACACGCCCTTTGCTGTCAAGACTTTTTTTCATCTGTTTGGGAGGGCGTTATCGTGGCGGCGTGGAAATCGCGGACATCGTGCCACACTACGGCTTATTGAGGATTGCCTGGACAACGGGGCCGCCGATAGAGCACGGCAAAGAGCACGGCGTGGGAATCCCTGGCTGAAGCCATTGTTCGAGAAGCCCGGCACAGACGGTCGGCGCACCCGGCCTGATCCATCTGCCAGATTTTCTGGGGGTTCCCCACCGTGTTTATGAGGACCTGCACTTAGCTGATTTTTTCGGTGACCGTTCGGGGAATCATGAACTGGAGAAGGTAATCGGGGCCGCCCGCCTTGGAGCCGATGCCGGACATTTTGAATCCGCCGAAGGGCTGCCGGTTGACCACGGAGCCGGTGATTTTCCGATTGATGTAGAGGTTGCCGACCTTGAACTCTCTTTTAATGCGCTCGATGGTCTCTTTACTTCGCGAGTAGCCGCCCCCGGTCAAAGCATAATCAGTATCGTTCGCAATGCGAATGGCGTCGTCAATATCCTTTGCCCGGATGACGCTCAAGACGGGGCCAAAAATCTCCTCCTGGGCAATGGTGGCTTTCGGCGGAACATCCGCAAAGATGGTCGGCCCGACGAAGTAGCCCTCCTTTTCGAGAACAGAAACATCCCGCTGGAGGATCAGCCGTCCTTCATTTTTGCCGGTCTCGATGTACCGCAGCACTTTCTTTCGGGCCTCCTCGTTGATGAGGGGCCCGAAAAACGCGTCCGGGTCCTCCGCCAGCCCGATGGTAATCTTCGAGGTCTTGTCTGCAAGACTCTCGAGGAATTTCTTATAGACGCCCTCCAGAACAATCGCCCGCGAACAAGCCGAGCACTTCTGCCCCTGATAGCCATACGCCGAGACGGCCGTTCCCTGTGCTGCGGCGTCGAGGTCCGCATCCTCCGCGACGATGAGGGCGTTCTTGCCGCCCATCTCGGCGATGACCCGCTTGATGAACCTCTGTCCCTCGCGTGTATCTCCTGCCAGGCGATTGATGCGA
>JAUYEE010000116.1 GCA_030691545.1 bacterium | reverse complement strand
GCGTCGCCCGTCAACAAGAAACGAGTCAAGGAAGGCAAGCTTGCCGCAAACATCATCCTGAACCGGGACGCCGGGAATGGTCTGCCGAAGTTCGCGTCCATGAACGAGCGATACGGAATGAGCTTCGGGTGCATCGTAGAGATGCCCGTCGAGAGGGGAATTGCGCTCCTCACGGGAATGCACCCGATTGAGGTCCCCGTCTCGCAGGAGAGCCTCGAGCAGAGGTACGGCACGGTCGTCCAGGCGGTCCTTGACAACCTGCCGAGGTTCGACGGGATTTACGTTCACATCAAGGGGCCCGATGTCCCCGGCCACGACGGCGACTACGAATTGAAAAAGGAGATCATCGAGAAGATTGACCGATTCTTCATCGTCCCTCTGTTGGGCAAGGTGGACATAGCGCAAACGGTGTTCATCGTGACGGCGGACCATTCGACCCCGTGTTTGATGAAAGTCCATTCGGATGACCCCGTGCCGATTCTGGTCAGCGGAGGACACATTCAGCCCGATGGCGTGAAAAAATTCTCGGAGAAAGCCTGCGTGAAGGGAGAGCTGGGCGAGATGATGGGCCTGGACGTCATGCCCACCGTCGTCAACCGCCTCCGAAGCCAGTAGTTCGCTCGGACAGATTCGATGAGGGAGGTTCTCGGTTCCCAGCGCGATGCAGTGGCATATTTGGAGGGTGACCGCAATGCGGCACCTCAAAGCACCTTACCCCTTCAACACCATCCGCCCCCGATTCGTGGCGGGCATCGTGGACGGCCTGGTATTCTGGCCGCTGTCCTTCGTAACAACGGCTCTGCAACACTCGGAGCCGAGCGCGTGGACGGGCGCTCTGTGGCCAGAGGTCTATTTCATGACCTTCTGGCTTCACAGCGTCCTGATGCACTGGCGATATGGCGGCACGCTGGGGAAGCTGTTTTGCGACATCCGAGTCATTGACCATTATTCGGGGGCACGCCTCACATTGTGGCAGGCGTTTGTCCGGGATAGCGTGTACGTCGCCATAACCGTCTTGCTTTTCGCATTCGGCACGCTCGTCGAGCTATTGGACCTCTCCCCAGAAGGCAGATGGCCCCCGCGACCGGCCCCCCCGCTTTACGTCGCGCTTAAATGGACCTTCGGCTCCATCTTCTGGTCTTGGCTCCTTGCCGAAGTGACCGTCGCGTTGTTGAACAAGCAGAGGAGAGCGGTTCACGACCTCATCGCAAGAACGGTTGTCATCCGGGTCGCGTGACCCCGTGATTCCGCGTTGCGCGATATGCCTCCCGTCGCAGAGGCCCTTGAACGAGCGCGAAATCAGCTCCAGTAAACTCGCGCAGCGGCCCAGCGAAATGCCGCTTCCATGCGGAGTACCGTTCTTAAGCCCGCAAGAGAGACGCGATCGAGGCCGATTCAGCGGCGAGGAGGCAGGGAGCCCCGCGTTGTCGCGTCAGTCCCAGCACTCGAACTCTGCTCCGAACCAGACGTCATAAGCACTGTGCCACTCGCAATGGGTTGTGCCCCACCCCATATTACACTTGAACTGGCGCTCCGTCTCGATGACCACGCCGTCCTGCTTCTTGTACCGGTATCGGTACACGTACGCGAGGGGGTAGTGCCAGGTCCATGTGGTCAGATTTAACCCGATGATCGCGGGTATTCCCTTGTTCTTGATCGTGTCCCTCGCAATCTCGTAGCACCTGTCCGCTGTGAAAGGCGGAACGGTCCACTCGTAATCTATGCTGTAATGGAGGCTCCGGTCCTCCTTGGCCCACTTATACCCTTTGTACATGTCCCACGGATTTGTGGCGCCATCATCCCCAACGCAATACGTCTCCACATACTCGTTGACCGCCCCCATACAGCTCTTGACCCTCTGGTTGTTATAGCTTGGAGCTGTGCCGTCTATGGCATCTGCGAGTTCCTTGTAGTCAAACCAACCATAGAGCATGGCCCACGCGCAGGGGCCGCAACCGACCGCACAGTCACCGTGGGTAAATTGCTCATAATACCTTTGGTCGCTTTTGCTGCCCGCCCAAAAAGTCTCCCAGGCTGTCGTCACGATACCGCTGCTCGTTGGAGCGGAAGAGAGGATTCCACCTTCATTCACGATGAGAGCATACCCCTGCTGGCTGTTGTCCGCGAAGACGACGTGGAGAATCGTTCCTCCGATCTTCTTTCCGGTTATCGAAAGCCCGAGAGCGAGAATCTCTATCGTGGCCAGATTCGGGTCGCCAGCGATGACAGTCTTCGCCTCTTTATCTTGCAGGACGGTCGTCTGGACTCCGAGTTGGACAACGATGCTGTCGGGATCGATCCCGTCGTGGAGGCCCCACTGTATCCGGGCTTTCTCCGCCCGATGCTGCCGCGCCATCCGAATGAACTCCGACTGCACGTAGTGTTGTTTGAAGGACTGATAGCTTTCATACGGTTCCGGCGTAAGAGCGGGGACATTCGTGGGGAGCTGTTCTCCTTGCTCGTCCACATGGGTATGGAATGACTTGCCGGCGTGGTCGAGTATGGTGTCGGGCCACCGCACGGGATTGGGACCGATCTGGGCGACTCTCTCACCCTGAGCGTTCTCCGCGACCCAGAGAAAAGCGTCGTACCTGAATATCCGAACGAGGACTGAACCGGCCCTCGCGCGGAGACGTTCTGTGCGCGTCAAACCCTCCGTAGAGAAGTCAACAATTGGAATGTCATTCCTCGTGACCGAGATCAGAATGTATCCACGGTCCTCGGGGGGCGGAGGCGGAAGCGCCAGAGGGTTTTCCGGCGGCGGGGGCGGCCCCTCGATCACTTTGAATTCGATGTAGGCGATTCCCTCGATGGCTGGGTTATAGACCAGGTACGCAATGGAAGCCAGCACGGCGTCCTCCCACGAATTGTCGCCATCCATATCACGATTGTCATTCAGGCATTCCTCAGCAAGCGCGCGAGCAATCACAGGAACCTTGTCCAAGGACATGGTCGTTGGCGGCCCGGGATCGTCGAGCGATTCCACCTTCATCCTGTAAAACGCGCTCTGGGAGTCAAAGGAATCCACAAAGCCGCCTTCGACAACGGGGAGGGTCTCCGCGGGGATTCCCTGCCACTCCCCGCTCAGCTCCGCGGCCCTTTCCAGCGTCATGCGGACGGCGCTGGTCGGGAAGGCAAAACCCGGCAACAGCAGACACCCAAGTGTGAAGAGAAGTGCTCTTTTCATACTGCCCTCCTTTCCTAAGGTAGTTGTGACGACAGTCCGTGGCCTGTACGGGACAACATGGAATTGATTCTGTGCTCTAAAAGAAACCGACCGGGAAGCTGTGTGTGGAAATCTAAGGAACCGCGACGGTGGGATCGAGAAGACACGGCAGTCTGGGAAGGCGATAACGACATCATGCAGTTCCTTCCAGCTATGCGACTTACGCCACAGTCAAGACGAAGTCGCACACCACCCCGCCAGGTCATCTGGGGTGATATAAGCACAGGCCGCAGATTCTGTCAACCCCGTGAAGCAAAAAAACGCAGGGACCTTTCCTCGAGAGGCGCCATCGTCTCAGCGGTCTCGCCTCATCATCTCCGAGCGTTGGGGAAGGCTGGCCCCTTGACGGAACGTGTTGTTGCGCTCTGGAATAAGGGAGGCATGCTTGCGTGGCAGCGCACAACGACACCTTCTCCGTTGCTCGCCATATCCAGCACCGAAGTCCGTCAGTCTCCGGCCACCTGTCGCGCCTTTACCCGGCGAAGGCCAGCACTTCCGCCGGGAAGTATGTGTCAATCAGTCCGTCGAAGACGTGGTTTTTCCTGTCGCCGAAGTACAGGTGCAGGTCCACGGGCTTGCCGCAGCGTGCGATCTTGAGCAGAAGGCGGTTCCACCCGCGTAGCACCTGGATGTCCGAGCGGTAGTCCGGCGGACGGATGGACGCGTGGTGGTGTCTTGCCAGGACAATCCGGTCGTTGAGCCACGCTTTGATGCCGTCGTTGCAGCTCACGAACAGGCGAAGGTCTCTCTTGCGCGAGCTGTAAAACCATCCAAACGCGTAAAGGACGCCCTCTTTCTTCTGCCCGAACAAGGGATTGATGTCCATGGAAAACTCAGGGAACGAGGCCTTTTTGAAGGATACCTTTCCGCTCGGCTTCCTTTCCGCGATGGCTTTTTCGGGGAGGTAAACTCGATCGTACGCGCGGTCTCCCTTCTTGCCGTAGGGCCCTGCGAGAAGCCAGCGGCGCTCGCCAAAAAGCGGGAAATCCACCGCGGTAGGCTGTTGCCCTTTGATGGTCACGTGCGCCGAAACGGGGTTGACCGGCAGAACCTGAACGTTCGCTTCTTCCACCCGGAGGACCAACTTTGCCGAGCAGGGATTGCCCTTCTTTCGAATGGAGAAGTCAATCCCCTCCGCCGGTTCCACCTGCCAGCCCCAGGGGACAGTGAAGTCTATGTGTCCCTCGACGGCCTTTTCCGAAGTATTGGCAATGGTCAAGTCAATCTCCGTGGGGCGTTCATAGCTGATCGTGGGTCCGGTGCTGTACCGGATTCTGAGCGTAACGGCGCCGAGGGGACGCTCCTCCGTGAGGCGGCTGTCGTCTGTCACCTCAATCGGGGAGAGACCCTCAGCGACGCTTGCCGCAGCGGCGGCCTTTCGCGGTCCCTTGGGCTTGGTCGTGGTTATGGTCACGCCGGTGTCACGGCTGTCGGCGACGACCTTGGCGAGTTGGAGACATCGCTGTGCCAGGACCTCGATATCGCTCGGCGGGTCGAACCCGACGATTCCTCGCCCGGGCGTGATTTTCCCCTTGATAGGGGCTTGCCAGTTCACCGGGACAGTGTCGCGCCCTCCGGCGATGCCTAGGATGGAGGCTGCGGCTCCGGAATTGCTCGCGGAATCCAGCCCGCAATTCATCGTCGCCAGGATACCTCTCTCGAAATCGCCTTCGCCGTACAGCCAGCCGAGAACGATGATCCCCATGTTCTGGGGGGCGTCGCTGAAGTTGTCGGAGCCGTGTTTCACGAGAAGTTCACGGCGAGCATCGAGGAGCGGCATCTTCTTGGTGTGCAAGGCGATGACATCCTGCACGGCTTGTCTCACGCGGCAGCCCTCGGGAATCACCGAAAGACCGATTGGCAGGAGTTTCTTGACGTCCGATGTCACAAACGCCGCGCTCTGAATCGCCGCCAGGAACATCGCCGCGTAAATGCCTTCGCCAGTGTGGTCGAGAACCGCGTCCCGATAGGCGTATTCCGCTGCGGTTTGCGGGGAACCGGGGGCAATCAAAGCCCAGATTTCTGAACGGATCGCTCCCCGGCAGCCCTCGCGAAACCAGTTATTATACCACCCGCTCATGGGCGGCATAACCCCCCTCTCAAAATTCGACTTCGCGAACCGGAACTCGTCGAACCAGTAAATGACGTGGTCGCGCCACTCCATCGCCAGGTCGCGAGAGGTCACGTGGATGCCGCGCTCGCGGAGGGCGTGCATCCAGACGAGCTGAATGTCCAGCTCATCATTTTCGGAGGCCCTGTACGGAATCGGGCGATAGAAGGTGAGGCGGTGCGGCCCCCTTTTTCCCTCGAACGGTCGCCCGAGCGTCCCTCCAATGCATTTGCCCAGCCAGCATGCATACGCTTTGTCCAGATACTCCTTTTCGATGATCGTAATTCCAGGCATAGTCCTCCCCTCTGTTTAGGTGAATGTTGCGACTCAACAAACTCGCCGCCTCAACAGCGAACCCCGGTACCAAAAACGCTGCATATTGCGGGTTTTCCCAACGAATGTCAAGCCTTCGATATGTCGCGCACTTGGGCGCCGCTCACGAGAGCCTCGCAGTGCATTTGCGGTCGGGGAAAAGAGAAGCCGCTGACAGGGAGAGAGGGCCCAGGCGCAGGGCCCGCGGATGAGCGGTTGCCTTTGGAGAGCGTTTGCCGAAGTGGACGTTCCGTGCTACCTTTATCGAGAGACAGGAAAACGGCCCCCCGGTGGGCCATCGCACTGGATGGATAGAGGAGAAAGAAAATGGTGAGACCTATCGCTCAGATTCTGTCAACCCTGGCAACGCTTTCCGTTCTTGCCGGAACGACCGGCGAGGAAGGCGGCGAGAAGCTGCCCGTCCGAGGGCTGCATTGCTCCGCTCCCTCAAAGCAGGATTTACCGCAGTGCCTCAAGTTCATCCGCGAAACGCTCCCGAAGGAGGGGGTGAACACGCTCATCCTCGAATTCAACTACCAGTACAACTACACCTCCCGGCCGGAATTCGCAAATCCGTCCGCGCTCGGAAAAGAAGAAGTCCAGGAGATTGCGAAGGCGTGCCGAGAGGCGGGCGTGGAACTGATTCCGCAGATCAACTGCCTGGGCCATCAGTCCTGGGGTCGCCGCACGGCGGCGCTGTTGTCAAAACATCCCGAATTTGACGAGACGCCCGGGAAATACCCGAACAATGAGGGGATTTACTGTCGCAGCTACTGCCCTCTCCATCCAGAGGTTCACAAGGTTCTCTTCGACCTCGTGGACGAGCTGGCAACGGCTTGCCAGGCAAAGTCGTTTCATGTGGGAATGGACGAGGTGTTTATCCTCGGGGACCCGGACTGTCCGCGATGCGGGGGCAAAAGCCCAGCGGAGCTCTTTGCCGGCGAGGTGAAGGTTCTTCATGAACACCTGAAGGCGATTGGCTGTCGGATGTGGATGTGGGGCGACCGCTTTCTGGACGGAAAGACGACAGGGATCGGCAAATGGGAAGCGAGTGAGAATGGCACACATCCTGCAATCGAACAGGCGCCAAAAGACATTGTCATCTGCGACTGGCATTACGCCAAAGCCTACGAGACACCCCGGTTTTTCGCGGAAAAGGGACTCCCGGTAGTGGCTTGCCCCTGGAGGGATTCTTCCGTCGCTCTGGCGCAGTTGAAGCACATCCGGGACATTCGCGCGGATGGAGACCGCGAGGTTGCCGCCCGCGCACTGGGAGTGGTGCAGACAACATGGTGCGGTTTCAAACGGTTCATCGAGGCGTACGAGAGCCTTGAAAAGGGGGAGGAGGCACAAGCGGACCAGGCCCGGCAAAGTGCGGCGTGCTTCCGCGAACTGTTCCGGGCGATCCCGTCGGGCCGATAGGCGGGGTCGCCACGTCTAATCAAAGGGAGTAAACCGGGCGAGAAAAGGCGTTATGGGAGTGGAAAAAGACGCAGCAGACAGATGAGGTTCTATGGCTGGACGCGAAAGCCGCCCGGGATTGCTCCCCCAAGCACGTGGAAAAGTGAAGCGAACCCTTTTCGTTTTTGCCCTGATGGGCATGGTTGCCGCGGCTCCTCGCGGAGAAGCGTCCATCCTGCGGTTTCTCGAGCTTGAGGAACTGACGAACATCTCTGAGACGATCGTTCAGGGGAAAGTGCGCTCCGTGGACCCCGAGGCGGGCGCCGAGAACGCCAGACCTTCCACTCGCGTGACCTTGTCAGTTCAAAGGACGTTGCGCGGCGCCCCAGATGGCGAGGAAATTGCGTTTGACCTGCCGGGAGGCTAC
Source organism: bacterium (assembly GCA_030691545.1). GTDB lineage: Bacteria > Auribacterota > JABMQX01 > JABMQX01 > JABMQX01 > JAUYEE01. The sequence continues at coordinate 28,634 of JAUYEE010000116.1, read as the reverse complement.
TCCTCCGGGACGAACCTGCACCAGGTGGTCCCAGGGATACCGGCGTTCACCCCGGGCGAGGGAGTGGTAGTTTTCCTCCGCAGCGACCCAACGTTGTTCTGCCCGGTGGCTGGGTGGAATCAGGGGAAGTTCGAGATTATTGCCGATGACGCAACGGGCCGGAAACGGGTGGTGGATTTTTACGGAAAATGCCAGCGATACCTTCGCCCCCGGGCAGGATTCGCCGAAAAGCCCGCCTTCAGCAAACCGGATACGTTCGCGCTGGATGAGTTTTGTTCGCTCATCGCCGAGTTTCAGGGGAAGGTGTCCCCCCAGGGTGGGACAGAGCAAAACCAGGATAGCCCCGCGGCGGGGGCGATTCCGCTGTCGGCGGAGGTTGTTCTCGCGGAGTTTGATTACTCTGGATTCAAATGGCGAGACTCAGACCTCCCCGTGCCGTATTACGTGTACATCGGGCTGACACCGCCGACCGGCGTGGACCTGATAAGTTACGTGAACGCGGTGAGGGCGGCGTTTCAGACATGGGAAGACGTGTCAACAAGCTACATGTCCTATTACTATCGCGGCGAGACGGCAACGTACACGCCCGATACAAGCCGTACCGACGGGCGAAACGTCATCGGCTGGACCGACAAGGATCTCGGCGAGGCCCTTGCAATGACCGTCTATTGGTACTCCTTTCCGGGGAACTACCTCGAAGAATTTGACATCGTCGTTGAGCGAACGCCCGGGGCAAATCTTCGCTGGTCCGTGGCCACCCCCACGCCATTCAACGCGTACGACCTCCAGTCAACGGCCCTCCACGAGGCGGGGCACACACTTTCCCTCGACCACGTGGACGACCGCACACAGGTTATGGACGACTCGATCTCGAACGGCCAGATGAGACGGCAGCTCGGCGAGGGGGACATCGCAGGCATCACGTTCATTTACCCGAAGAGTGGCGACCTGATTGTCTCCGAGGTGCAGGGGCCGGCGACAGCGCTCGAGCACGAGGAGGTCGAACTATCCGCGACAGTCCGCAACCAGGGAGGCAGATCCACCGGCGCCTGTCGGGTGGAGTTCTACTTATCGCTCGGCTCGACTATCGGGCCGAAAGACATCCTCCTCGGATATGGAAGCGTTCCGCAGCTCGACCGAAACGAGGAGTACACCGCACATGTCACTGTACAGTTGCCGGTCGTGGGGGCGGAACGGGATTTCCACGTCAACGCGCTCGCCGACGCGGATGAGAGGGTCGTCGAAGCAAGCGAGGAGAACAACACCGGCGGTTATTTTCCCCTGAAGGTGCGCCTGGACAGCGACGCCGATGGTTTGCCCAATTGGTGGGAGGAAAGGAATACCCTCAATCCGTATGACGGGGCAGGCGACAACGGGTCCGAGGGCGACCCTGACGGGGACGGGCTTGCCAACAGTCAGGAGTTTGCGTACGGGACTCACCCGCGTATGGCCGATACCGACGGCGACGGGCGGAACGATAAGGACGAGGTCCTCGCCGGGACCGACCCTCTGGACAAAGCGTCTCTCTTCCGGATCACGGGCATCGCGTTTCTGGGGACGGGGGATGACCGGTGGGTATCCGTCTCCTGGACAAGCGTCCCGGACAAGCAGTACCAGCTTTACTATCAGGACGAGCCGGGGACGGCGTGGTTTCCTCTCGGCCCCACCCGCGACGGCACCGGAAGGGTCCTCGAGCAGAACGACCCGGCCGGATTGTCTTTCACCACCAGGATATACCGTGTGGGGGTCGAGTGACGAATCACGATGCCGACCCCTTCGAGAAAGCTCCGCATCTGGCGCGGAGATTCCCGATATTCTATGGCCGCCGATGGCGGGAGACCCAACTTGGAGAGCTGCCACAGTCGCCTTTCGCAACCACGGTAAAGAGACGTCGAGGGCCCGTTCGCCTTGTGCGGACAACAAAGATGGAACTTCGTGGGGAATCTCCTCGTTTTTCCATATTGACACGTTCGCCGTTCGATGGTATGTTTCCGATGATGACAAAAGCGGGAAAGGTGCGTCGGACCAGGTCAGCCGGTCATCGGTCTTTTTCTTAACCGAAGTAATTCATCAGGTCACTGTGTTCTGCTCGGTTTGCGGTTGAGCCGCGGTCGCCGAGCGAACAGCCCTCGCGGCTGTGACAGCCGTTCTTCTATTAGGTTCTCAGGGGTGCGTTTAGAAGGTAGGGTTGTGCGCGCGTGCCGGCGCCGCTCAGGCCGGGAGCGCCCGAGGCTCCCCGAAGCGGAAGTCCGCGGTCGGCAAAATTCTGTTGCGTGCTGGCACGGGGCGTGCTAACTTGAAGCGTGTGTGTTGATTTTGCTCCTTGTCCGGTCGCCAACGGTGCGAGCAAAGAGCCCAGGCCCGCGTCAGCCTGAAAAGCCCGCGGGCCGCGGAAGGAGTTGAGCCGATTGTGCTGCTCAGGAGGGAGCTATGCCGAAGTTCGCGTATGTCGCCATGAACGAAAAGGGCGTTGAGGTCAGCGGAACCATCAATGCCGAGAATACCATCGCCGCCATCAACCAGATTCGCGAGATGGGGTATTTCCCGACCAGCGTCGCCGCACAAAAAAAGAAGAAAGGCCAAGGCGCTGAGGGCGAAAAAGAAGGCGGCTTTTCTTTTCAAATCAGGTTTCTTTCCAGGAGAACCGTTAAGAGCAAGATCCTCGCCCTTTTCACGCGCCAGTTGGCGACTCTGATTGATGCCGGACTTCCCCTTCTGAAGGCTCTTCGGGTTCTTGAAACCCAGCAAAAGCCCGGTCCCCTCAAAGACGCCCTCCTCGCCATGGGCAGCTCCGTCGAGGGAGGCAGCACCTTCTCCGAATCCCTCGGAAACCAGCCCAAGATATTCAACAAACTCTACGTGAACATGGTCCGGGCGGGTGAGGCAGGCGGTGTTCTCGAAGTAGTCCTCAACCGAATGGCAGAGTTCCTTGAAAAGAGCGAGAAACTCAAGTCCAAGGTCAAGTCCGCGCTGATTTATCCCACCGCGGTCATCACCGTCGCTGGCGGCGTTCTCGGTTTTTTGATGACCTACGTCGTCCCGAAGTTCAAGGAGATTTTCGACGGGTTCGACACGACTCTGCCGACGCCCACGGCTATCCTAATCGGCATCAGCCACTGGATCAAAAGTAACCTGTACTACACGCATCCGCCGTACGTGGGTGTCTTGATCCTGCTTCCGGTCGGTTTGTTCTTCGCCTTCAAGGCCGTCGCCAAAACCAACAAGGGGCGCTTCGGCCTTGACACGGCAAAGTTGAACTTCCCCCTTTTTGGCACCCTCATTCGCAAGATCGCCATCGCGCGCTTCTCGCGTACCCTCGGGACGCTCATCACCAGCGGTGTCCCCATTCTCCAGGCCCTCAACATCGTCCGGGAAACCTCCGGCAACGAAGTTATCTCCCAGGCGATCGGCAATGTTCATGACAGCATCCGCGAGGGTGAGTCCATCGCCGCTCCCCTCAAGGACACCAAGGTCTTCACCCCAATGGTCATCAGCATGATCGAGGTCGGTGAGGAAACCGGAAAACTCCCCGACATGTTGATGAAAATCGCGGACAACTACGACGAGGACGTGGACACCGCTGTCGCGGGCATCACCTCCGTCATCGAGCCGGTCCTTATCGTCTTCCTGGCAGTAATGGTTGGATTCATAGTTATCTCCCTCTTCTTGCCCTTGATTAAACTGATCAGCAGTGTCAATACTACGGGCAGCGAAGGCGGCGCCTGAGCAAGAGGAGGAGGTCGAGTCTGTTTCCGGAGGGCACGGCCGATTGTTCGGCCGCACCCCGGACAGCCGGCTCAACAGGCGATTCATCGGTGGCTTGGGTCCAAGGGATAGTGTCCCCTGTTGCCGCTTGCGTTTGCGCAAAAAGGAGAACCTGATGCCCGTGAGAAACGCATCGGAGATGACTGCTGTGCATCGGATTTCGGGACCAAGTCGCCGACCTCGGACTGCTCGCGCCTATACTCTGACCGAAGTCATCGCGGTCATGGCTATCATCGCGATTCTCGCCACGGTGGTCATTGGGGTTGGCCGATACGCCATGAAGCGCGCCCGCCTCGGTAAAACCAGGGGGACGTTCCACAAGCTCGAACTGGCTATCGGCCTTTACCACAAGGACCTCGACGGGTACATCCCCGATTCCGTCCGGACTGCCAACGGGCAGAGCCTCCAGAGCGTTCTCGCCAAGATCAACTGGCCCCGCCGCTACGTGGACCCCCTCGGCAACCGCCGCTCCAGACCATCCCTGAACGACTACGACAAGCCCTCCGAGATTTTGTTCTTTTTCCTTCAGGAGATGTACGACGCGATGAATCAGCCGGGGTCCCGCGACGCCAACATGCTTCTTCTCGCTCGCCTTCCTCGCAAGGAGGCTTATGTGAAGTTCAAGAATAACGAACTGAGGGACACCGACGGCGATCTCTTGCCCGAAATCGTGGATGGTTGGGGAACGCCTTTCCTCTACGTCTGCGCCGACAGGCAGGGACGCGAAGGAAACGTCGAACCTCACGCGGACAAGAATCCTGGCAGCTTTAGTCTTTATTCCTTCGGACCCGACAAGCTGGGTTACTACCGCCGCCGCGGCACACAGCGGGGTGAACTGGATTACCCTGTCGGCGACCTCGATTTGGACGGGAAGAGTGATTCCAGCGACGAATCGGAAATGGAGAACCGCGTTAGGGAATTTGCCAGGGGCGAAGGGTACAGCGATCAGAAAGCCACAGAAGTGCTGAATAAAGACAATATCACAAACTGGGAGAGGCTGGACTGAGCCGATGAGACCGTTTGCTCGACAACTTCCCTCTCCCCGGAGTCAGCCGAAACGTTCATCGGGAGATGTCATGAGACTCATTGCAAACCTCGTTGTTGCTTTCCTTCTGGGGGGACTCCTTTTTGGCGCGGCGACCGCCGCGGAACTTCCTCGTCCTATTCAGGACGATTTCGCGCTGTACGTGTGCGCCAACGCGAAGCTCGTCAAGTTCGATGCCGCGACGGGAGCGAAGCTCGACGATTTCGGCGGCGTCCCGCTGCCTGCGGACGCCATTGTCGCCCTGGACGAATCCATCCTTGTCACCGATGAGGATGCTGCGAACGTCCGCCGCTTTGACCCCAACACGGGGCTATGGGACGCGCTCCCCTTCGGCGAAACCAACGCTCACCTCACCGCCCCGAGAGGCATTGCTCGTAAACCGGACGGGCACTTCTTCGTCGCCGACGTGCCCCTTCTGGACGTTTCCGACGTCGTCGAATTCGATGAGAACGGCGCTTACGTTCAGCATCATCCGGACGACCCCGACAACCCCGTTGCCCTCACCCTCGAGGACCTCGCCTGCAACGACAGCGGCGTACTTTTTGCCACGCAGTGGGAATTCGCCGGCGACGAAACCGTCGGGGTCCTCCGCTCCACGGAGACCGGCTGGGAGCTCTTTGGTCAGACCGGCAACCTGAGTAGTCCCTGGGGACTCGCATTCGGACCGGATGGCGACCTCTACGTCGTGGACGATAGCGCGGAGCATTTTGGCGTCTGGCGCTATGACGGAACGACCGGCGCCTCCGAAGGCGTCTTCGGGCAGACCGGCGCCTCCGGCAATCTCAACCAGCCCCATTATTGCACCTTCGGACCCGATGGCGACCTCTACGTCACGGATGCCGAAGACTCCTCCGTCAGGAAGTTCCGCGGGCCCCTCAGCCCCAGTCCGGGCAGCTATCAAGGGGTCTTCGGGGAGAGCGCCGGCGCCGTTCCTGTGCCTCTGGGCCTGGTTTTCGGCCCGGCGGGGACTCCGGAGCAGCCCGCGACGCTGTCCGTCGCGTCTCTCGGAGCCAACGTCTTTCGTGTTACACTTGCAAACGGCGTTGATGGCGTGACTTATGACGTCCTGTGCACGTCGGACCTAACTCAGCCCTTTGCAAGTTGGCAGAATTGTGGTACAATTCAATTGGTGGGGACGACGACGGGAACCTTAGATGATACGGAGGTGGGTCGTGAGAACTTCTACGTGGCGACGCAACAAGCGGCTCCGTAACGCAGTTCCCTTCCCGTTCGTGGACGCATTGAAGGAGGACGCAACCATGGCTTCGAGGAAAAAAGCCTTCACGCTCATTGAGCTCCTGGCGGTGATCGCCATCATCGGCATCCTCGCCGGCTTCATTTTCGCTGCAGTCAGCGGCGCCATTGAACGAGCCAAAATCACCAAGACCCGGGCAGCGATTAACAGTCTCGAACTTGCCCTGAAGAATTACGAGCGAGACGCGGGGAGCTTCACCGGCCTTCTCACTGAGCTCGACGCTTCGAACGGCCAACTGGATACACAAACGAAAAGGGCGAGGCTCGTCGAGATCCTCACCGGCAAGAAGCTCAAGCCGGACGGCACCTTTGAAGTCGACAAGGACACCCGAGACGAAGCCAACTGGAACGGCCCTTATCTGGAGCCCAGGCACAAGGAGCTAAGCGAGAAGGGTGAGCTCGTTGATGCATGGGGTCACCCCCTTTTTATTCGGATAAAGGCTCTTACGAACTTCGATCCCCATCTGCACAACCCCGATTCTTTCGACATCTGGTCCACGGGACCGAACGAGGAGAGCGAGGAAGGCAAATCGCATGGGATGTACAAGGGACGGAAAGCCGACGACATCAACAACTGGGATTGAGCCATGAAGGCAATTCGCCCAACAAAACGACCTGACGGTGTAACGCTGCTGGAGCTTCTGGCGGTGCTCCTGATCGCCGGGTTGCTTGCGGCGATTGGGATTCCGTCGTTCAACGCCATCATCAAGGGCACGGCTCTTCGCAACGCCGCCACCGCCCTGACCGACACCTTCGCCCTCGCCCGGCAGCTCGCCATCGCCAACCGGTACATGTATCGGGTCGAATTCATCACCGACGAGACGAACCTCACTGCCTCCCAGCTTGCGGATGGCGTAACAGAGGACTCCTATCGAATCTACTTCGTGGAGCGGAAGGCCAAAGACTACAACAATCCGAAGGAGGACGAGAAGATTACTGTCGGCAGATGGAAGCTCCTTCCGAGGTTCGTCATCTTCGACCCGGACGACCTTCCTCCGCAGGAGATTGTCTTCAAACCCACAGGCGGCGCCTTCGCACGCCCGGGGTCCGGTATCCCATACTTCCAACTCCTTCACACCGTGTCCGGAACGAAGGGAAAAGAAAAAACGATGGAAATTGCGGTGAATCCCATCACGGGAACCGCGAGGTCGAAGCCTGTACTGGCTTCGCAATGATTGAGGTGGCACAATGATGGGACACATTCGTATGCTTCAAGCTCGCAGGGCGTTCACCCTCATCGAGGTTATCGCCGCCCTGGCAATCATCGGACTGGGGCTGGTGGGGATTCTCTCTCTATTCCCCGTAGGGATAGACGCCAGCAAACGAGCTGGCGACCTCACAAATGCCACCATCCTCGGACAATCGGTCCTCGACCAAATTCGCTCCGCAGCGAATCGCGGCGACCTCACGCTGAACGACGCGAAAGCGCGTTTTCAAACCTCCGGGACAGACAACTTCAAGGACTTCGACGCGAAAATCCCGAATATTATCGGGTTGGTGGACGACCAGCAGCCCTTTATTCCCAAGGTCCAAACAGCAGGCGGCGAGCATACCCTTTACCAGTACCAGGTGAAGTTCGACGAGCCGCCAACCGAGGAAAAACTGGATGACCTCAAGGACGTCGGGTTGCAAAAGGTTACCCTGACGGTTTCCTGGCCAGCCAATGAACCGAAAGCGGGGCTACGCAATAGAGTTACTCTGGTTACTTTCATCAAGTTCCCGGAGACAAGATGAGGAACTCCGACATGAACGCGAGGCGATACAGAAATCGTAGCACGGCCAACGGGATAACCCGCAGGCTCGGCGCCCGCCGGGCATTCACCCTGACCGAAATGCTGGCGGTCATGGCCATCCTTTCCATGATTATCGTCTCTCTGTTCACCATCTTCCAGCAGGGGACGGAGACCTGGCGCCTCTCCAGCGCCCGCACGGAAGCCTACATCAAAGCCCGCCAGATTCTCGAGATGATGGCCAGGGAAATCAAAGGGGCTGTCATCATCACCGCCGCGGCGGGACCGCAGGTTGACCCGCCAACCAGGGGACTCCCCAAGAGAGCGGACTTCATCGGTATGGACTCCACCAAGCTCGAAAACTGGCGAACGGGGTACCAGAAATTCAGCGACCAGCTTTACTTCGTCGCCCCCGTGACGAATTCCGGCCGCCAGGAGCTTTGCATGTTCGGCTACTGGATCAAGGAAAGGCTGGTCATCCGGCAGGGTCAGCCGGACGAGAAGGAGTATCGGGATGTCCTCCAGCGATCCTATCGCACGGGCGAGACGGAAGATCCGGTCTGGAGGGCTTTCGACTTCGGCGACCAGTCTTTCAGCACGGATCCCTTGGAGAAGACATGGCATTTTGTTGCCTCCGGCGTGCGGGAATTGGACATCAGGTACTACGACTACGACACGCAGGGCGGTACCACACCCCGTCTCAAGGAATACCTCGTCTGGGACTCTCTCCCCTCCCAGCATGGCGGCATGACCGCAGCGAAGGACGACGACAACCGGCTGCCCGTGGCAGTCAAAATCACCATCGCGGTTGCGGATGAGAACGACGTCATCAAGCCGATTCGCGTCTCGAAAATCGTCTATCTCGACAATGCAAGCACTCGGTACGCGGAGGCAGTTCAATGAAGCGCACCAGTTACAGAATCGTACCGCAGGCCCGCCCGGGCGTGCCTGCATCCATGATAAGTGCCGTGAAGAAGGCGAGCTCACGAGGGATCGCCCTGCTACTGACGTTGGGGATTCTCCTCCTCCTGACACTTCTGGCCCTCTCCTTCTCCTCGAGCCAGTTGACGGAGAATGAAGCCGCAGAGAACTTCTATTATGCCGCCAAGGCGGAGGAAATTGCTCTCGGCGGGTTGGACACCGCTGCCGCCTTACTGCGAAAGGACGCCGCGGGCGACCGGCAGGATCAGCGGCATTCCGGAGGGAACCGTCCCGCCTCCGACGACCTGTTTGAGCGGTGGGCGATCTACTACGAGGGAAAGAATGGCTTCGCCCCCGACGAGGACGACCCCGACGAGGATGAGGCGGCTGACCTCTCCGATTACGACGAATTCCTCTATCGCGTTGACGAGCGCGGCAGGCTTGACCTTACTGGCATGAAGGACCCGTGGAAGGACACACCCGAGCTCGATTCTCGCTGGATAGAGGTTGTTGCGCAAGACCCGGTTACCGGGGAAAAGAGAGTCATCGGACGGTTCGCCGTCTGCGTCGAGGATGAAAACGCCAAGGTCAATATCAATACCGCCGGAAATCCCGACCCCCTCAGCTCCGGCGGCCAATGGGTCCATCGGCAGGGAATGGGCTACACCACGTCGGAAATTGACCTCGGCGACATCCTATCGGCTTTCGGACTCCTTTTCGAGAACACCCTCGACGACGTCCAGGATTACCCCTACAACGCGGACTACCGAACCGCCCTCGACATCGTCGCCTACCGGTACGGCGCGAGAGCACGCTCTGAGCCACTCGCCCCCGGAGAGTACGACCGGGACGATAACGTCCTCCCGCGAAGCGGCAGAGGACAGGTAAACCTCCTCCCCCAGGACGAGAACGCCATAGACGATGATGGAGACCGTCTGATTGACGAAGGCGGCGAAGAAAAAGATGAGCCGGGTGAGTTCGCCCCGTACGAGCCGTTGGAGATTCAGCCCCCCGGCAGGCTCCTGAGAATCGAGAATCCGAGGACCGGCGGGACCGGCGTCATGTGGGACGATACGCCATATCTGACCGTTTCCCACGTCCGGATGAGGAAAAACCTTTGGCCCGGCGCGGCGCTGCGCGATCTGAAGCCGCCCTACCCGCAGAACCCGCTGGACAGGCTCTACCGCTCCCTTCTCCCCTTCATCACCGTTTCCTCGCTGGACCTGAACCGCTTCTCGAACCTCGATGTCGGGAGAAGGGGGGGCAGGGGAGTGGAGATTGAGTGGTACATTCGCGAGAACATCGGCCGCTGGCTCAAGGGCGGCCCCTCCGAGATCGAGGACGCTCTCCGCGAGTTCGACATTCGCTTCGACGACAGCGACACCCTCAAGCAGGTCGCGGTGAACCTCTACGATTTCATTGACCCCGACTGGTTCCCGACGGAAGAGGGCGGCTTGATTGGCCTTGAGCCGACTATCTATATCAACGAGGTCGAACCGTCGCCTCCAGACCTCCTCGGCACGCAGGTCGGGTTGAGTGAGGAGGTCGTCGTCAGGGACCTTGGGGAGTACATCGAGTTGTGGAATCCGTACGCCATCGCCCTTGACATCGCCAACTACTCCCTCACGATTGACTCGGGTTCCCCGAAACGAGTTCGCGACATCGTCGGCGGCAGCACCACCGTCATCATACCGCCGCGGACGTTTTTCGTTATCGGAGACAGAATGGGAGACGTGGTCAATATCGGCCAGGGCTCCGTCGCCCCCGACCAGAACCTCCCCCCCTACCCTCCGGGCTGTCAGGCCTACGCCGAGCTGAAACTGGCGCCCAACCAGGAGATGGTCCTCGAGATGCAGACGGCGTCTGGGAAGCGCGTCATCGAGAAATCGAAACTCAACGCCGCTGCTTCCGCGGATAACCTGACCTCTCAGAAGAACGACCCCCGGATGCCGAAATGGGATTCCTATGCCGGGACCCTGGGAGGCATGAACCCGACGAGCCCTCTGCCGGCCTCGCAGGTGTACAGCTCGTTCTACATCCCCGGAATCCGCCAGCGAGCGTTCGAGTGGGGGGCGAACGCGGCTACCCTGGCAATGCTCGAGCGCGCCGGAGCGCTCCACACAGTCGGCGAACTGGGAATGGTCCACCGTGGACAAGCCTGGCGCACCCTCAACTTCACCGGTGAGGAGCAACTCGGCTACAGCGATAGCGACAGCGAGAATGATGTGCGGCTGCTTGACATTCTTACGCTCCCCTATCCGTACCAAAACAGAGGTCTGCGAGACGATGAGGAACTGAAGCGGGACGGGGATGTACCTCAGCCTAAGGTCGTCCCGGGTCGCATCAACATCAATACGGCATCGCCCCAGGTTCTCATGGGCCTGAACTGGAGGCCCATGATTGACGAAATAGCCTTCCTCGGTCAGGGTGGCCGCGGTCCGGCTCTTCGTGACGTCATAATCGGCCACATCCTCGAGCGCCGAAGAGACAAACCCTACCAAAACCTCGCGGATGTCGCGCAGGACATCGCCGAGTTCATCCGCCGTTACCGCGCCATCAGCGATCCCACCGAAGCCGTCCAGGAAGCCTTTATCCGTTACAACTCGAATTTGATTACGACCCGGTCGAACGTTTTCAAAGTCACGGTCCTCGCGCAGGCGTTCGACAGGAAGGGAAACATCGCGGCGGAGCGCAAGCTCGAGGCAGTCATAGACCGCGGCTACACGCCGGGCGACTTTGGAAGACAGGGCGAGAAATCCTGGAATCGGCAGGACCAAGCCCGCTTCGAGATGGCGCGAACGCTGTACTTCCGCTGGGTCACGGAGGATTAGGGGCTTCCAGCACGCGGTTGTTCTACGCCCCGTGCCGTTGCAGCCTCACAAAAAAGAGGTTGACACAATAGACAATTGGCTGGTAGCTTGAAGCCATTGTTTTGGGAAAGGTCTGGGTACCGTGGACGGTCGGCTCGGTCCAAACCGAGCCCGGCCGCCAGGCGCTGCCCGAAGAAGCTCAGTGCGAGTTCGCCTTCCACGGACTTATTTTTCAGGTTGCCTGTCGCCAGGCTGGAAAGGTCGGCGGCAGCGTTCGGCCGCGTGTGGCGAATCTTCTGCCCCGGGTTCCGACGACTCGTGTATTGCGCGGGAATCCCTGTCATCGGACGCGAGCCATGTGGGAGGCCACAGCCGAAGGAAAACCGTAGTTTTCAGGGATGCCAGTCTGATAAGCTTCTCACCGCACTCATAAATATTCTTCATAACCGAAGTCAGGATGCTTTGTCACTGGTGATCCCGATGAGAAAACGAGAGACAGACAAGTTCATCTGTGGCGTTTCGGCCAGGCCGCTCCCAGTCACCGCGGGCCTGGCCGTGTGTTTCGCGGTGTGTCTCCTGCTCTCGCCGTCTTTCGGCGAGGAAATGGGTCCGGGCCTGACGGTGCCCGGGACGGCCGCTCAGCCAGTTCAGCGAGCTGTCCAGATTACCAACGTGGCGGTCGCCTATCTGCCCAATCAGGCGGACGTGCGCCTGTCCGACATCGGGTCCTCGACCTATCGTCGCGGCTCCTGGATGAGAATCCTTATCCAGTTCACCAGCCAGCCCGACTGGGCCAGCGACATCCGCTTCGATTGCTATGTCCTCCTCCAGGACGGGCGAGAGGATAGGATGCTGACCGGCTCCGTCACCTGCGTGGACGTCCCCAGCGGCAGAAACCACGCCGTCTGCCTCTACGTCCCGCCGAACACCCTCGAGAGGTATGGCGGCAGGGCACGGGCGGTGGCTGTCGAATGCAACTACCAGGGCACGGTCGTGACCGACTATTCCTTGCCTCGCCGCCGTTGGTGGGAGGACTACAGCGGTATTTCAAATACCATGGTCACCTGGTTCCACACTCCATTCTCCCGAACGGGCATTGAGATGTTCCAGCAAGTACGACCCGAAGGGCGAGGTTTCTAAGAGGAAGCGTTATGGCGAAACCCATTGTAACATTTGACGCGGGCTCCTCGCTCCTGAAAATGGCGGTGTTCGTCGCCGAACGCAATCGTATCCAGTTGACGGACTTCGATGTCTCCCCGCTGGCCTGCCCTGCGGAGGCCGCCCTCGAGGAGAAAAACCGCCTCCTCGCCAGGCAGATGAAGTCCATCCTTTCCGCCAAGAAAATCAAGACCGACAAAATCCTCGTGTCCATCTCCGGGCAGTCGGTCTTCACCCGATTCGTCAAACTCCCAGCCGTCGAGGAAGCGAAAGTCACTCAGATCATACGGTACGAGGCCCAGCAGCAGGTCCCCTTCCCCATCGAGGATGTCGAATGGGACTACAACATCATCGGCAAAACCCCCACCGGGGAGATTGACATCGTCCTCGTCGCCGCCAAAAATGACATCATCCGCTCCCTCCTCCAGGAGTGCAGGAAAGCGGGCATCGAGGTCGGCGTTCTCGACGTCGCCCCCCTTTGCGTTTACAACTGCCTGCGCCATGTCGAGCAAGAGTTCGCCGAGTGCACCGCGGTCATTGACTTCGGGGCCAAATCCGCCAACCTCATCATCAGCGAGGGGGATGACCTCTGGGCCAGAACCGTCCCCATCGGCGGCGACAGCATCACCTCCGCCATCGCCAAGGAACTGAACCTCGACGAACAGGATGCCGAGAAGCTCAAGTATTCCGCCTGGGTGCCCGGCACCTCCGCCGGGGAGCCCGAAGACGCCACCGATGAGCAACGCCGGGCCTCCCGCGTCGCCGGCGCCTTCATTGACCGCATGTACGCGGAACTCGCACGTTCCATCGGCTTTTATCGCAGCCAGGCCGGCCATTCCGCCGTCCGCAGGATTCTTCTGTCCGGAGGGAGCGCGCGCCTGAAGTTCTTCGGTCGTTTCCTCTCCGATAGATTCAAGGTGGACGTGGGGTGGCTGTCCCCGCTCGACAAAATCGGCGTCGGCCGCTCCCTGGACCGCGCGCAGCTCAATCAATATGGTCACCTTCTCGCGGGCACCGTCGGCTTGGGCCTTCGCGGCGCCGATATGGCCCGAATCCGTATCAACCTCATCCCGAAATCCCTCGCCGTACAGAGGGAACTCTCGAGAAAGAAAAAACTCCTCGTGGCCGCGGGCTGGCTGCTCGTGGCCACTTTCCTCATTATGGCCTTCGGTAAGAAGATCACCCACGGCGACAATTCTCCGACCTTCGACAAGCTCGTCAACTCCATCCGCAAGGCCGCTCCCGCCCTTCTCCCCAGCGTCCCCACCCTCAAGAAACGAAAGGAAGAGCTCGAAGCCCTCTATAACAAAGAAGTTGTCATAGATAACAAAATCAGCACCGTCCAGAACGACATTCAGAAAGTCGGTGAGAAGATAGATGCCATCGCCCAGGTCCAGATGGCCCGGCTCCACTGGGTGCAATTCATCGAAGACCTCAAGAACACCAAGGCCGAAGCTGCCGGCAAAGGGCAGCGAAACTATATCTGGCTGACGGGGCTGCGAATCACCAACAACGAAATGGTCGCCGCCGAATGGGCTACTGAGATCCGCGAGGCCTGGGAAACCGGCGGACCGCAGTTGCCCTCCCTCTACCGACCCCCATCTTCTTCTCGTACCCGAAAGACCACCGCCTCCGGCCCTGACACCCGTCCCTGGGTTATTCTCTCGGGCTTCGTCAAAATCCCCCCCGAGGCGACCGGGGAGCGATCCGGCGGCCGAGCCACTGACCGCGTTGAGATGTTCATGAACGCCCTCGACCGCATGGGCGAGCGCTTCGAATGCACCCGCGGACATCGCTTCCGCCTGGACGAAGCCACCGGCATCCTTTATCCCGTTTCCCCTGACACTGGCCCCGCGAAGGCTTACCGATTCCGCTGGGATGAAGCCGCGTCTGACATTGTCCTTGAGGGGCTTATCTCGCCCGGGGACACGGACCTGGAACTGATCCTGCCGCCTCTGGAAGAGGAGGAGACCGAAGCCTCTGGCGCCGCCGGACCTGAGGCAGAATCCGCCGACGGAACATCGCAGCCCCCAACGCCCGCGACTCCCTCCGAGCCAAAGCCAACCGAACCGGCAGTGCAGCCAAAACCTCCGGAAGCCACACTGAAACCTCCAGCAGCGGAACCGAAACCTCCAGCAGCGGTAACCACACCCACCGCAGGGGCCTCCGGTACGCCCCCCGCGGAAGTGCCAGCGCCGCCCCCCGCTGGTACCGGAACAGCGGCTCCTTCCAAAGCCGCGGAAGAGGCCCCCCCGGCGGAAAACTGGGTCGAGCTGGGACGAATCAAGGGCAGCAGGGGAAGGAGGCCGGACTGGCTCATAGATGGACGGATCGTGGGAAATGAAATCTCCATTTGCCCGATTGACTATGTAACGACGGAAAAGTTAACCAAGACGGTGCAGACATTGGGGTACCTCGACGAAGTTTACATCAGCGAGGTGGAGACGCCCTTGCCCGGAGAACGAGTCGCTCGCTTCAAAATCCTGGCACGCCTCGCTGAAGAGTTCGATTACGCCAAGAAGAGTGAGATGCTGTGAAACGGAAATACAGTTACTGCATCTCGGCAGCGATTCCGATACTGGCGATCCCGGCGTCCGCGCTTTTCTATGTAAGACACACAAGGAAATTCACGAAACGGCAAGCTGATATCGAAAAGCTTGAGATGAGTTTGCAATAAGGACGCGCCGCCATGAAAGCACTGAAGCGCATTTCCGGTTTCTATATCTCTATCGGGGTCCTGGGCGTAGCTCTTGTCGCCTCCGCCTACTTTTACAAAAAGGAAGCGGACAAAGTCAAAACCCTCGGTGCGGAGGTGGAAACCGCCAGGGACAACCTCAGTGGGCTTCGGATCAAAATGCCCACCGAGAAGCACAGGCAATTCGTCGAGAAACAGCGGGGGGTCATCCAGGAAAACTTCCAGAAGATTGTCCAGCAAGTGCTGAGGTGGAACTACGTTCCCCCCGAGGAATGGACGCCGCCGAGGTTCCTCGGCAAGTTGAGTGAGACCCGCGGCATGATTATCCTGGCCGCGTCCGCCCTCGACCGAAAAATCCGGATTGACCCGAAGGCGGAGTATCTTGGCTTCGACGAATACAAGGTGACCCCGCCGCGGCCCGGCGAGGAAGACATAATTCAGTTGCAGAGGGAGCTCTCCGCGGCCACCGACATCGCCCAACTCCTCATCGCGAGCAACGTTCACACCATTAGCTACATGGCCCGACGGGATAGCGCCCTCATGGAAGAAGGAGCGTCCAACATTAGTGTCCGTGTGGGAATGGAGGCGACCACCGGCCGCCGCGCCAGGACCCGCGTCAAGGCCGACCTCTACGATACGGTCCCCTTCCGCGTCCGCTTCACGTGCACGTATCCGGCCCTCGCCCAGTTCATGCGAGCTCTCGTGACCCCTGGGAAAATCACCGTCAAGGAGTTCGGCCAGACCCTCCGACGCCCCAGGAATTTCCTTCTCATCAACGACTTCTGGTACACCGTTCCCGGGGAACGAGAGCAGGACAGGGACTTGCGCCGAGAAGACGCCCGGGCCCGTGCCGCCAAGGGCATGGGAGGAATCATCCCGGAGGACTTCCCCGATGCCGTCTCCTGGTACAGCCGAAACCGCCCGGAAGCGCTGGCCTTCTTCGCCATCTGGCGCGCCTATAGCCCTGAGGAGAAGAAAATCTACCTCCTCAGACGCAGGTTGAGCGAACAGATTGCCGCCGAGGAGAGAGAGCGCGTCCAGGCGGAATTTGACCGAACCTGGCTTGAATACCAGAAACGACTGAAATACAAGGGCGAGGCAAGACCGCCGGGCTACAATCTCATCGAGGTCACCATGCTCATTGACTTCGTCCAGTTCAACGAGAAACTTCTCGCCGAGGCCCAACCGAAGGATACGAAAACCAAAGCGACAGCCGGTTCCACAACAACCGCAAGTAACTAACGGAGGCAGAGGGAGTACCATGGCCACCGACTACAAAAAGATTCTCATCAGTTACTTCGACAAAATCATCTTCCTGCTGTTCCTCGCTCTGTTTATTGTGATGGCCTCTCGCGTCGTCATGAGCAAACCGAGCGACGACACCCGCGTTCCGACCATCCCCAGAAAGCCCTTCCCCGTGCCCGTGGAGCTTCACAAGGAGCGGTTCGTCCTGAACAAGCTTGCCAACCCTGAGGAGCCGGATGCGACGCTTGATTTCACCAGCGACCCCGAGAAAATCGCCCCCGGGCAAGGGGAAAAGCAGTGCCCCCAGTGCGGCTGGATCGTCAAAGAAACAGCCGCCAAGTGCCCTAACTGCAACTTCCGGTGGCACGCGGGCAGCGACGAGAATGGCGACAAGCCGCCGATAGAAGAACCTTTGCCCCAAGGGATTCCCTTCCGCGTCACCGAAATCACGCGAAAACCCGTGGACATTCTCTTTAAGGGCTTCATCGAGAACCCCTTCAAGCTTCGGTTCGACCTTCAAATGCACTGGGGAATGGGCACGAAGATGAGCATCGTCCCCCTCGGCGAGACCTTCCGCGGGTACTGGCTCCGTCCCCTGGATAAGAAGGAGGTCGAGGTGAACGACCCGAAGATGGGTCGTCGAACGGAGGACCGTTACTACCTGACCATCCAGAAGCCGGGCGAGGAACCCCTCATCGTCGAGAGAGGGACAATCGTCCGCGAAAGAGAGGCCATGGCAATGCTCGACGCCGGCCAGGGCAGGTGGGATATCTACCACCGCGGCGAAAAGGTTGCCTCCGATCAAAGTTTCTTTGAGGTGTACGCCCAGTTCCAGCTTCGCGAGCTCGAGGGCGAGAAGCGAGTCTATGATGTCGTCGAGGTCAACGACAGGGAGAAGAAGGTTGTTTTCCGAGGAAAAGATGGCGAGGAACTCGTATTAGAAGTCGCACCGAGGAGGGCTGTCGCCACTGTGAGCCCAACCCGATGAAAACGATGGCTCGAATACACTTCTGTTTCTTGTTTCTGCTCGCCTTCGCCGTTGCTGGCACAGCCGCCGAACCGGCGCGCGGCTCCGGCCCGCGCGGGCGCCTCAACATCCTCTTCCCCGAAATCAAGTTCGACAACGTCACCCTCCGCGAGGCCGTGGGATTTCTCGCCAGCGCAGCCGATGTCAACATCGTCATAGACCCTTCCGTCTATGCTTCCACGGCCCCGCCAGCCGCGCCCTCGCTCCCTGCCGCCCCTTCGCCCCGGCCCAGCGCACCCCCAATCACCCCCGACGAAACGCGCATTACTCTCCATCTGAAAAATGTGCCTTTGGGGGTTGTCTTGAAATACATTTTGAGGTATAAGAATTTGAGGTATATTGTTGACGACTATGCTATTGTGATTGTCCCCATGGGAAGAGCGATGCCCGAGGAACTTGTCACGAAGGTCTTCCGTCTCCGAACCGGAGACATCGGCAGCGCGGCGCCCTTTCTCCCGCGCGCTGCTCCTCGGTAGCACGCCTTCTGGGGGGCTCGATGGTCTGACCGAGAAGAAAGGCAAAACACAAAACCACACTTGCCTTGACAAATAGAGAAATTCCTTTGACCGTTGCGGACACCGGCCGCTGGGAACAATCGAAAGGAGATAGGCACACCATGAAACACACGCCAGGATGGGTGGTGATTGTGGCTTCAGCCGTTGTGGCTTTCGGTTTGCGAGGAGTGGGGTTCGGTGAAGGTGCGGAAGTCGCCCTTCCCTCCGAAGAGGAACTCAAAGCCGCTACGGAAATCGCGGTGGACGTCGAACAGGAGAAAGCTCTCAAGGAGCAAGAACAAAAAATCGAAGCGAAGAAACGCGCCGCCGCCGCCGACCGCGCCGTCAATGAGGGCAACTACCAGGTCGCCATTGAGGACCTCAAAGCGGCTATTGCCGCCGACCCCCAAAACGAGGACTACCAGCAGACGCTCCGCGCCACGCGCGTCTTCCAGATCAATGACATGATGCAGAAGAAAAAATTCGCCGAGGCCAGAAACCTGTGCGATGCGTTCCTGAAAGATTTCCCCGGCGATGCTCAGGTCATACGGTTCCAGCAGAGGGCCATCGAGGAATTGGCAAAAGGAGCCCCCGTAAAGCCCGAAGAAACAACCCCCGCCGAGAAAAAGGAAGAGGCCGTGACGCCTGTGCTTCCCACCGCTGTGGCCTTCGCCGATTCCGCCAGGGAGCTCCTCGCTCAGGCCGAAGACGCTATCCTCAGGAAGGACTACCAGCGGGCGCTGGACTTTCTCGAGGAAGCGCACAAGCTCAACCCGTATGACATAGATATTGACAAGCGAGCCAAGCAGGTCCGCGAGCAGTTGACCCGCTATGCCCGCGCGTGGCACCAGGCCGTGCGGGAGGAATTGATGACCGAGATTCACGAAGCGTGGACTCGCAGACCCCGCCGCCGCGTCCTCCCGACGGAGATCGAGGTGCCCGAGCGTCCGGGTCTCACCCCCGAGAAGGAAGAAATCCTTAAGAAACTTGACACCCGAATCCCTGTCGTCGAGTTTGAGGAGGCCAAGCTCGATGAAGTCGTCCGATACCTCTCCAAGCAGGCCGAAGTCAACATCGTCATTGACCCTGCCGTCTTCACGGGTTATCGCCGTCCCCTGTCTCCTTTCGAAACGACCACGGGCCTTCCCGGAGAAACCATGACGCCCGGCCCCACGCCCGGCCCGACCGGACTCCCCGGCGCCGAGGGAACATTCCTTGGCCCGACGGGCGAAGTGTTCGGCCCGGGTGTCACAACCCCCGGTGTCACTTCGGAAACCACGCCCACAACCTGGGTGCCCCCCACCCAGGAGACCGGCATCAAGATCAGCCTGACGAATGTCCCCCTCAGTCAAGTCCTCAAGTATGTTCTTCGATACAAAAACCTCAAGTACGTCGTCGAAGACTTCGCCATCGTGATTGTTCCCGTGGACTGGGTGCCTCCGGAAGCTCTGGAGACCGAGATTTTCCGGCTCGCCACGACCGGTGTCGGGATTGTCCAGCGACCCGGCTTGGGGGAGGGACTCCGCCCTGCAACCAGCGAACTCGGGTCCGACACCGGCACAGGGCGGCCCGGTAGCACGTTCACTGGCCCCACGTTCGGCCCCGGAGTCACCGACAACACCACTCTCGGTGGACCGGGCGAACCGGGCGCCACCGGCTCCATCAGGGAATATCTCATGCAAAGCGGCGTTCCCTGGCCGCGGGGCACCAACATCATTTACAACGCCCGAACTGGCACCCTGATCGTTACGAATACGCCGACCAACATGGTGCTGATCCGCGAACTCGTCAACCTCTGGGACCAGCCCGCCCTCCAGGTCGAGATCGAAGCCCGCTTCGTCGAGCTCCTCCACACGCGATGGTACGAGAATTCGTTCGAGATCGGGATGCTTTCGCCTATCCGCTTTACGCGCAGTGGGAAGGGAGGGCTCGTTCCGTCCTCCGCCCGGGAAGCTTACGAGTTTAACGTCCGTCCCGACTCGGTATCGCGGTACTTCCCGGAACTTCTTCCCACGGAGTTCCCCACGGCCGACTCCTCCACGCTTCTGTCGCTTCGCGGTATCATGACCGAACCGGAGTTCCAGTTCATCTGGCACGCCATTGACCAGACCGACTGGTCGGAGCTTCTTTCCGCGCCCCGGATTACCACCATCAGCGGGCAGCAGGCCCAGATCGAGGTCATCCAGGAACTCACGTATCCGACCGAGTACGACACCGAGACCATCAACATCGGCGGCGGTCTCGGCGGAACCACAAACCTCATCTCCGGTGAAGTGTTCATGGTCACCCCCGGCAACTGGGAAACGAGAGATGTGGGGATCATCCTCAACGTAACCCCGTCGGTCAGCGCCGACGGCAAGATGATTACCCTCGTTCTGATGCCCGAGGTGTCCGACCTTGTCAAGTGGATCAACTACGGCAACGAAATCTATCCGATTCAACAGCCGATCTTCGAAACACGCAACGTCACCACCACCGTCCACGTCAACGACGGAGAAACCATCGTTCTGGGCGGTTTGATCACCGATAAGACCACGACCTACGAGGACAAAGTCCCTCTCTTAGGGAGCATTCCCTTCGTCGGGAGATTCTTCCGGACGCATGCGCAGACGAGCTCCAAAGCGAACCTCGTCGTTTTCGTGACCGCCAGGCTCATCACTTCCCGAGGCACCGAGCTTGCCGAGGAAAGGGCCATTAGCGATGCCGAGAAGAGGCGCCTCGAACAACGGCTCAGGGAAAGCAAAGAGGAAGCCGGCGAACTCGCCCCGGGAGTTGGAACCACCGCGATTGTCGAGTAGGCAGTCCGCCAGCGACTCGAGCCGACGTGACACCGGCATGTCATGGTGCCTCCGGACGGGAGTGTACTCACCCCCCTTTCTCGGGTTCCCGAGGAGCCCGGGGGCGACGTGGATTTCGCAAATCCCATTGGGCGCGTTCCGGTCCATAGGGAGTTTCCTCTCGGGAGCGCGACAGCACTGCGGGATATTGACCGATTTTCTCGAAAGCGGGGCGCGGGCAACCGCCCGTCATAGTTGATTGAGATTCTCCCTCCTGCCGCGAGCAGGACCAATTGAGCCGTATCCGGTAACCAGCGCGGTTGTTCGCCGCGCCATCCCAGACAGCGCCCGCAGGAGCAGTTGTCTTCGGTGGCTTGCGGGGACCCCGAGCGCACCGCTCCCGGCCGCTGAACGTCGAAGCAACACCAACACAATGCCCGACAAAGAAAGATTCTTCCTCATTGACGGACCCTCTTACGCCTTTCGGTCCTATTACGCCATCCGGGACCTGTCGAACTCCCGCGGGACGCCGACGAACGCTGTCTATGGTTTCGCCAACACCTTGAATAAGTTGATCTCGGACTTCTCTCCCGAATACATCCTGGTGGCTTTCGATGCCGCGGGGCCGACCTTTCGCCACGAGAAATTCGAGGACTACAAGGGCCAACGAAAGCCCATGCCTGAGGACCTGGCTATTCAGATCCCCATCATCAAAGAGCTCGTCTCCGCTTTCCGCATCCCCCTTGTTGAAAAACAGGGCTTTGAGGCGGACGACATCATGGGCACCCTTGCCCTCCGAGCCAAACAAGCCGGCCTGGAGGTTTACCTGGTGACCGGCGATAAGGATATGTTCCAGTTGGTCTCCCCGGACGTCAAAATCCTCCACACGCACAAGGATAACAAAGTTTACGACCGACAAACCGTCCTCGAAGAACTCGGCATCGAGCCGTCTCAGTTCATTGACGTCCTGGCTCTCGCCGGCGACGCATCGGACAACATTCCCGGCGTCCCCGGCATCGGTGATAAAACCGCTCTTGCCCTCGTGAGGGAATTCGGCGACCTCGAATCCGTCCTCGCAAACGTGGATCGCATTTCCGGAGAGAAGCGAAAGGAGAATCTGCGTAACTACGCCGACCAGGCGCGCGCGGCGCGCGACCTGGTAGTCCTCGATACCGACGTCCCCATTCAGCTCGACCTCCAGTCCGCCCGTTTCTGCGGGGCCGACAAAGTCAAGCTCCGCAGCCTTTACCAGCGCCTCGAGTTTCGCCGGCTACTCGATGACATCGCCGAAGAGAGAAAAGACTGGGCAGCCGACTACCGTCTGGTTGCGGACGAGGCTGAGTTGTCGCGGCTTCTTCGCGAGCTGAGCGAAGTCCAGGAACTGGTGATTGATGTCGAGACCACCGGCCCCGACCCCTTCGCCTGCGAGTTGGTCGGAATCTCCTTCTGCCACGCCGAAGGAACCGCCTATTACATCCCCCTCAACACGAAACTGAGCAAGGAAGCCATTCTTGCCGGACTCAAACCCGTCCTCCAGCAAAACGGCCTTCGCATCATCGGCCAGAACATCAAGTTCGATATGGAAGTCCTCGCCCAAAACGGCATCGAAATCCAATCTCCCGCCTTCGACACCATGGTTGCCGCTTACGTCCTCAATCCGGAGCGAAAGACGTTCAACCTCAATAGCCTTTCCGTCGAATACCTCAAGCACAAGAAAACTCCCATCACCGACCTCATCGGCACAGGCTCTCGCCAAATCACCATGAACGAGGTGCCCGTGACCAGGGTCTGCAACTACTCCTGCGAGGATGCCGATGTCACCCTTCGCCTGAAGAGCATCCTTGAGGCGGAACTACGCTGCAAGGGCCTCGATGAGCTTTTCCGCCAGATCGAGATGCCCCTCCTCCCCGTCCTCGCCCGCATGGAGACGAACGGCGTGTACGTCGCTCGCGAGTTCCTCGGCGAGATGTCCCGCGAGTTTCAGCGGCGCCTGGACGAATTGGCCGCCAGCATTTATGCCATGGCCGGACAGAGATTCAATCTCGATTCCCCGAGGCAGCTCGCTTCGATCCTTTTTGAGAAGCTCAAGCTCCCCGTCCAGAAGCGCACAAAAACCGGCCCCTCAACGGACGTTTTTGTTCTCGAAAAGCTTGCGCGGTTACACGATTTGCCAAAAAGAATTGTTGACTATCGGGAGCTTGCTAAGTTAAAATCCACCTATGTTGATGCGCTTCCTGTGCTCATCAACCCGAGGACGGGACGGATTCACACGTCTTTCAACCAGAGCGTCACCGCGACAGGGCGGCTGTCAAGCTCCAACCCGAATCTCCAGAACATCCCGGTTCGCACGGAGCTCGGTCGGGGCATACGGAGAGCTTTCGTCCCGGAGAAGCACGACTGGGTGCTCCTCTCCGCCGATTATTCCCAGATTGAACTGAGAATTTTCGCCCATCTCGCCCGAGAGGAAGCCATGATTGAGGCTTTCAACCGCGGCGAGGACATCCATGCCTACACGGCGTCGCTGGTCTTCGGCGTCCCTGTCTCCGAGGTGACGCCCGAAATGCGCTATCGGGCAAAAGCCGTCAACTTTGGCATCATTTATGGTCAACAGGCGTACGGCCTGTCAAACCAGTTGAACATCTCCGTCTCCGAGGCGGAATCGTTCCTCCAGCAGTACTATGCTCGTTACCCCGCTGTGAAACGGTACATGGAAGAGACGGTGGCAGAAGCCGAACAAAGCGGCCTCGTCACGACCCTCTTTCATCGAAGAAGGGAGATCCCTCAGCTCAAAAGCAGCAGCCAGACCTCCCGTCAGAACGGCAGGCGAATGGCTATCAATACGCCGATTCAGGGCTCGGCCGCCGACATCATGAAGGTCGCCATGATCAACGTGGATAGGCGACTGCGGGACATGGGCCTTCGGACGAGGATGATTATCCAGATTCACGACGAACTGGTCTTTGAATTGCCCCAAACGGAGGTCAGCACGCTGAGGGAGATGGTTGTCCGGGAAATGGAGTCCCTCGTCGAACTCAGCGTTCCACTCAAGGTGGGCACCAAAGTCGGCAACACCTGGGCGGAAATCTAAGGAACCTCCTGCGCCTCCTCTGGCTCGCTGCCGTGTTCGGGCCCTTGCTTGCGCCCGGGCGAGAGGCCGGGAGTCATTCGAACGAGTCGGACACCCTTGTTCTGCCGGGATGTTGGAGAAATCCAGTTTTCTCTCCGCGCCATGCTGTTGTGAGAAGAACCGAGAGTCGGGCATGGCGCTGGGAGTTTCCCGAATTCGCTGTCCGTTCCGGATGACGTTTTCAAAGAAATGCGGGAAAAACGGTGTCCCAGGTCCAGCAACTTCCCGTTACCGAGAAGAATGCGAGAGACGAGGGTAAGAGCCGCCGCCCTACCCGGCGGGGCGTTATCTCCGTCGTTTGCGTGTGCATTGGCTTGCTCGGCGCCTACGGTTTTGGCGTGTTCCTGCGGTGGAGCGTCGTCGGGTGCTTGCGGGACTACTACGGTGAGCTCCCGTACACCCTCGAAGGTGCATTGCTGTTCCACTACGCGGAGGGCTTAGCGGAGACGGGTTCCATTCCCGCTCTCGACAAGCGCGCGCAGGTTCCCGAGGGGCTTGAGGTCCCCCGTAAGCTCTCCATCGGCAAGGAGATTCCCGCGGCGGCCCTCTGTGCAGCTCTTGGAAGGCCGGGAGCGTTCCGCGAGTTCGTTCGTCATTTTGACGCGGCATGGTTTTGCCTCGGTATCTTCGCGGTTTTCGGTGTCATTTGGGAGATGCGAGGCGGCCCCGTGGGCGGCTCGCTGGGAGCGGCGCTTTACGCGGTCTCGGTCCCTTCGGTCATCCGCTCCACGGGACTGGAGTTCAGCAGGGAGAATTTCGCTCTTCCGCTGATTTTCCTGCACTTCTGGTTACTTGTGCGGGGTACGAAGCGAAGGACAATATCGTTTTCCGTTATTCCGGCAGGTCTCCTGCTGGCGGTGGCCGCGGCAACCTGGGATGTGACTCAGCTTTACATCCTTCTGCTCGGCATGTTCGCCGTGGTTCGATTGTTCTTTGGAAAGGACCGTTATTTGTTCGTTCGCGCGTTCTTGCCGTGCATGGCGTTCCTGGTCATCGCCGGGTCCGCGGTGCCGTATCTGCGCGAGCACAGGTTCCTGGTCTCGTGGGGAATGCTCGTCTGGTACAGTCTGGCGGCGGCGTTTGTGGTAGGTAGTCTCGTTCGCCGATGGTCAGCGGTCCTGCCGCGAGTCGTGTTTGTCGTGGCGCTGGTCTCGCTGGTTGTGGCAGTCATCACTGAGTCGAGCTACCCGGCAGCCTACTCGCATTTCGCTCGGCTTTTCGCGGCGAAAATCGAGCATTTCAATGTAAAGCCGGTCAACCCCGCGAAACTGAGTTACGAAGCGAGAATCCTCTGGACGCCGGCGTTGCACTCGGCAACGTCGAAGTTTCAGGGCAAGTACCCGATTGCGAACTTCGAGTCGCTTCTTGTTCTCGGACTCGCTCCCTTTGTCCTCGTGGCGAGGTCGTTGTTCCGGGGAAGCGCAGCCGAAGGTGAAAAGATGCTCTTGTTCTGTCTGGTGGCATTCTTTTTCCTGTACATATTGTTTGTTCGAATGGAGGTTTTCTTAGTGTTCTACCTGTCCTGTCTAATCGGATTGGGAGCGCGCCATTGGCCTGAGTTGTTTCAGAAAAGGGGAGCGCGAACGGTAGCCCTCTCCGTATGGTCACTCCTTGTTCTCGTCGGGGTGGCGTCCGAGGCATATTCCTATTCGACCTTCGAGAAGATTTACCGCGCAGCCGATACCGGCAGCCCTTACGTCGCGAACAGGTATCTTGTGAACTGGCTGCGAAACAACACTCAGAAAGACGCGGTCGTGCTGGCGAGTTTCACGCTGGAGCCGACCATCTTCGCGGACGCGGAACGCGCAATCGTCCTTCATCCCAAGTTCGAGTCGAAAGGAATGCGAGAGAAAGTCAGGGAGTACCTCGAGAGCCTGTTCAGCGAGAACGAAAAGGATTTTCACGATTTCTGCATGAAGAACAGAGCGAACTACTTCGTTCTTCACCCTGGAGCATTCGTTGGCCCGGAGGCGGAGGACTGGATTTATTCACCCCGGTACATGGTGGATCGTGCGGAGAGGCATCCGGAATACGCCACCCTCGCCATGCTCTTCAATCCCGAGCGGCTTCAGTACTTCAAAAAGATGACCGATATCGCAATCGTGGGCGACCCGTTCCGTTTCTTCTACCGGGTTTTTCAGGTTGTCTCGCTGGGCGATATCGAAACGGCTCAACAACATGTGCGGAACGCTCGCATGTCCCTCGACCGTTTTCAAGGTGAGGGAGAAGAACAAGCCCTTCGCCACGCCGAGGAGGACCTTCTTAGAGCGGTTGACCTCTTTCCGGGTTGTGCCGACGCCCACTCCGTTCTCGCCACCGTTTACACCTTGCAGGGCGAACGCAACAAAGCCAAACAGGCCATTGACCGGTACAAGCAAATTCTGGAGGACCGCACCCCGTGATTCGCGTTGGATTGACCGGCGGCTGCGGCGCCGGCAAAAGCACCGTCGCTGACATGTTCTCTCGCCTGGGAGTCCCCGTCATCAGTGCCGATGCAATTGTCCACAGGCTCCTTTCGGAGGATGAGGAGGTCACGTCGGCCGTCGTATCCCTTTTCGGCGGCGGGCTTCTCCGGACGGACGGGGCCATTGACCGGCGATCGCTCGCTGACATCGTTTTTGGCGACAGGCAAAACCTTAGGCGCCTTACGGACATCCTTTATCCCCGCGTCAGGGCAGAGGTCCAGAGCTTTTTTGAAGAGATGGGGCGACAGAAAAAATTCCCCGTCGCCGTCGCCGAGGTGCCTCTTCTCATTGAGGGAGGAGCCCTCCATCTCTACGACGTCATCGTTGTCGTCAGCGCGACGTACGAAAACCAGCTCAAACGATTCCTAAAAAAAGGAGGAACAAAAGCTGACCTCGACCGAAGAATCCGCAATCAGTTGGACATGGCGGAGAAGGAGAAATTCGCCGACTACGTCGTCAACAACAACGGCTCCGTCGAGCAGACGTTTGAGCGGGTCAAAGAAATCCTCGGCGATCTCCGTCGTCGGGCCGAGTCGCTCCGCCACGATTCGGCGTCTTTCGCTTCCGACACCCTCGTTGGAAACAACCCACACCCCAAACGAAACAAGTCAAGGAGGTAGTGCTTTGCCATGAAGGAGGTAGTTTCAATGGACATGGTCAAACTTCAACAAATGAAAATGACCGAGCTCAACAAGCTCGCCAAGAGCTTCAAGATAGAGGGCATCGGTAACCTGAGAAAGCATGAGCTAATCTACGAGATTCTCAAGGCTCAGAGCGAGAAAGAGGGAAACATGTTCGGCGAGGGCGTCCTCGAGACCCTCCCGGACGGTTTCGGCTTCCTTCGTTCCCCCAATTACAGCTATCTCCCTTGTCCGGAGGACATCTACGTTTCCCCGTCGCAGATTCGCAGGTTCGACCTCCAGACTGGCGACACTGTCTCCGGGGAAATCCGTTCCCCGAAGGACAAGGAGCGCTATTTCGCCCTTCTGAAGGTCCATGCCGTCAACTTTGAGGAGCCGGAGAAAGCCAAAGATAAGACCCATTTCGACAACCTCACGCCTCTGTTCCCGAACAGCCGGTTCATTCTCGAGACGGTCCCCGAGGAAGTCTCCATGCGCGTCATGGACATCCTCACCCCCATCGGAAAGGGCCAGCGCGGCCTCATAGTCGCCGCCCCCCGAACTGGCAAAACCGTCCTTCTCCAGAAAATCGCCAATAGCGTCACTACCAACAACCCCGAGGTCTATCTCATCGTCCTGCTCATTGACGAGAGACCCGAGGAGGTCACCGACTGGGAGCGCACCGTCAAGGGGGAGGTCATCAGTTCCACGTTCGATGAACCTGCTGAAAGGCACATCCAGGTCGCGGAAATCATTTTGGAAAAGGCCAAACGCCTCGTCGAGCACAAGCGGGACGTGGTTATCCTCCTCGACAGCATCACGCGACTTGCCCGCGCGTACAACGCCGTTCAGCCCCACAGCGGTAAAATCATGTCCGGCGGAATTGATTCCAACGCGCTTCACAAACCGAAACGCTTCTTCGGCGCCGCCCGAAATATCGAGGAAGGAGGCAGCCTGACGATCCTCGCCACCGCGATCATTGACAGCGGCAGCCGGATGGATGAGGTCATCTTCGAGGAATTCAAGGGAACCGGCAACATGGAACTCAACCTCGACCGCCGCCTCGTGGATAAGCGAGTCTATCCCTCGATTGATATCGAGAAGTCGGGCACGAGACGTGAGGAACTGCTCTATGACCCCGCGGAACTCGAGCGCATCTGGTTGCTGCGGAAAGCCCTCAACGGCATGAAGCCCGTCGAGTGTATGGAACTCATCGTCGAGCGGCTGAAGAAGACGAAATCCAACGCCGAATTCCTGATCGCGCTCAGACCGTCATAGCCGTTCCCAGGGGAAAAGCGCACGTCAGGCAATCACTCTTTGCTTGATATGCGCTGCCGCGCCGACTTCTTCCCACTTTCTGTGAACGCGAGAAACGTTGCCGTGTCCCAGATCACCGCCCACGCGTACCATCGCTTCCGACTGTAAGCTCCACCGGAAGCCCCTTGCCCGGAGCGACCAGCAGATTTATCACAGCGTACGGCAGGAGGATTTTCTCAGGAAG
>JAUYEE010000097.1 GCA_030691545.1 bacterium | reverse complement strand
GGAGGTCATGACAGGATATTGCACGTTGTACGGCGACGCGGCGGGCGGTCTGGCTGTTATCGGGGACGTGCCGAAAACGACAGTCTATCAACTCGCCGAGCGATTCAACCGCGAGGGTGAGCTCATACCCCGAAGCGTCTTTGAAAGGGCGCCGTCCGCGGAACTCAAGCCGGGTCAGAAAGACTGCGACACCCTTCCTCCTTACGACGTTCTGGACCCGATTCTGTCCGCCCTATTGGACGAAGGGAAAACCCCGGAAGAAGTCGCGGAAATGGGGTACAATGCAGAGACCGTGCGGGACGTCGTCCGGCGACTCAACGGCAGCGAACACAAGCGGAGGCAGTCTCCGCCGGCGCTCTTCGTCAGTCGGAGCGCCCTGATTCCCGGAAGGCTGAGACCTCTCGCGGCCGACTTCACAGCTACGTTTGAAGATGCAGGCGGGGATGCCTGCGCTACTACGTTTTGACGGGCTTTGTGTCTTTGTGGTAGCTCCATCGCCCGACACGAGAGCATTAACCACGAAGGGCACGAAGAGCACGAAGGGAGCAAGAAACACAGACAATGAGACGAATTCTTCGACGAACATCTGTAATGCTTTTCGCGGTAACGACTTGTGTAGCGCAGGCATCCGCGCCTGCATCTTCAGCTGCGGTCTGTTTCGGCCAGGAGACGTTGCAGTGGCTGACGTGGGATGATAGCCGGGAAGGGACGCCGCCGGAAGTGCAGGTCATCGAATCGGACGCTGAGAGCACGACCTTTGAAATCATCATCCACGGGTTCTTCCTTGAGGTCGTTGAGAAGGAGACGAGCCTCGGGACAATCGCGTTCAGCCGCATCTTCCTGCCGAGAGACGCGAACGTCAACTACGGGGCAACGCCTTACGTGGGGCAGGCGGAATTGCCCGTGATAAGGAGGTATATCGCGGTGCTGTCAGACGCCGAAGACGCGCTCATCGCCAGCGATGCCTACGAGATTGAAGAAAGCGCCGTCAGCACGGTGGAGGGCGTGACTGTTTACCCCTTGCAGCGACCCTCGTCCGAACAATATCCGCCGGCGCAATTCGACCTGAAGGAGAAGTTTTACACGTCGAGCATGCCGTTCCCGCTCGATTATGCGGAGCCGCGAGTCCTGACCTTTGACGTGGAAGAATTCCACCGTCTCAGAGTGGCGAAAGTGGAGATGTTCCCATTCGTTTGCGTCCCAAGCGAACAGAGGTTGTATATCTACAGGCATTTCAAGGTGAAAGTGGAGCACTCGGCGGAAACGATTGCCGCACCGGTTCCTCCCACCATTCTCGACGAGGAGATGTACGGCGACCTCGTCGCAAACTACGAGGCAATCCGGCCGTTTCTGCCGCCCACCCTCCCCGTTCGGCAGGCGTATTATCTCATCCTCGTTCCGCAGCGGTTTCTGACGGAAATTCTTCCGTTAGTCTGGTGGAAACGGGCGAAAGGGTTGGAGGTGTCCGTGATGACGCTGCCGGGTCAGATTCCGAACACCCCCGAAACCATCGAAGGGGCGATCGAGGCATTCTACGACTCCCATCCCATCGGGGATGTGTTTGTGTTGCTGGTCGGGGACGTGCAGGACGTGGCGTCGCCGACGTGCTCGGCTTACGAATGGAACGAGCTGACTGAAGAAACCAGTTCGGACATTCAGTACGCGAGGGTCGCGGGGGACGACGCGATTCCCGACCTGTTCTTGGGCCGGATTCCCGCGGACAATGAGCAGGACGTCGAGAATATCGTGGCGAAGACTCTCCAGTACGAGAGGCTCCGCGGGGAGACAGACGCCGCCTGGTTAGGGAAAGTCCTCTTAGTGGGACACAAGCAAGACTATCCCGGTAGCTACACCGCCTGCAACGAATCCATCAGGTCTTATCGCTATTTGTTCGCGACGCCGAGCTTCGACACGGCGTACGGGGGAGGTGGGGCGACAAACCTGGACATCAGACGGGCGTTCAACGAGGGAAAAGGAATCATCGCCTATCGCGGATATGGCGGCGCGGATTGCTGGTGGACGTGGGGAGTGGCGGGGCAGAGCTGGTGCATCAACCCGGACGTCGCGAATCTCGCAAACGATGGAAAGACTCCGGTTGTCTTCAGCGTCGCGAGCCTCGATACCAGCATCCGCACCGAGGAC
Organism: bacterium; assembly: GCA_030691545.1. Classification (GTDB taxonomy): domain Bacteria; phylum Auribacterota; class JABMQX01; order JABMQX01; family JABMQX01; genus JAUYEE01. The sequence continues at coordinate 9,531 of JAUYEE010000097.1, read as the reverse complement.
TGCCTGGGGGAGGAGCTTGTGGAGTTGCCCCAACGGGGCGCCGTCGCCTATTACGGAGCCGCCGCGGACGCCGGGTCCGCCCCGAATGAGCATCTTGATAGGAATCTCTTCAAGGCGGTTTTCGACGAGGAGATTCATTTCCTGGGAGCCGTGGTCAACTGGGCACAGATCCGAACGATGGAGGAGTTCTCGGGCGAAGGTTTCTTCTCCGCCGCGTACAACGCGAATCTTTACACGCTGTTAGGCGACCCGGAGATGTCTATGCGAACCCGCCGTCCGCTGGTGTTCGGAACGGTGGACTACCCGCCCTGGGTGGAGCCGGGCGAACAAAATGTCGAGGTCGTTGCGAAGAATCCGAACGGCGGACCGATCCGAAAAGCTCTGGTCACCGTCAGGAAATATAAGGGAGTGTCGGCTTCCCCGGACGTTGCTGTATCCGGCTATACGGATGACGAGGGAACGGCTCGCTTCGCCATTGCGCCCGCGACCCGGGGAGCACTTTCCGTCAACGTGCTCAAGCAGGATTACATCCCATTCGACAGCGATTATCCGCTGCGGGTCATTCATGCGGAACGCGACCCCTCGGTCGGAGCGTTTTCTTTTAGCTGGCAGGGCGACCCGCAAAAGACTTACGCCGTTGAAATCTCTGACCGCATGGGTTTTCAAGCCGAGTGGAGACTCCTCGGAATCAGCCCGGAGAGGGACGGACTGACCCTGACGGTGACGGACCCTGCCGCAGCCTCAGAGCCCTCAAGATTCTACCGAGTTGTGGCGCAATAGGGGGGGGGGAAGGTACGAGGAGGCAAAAAATCTCTTGTCGCCCGACGTGAGAGGTGGTATAGATAGAGGCAAATAACGCAAACTACGCAGACCCGTATGCCGCACGAATACGGTGTCGCCTCATGTCTCCTTCGCCGCCGGGCGGAGAGACGGGTTCTGCTTATCGAGAACAAGCCCCCTTTTCGGAAAAGGTGAGGGAAAGTGACTGAAACTGCGATTGCGAAAGGTCCCTCTCTTTTGAAGAAAAAGACTCCCTTCCCGGAAGAGATGAGGACCGAGCCTATAGATATTTTCGAGGCGTGGTGCAAGCACTGCGGATTGTGTGCGGCGTTTTGTCCTGCCGAGGTTTTCGCTTTCTCAGAGACGGGAAAGGTCTTCGTAGCTCACCCCGAGAACTGCAAGCAATGCGGCATCTGCGCCAACATCTGCCCGGACATGGCGATTCTTCTGCTACCGAAGAAACGAGGGGAGGAATGAATTGAACCAGCGGCGGGAAACGATGTTCCTCCAGGGGAATGAAGCGGTCGCCCTCGGTGCCCTCGCGGCCGGAATCAACTTCTTCGCGGGATACCCTATCACCCCCTCCACAGAGATCGCCGAAATCCTCTCCGAAGAACTCCCCAAGGTGGGCGGCAAGTTCATCCAGATGGAGGACGAGATCGCCAGCATGGCGGCTATCGTGGGCGCCTCCATGGCCGGGGCAAGAGCCATGACAGCGACCTCCGGACCCGGCTTCTCGCTCATGCAGGAGAACATCGGTCTGGCCTCCATGCTCGAGGCGCCGTGCGTCATCGCGAACGTGCAGAGAGGGGGGCCGAGCACCGGCTTGCCAACCAGAACCCACTCGGCGGACATGATGCAGGCGAAGTGGGGCTCCCACGGGGATTACCCGATCATTGGGGTCGTGGCGTCCTCGGTCTCGGAATGCTTTTACCTGATAATCAAGACAGTCAACCTTTCGGAACAGTATCGGGTGCCGGCGGTCTTCCTGACGGAGGAATCCATCGGGCACATGCGGGAGAATATCGAGGTGCCTTCGTTCGAGGAGGTGGAAAAGGTGCAGCGTCCGGCCACGACGGTGGGCCCGGAGGAATATCTACCTTACGATGACCGGTTCGGGGACGTTCCCCCATTCGTGAAATTCGGCGTGGGGTATCGGTACCACATAACCGGTTTGACGCACGACAAATCCGGTTTCCCGACATCCAGGCCCGACGAAATCGAGGAGTTGATGCTTCGCTTTCGCAGAAAGGTCACCGAAGACAGGCCCGGTTTGACGGAAGTGGAAAGCTACTTGGCGGAGGACGCGGAAGTCCTCTTCTTCGCGTACGGCTCCTCGGCCAGGGCGGCGAAGGGAACGGTGAATTCAGGAAGGAAAAAGGGACTCAAGCTCGGGTTGCTCAAGCCGGTGGTGATCTGGCCGTTTCCGCGAAAGGTCGTGGCAAAAGCCGCCGCACGCGTCAAACATATCATCGTGCCGGAACTGAACTTAGGGCAAATCGTAGGAGAGGTCGAGCGCGCTGCCTGCGGGATGGCCGCCGTGCACGGCATCTCCAAAGTGAGCAGCGAGCTGTTCTCTCCTGGAGAGTTGCTGGAACACGTTGAACGCATCGTGAAGCGGAAATCGTGGAGGGCGATTGCGGCGTCCGTAGCCAAATAGCCCTTTGTGGCACGGGCATCTTGCCCGTGATGTGTAGCGCAGGCGTCCTCGCCTGCATCTTCAGCTCGTGAGGAAGGTAATATGTCCGTAGTCCTTCAAGACAAACTCGCCCCCGTCAGGGATTACCTGCGGAAGGACAAGAAGTTCCCGACGGTATGGTGCGCCGGATGCGGAGCGGGAATCGTGCAGACGGCGTTGTTGACGGCGATCCACGAGTTGAGTATCCCGCGAGACAGGATCGTCTTCGTCTCGGGCATCGGCTGCACCGGGAGAATGCCGACGTATGTAGATTTCAACACGATTCACGTCACGCACGGTCGCGCCCTCCCCTCTGCAACGGGGCTGAAGATTGTCAACCCGGATTTCGTCGTTCTGACGGCGATGGGCGACGGGGATGCCGCAGCGATCGGCGGAAACCACCTCATCCACGCCGCCCGGCGCAACATTGACATCACCGCCATCGTCGTGAACAACAATATTTACGGGATGACGGGAGGGCAATATTCCCCCACAACTCCCCTAGACTCTCTTGCCTCCACGGCCCCGTACGGCTGTCAGGAACCGCCCTTCGATCTGTGCCAACTGACCGCCGGGGCGGGAGGAACCTTTGTGGCGAGAACCACGGTCTTTCACTTTACGATGATGGTCAGCCTCTTCCGGAAAGCCATTGAACACAGGGGCTTTTCCATGGTGGAGGTGATGTCCGACTGCCCCACGGGCTTCGGCCGGCGCAACAAATTAGGCTCGGCAGTCAAGATGATTCAACATCTGAAAGACAACGCCGTGCGGCTCAAGAACTGGGAGCAGATGCCCCCGGAGGAACGCAACGGCAAGTTCCCCATCGGCGTGCTCGTGGAGTCCGAACGAGAAGAATACACGGCGAGATATGAGAAGGTTGTGCAGGGGGCCACGGCCGCTGCTGCGGCCGGCCGCGAGGAGGAAATCCTCGAGGAAGTCGCCCCCAAGCGTGAGGGAGAAGAACTCCCGGGGGTCGTATCAGTGAGGTTCAGCGGGTCCGGGGGGCAGGGACTCCTCTTGGCGGGAGTCATCTATGGAAAGGCTGCCTCCATTTTCGATGGGAAGAACGCGGTTCAGACCCAAAGCTACGGGCCGGAGGCTCGCGGCGGAGCCAGCAAGTCCGATATTGTCCTGAGCACGAGTCCGATTGATTATCCGCTCGCGGAGAAGCTCGACGTCTTGCTGTGTCTCAACCAGGAATCGTGCGATAAGTATTTCCCCGACCTGAAAGAGGATGGCATCCTGATCGTGGATTCCCTCCACGTCAAAAGGATTCCCACCTCCACAGCGTACGTGCTCCCCTTTACGGAAATTGCCAAGAATGTCGTAGGACGGGTTGTCGTGGCCAACGTCGTAGCGCTTGGGGCAGTCTGCGAGTTGACCCCTTATGTCTCTCGCGGGGCGTTTGAGGATGCCCTTCGCATCAGCGTCCCGAAAGGAACGGAGCAGATTAATCTTCATGCATTTGAGGAGGGCGTCCGGGCTGCCAGGGAACTGGTTGCGGCGCGGGCGTCCCGTTCGTGAAAGTTCAAGGGTGAACCTTCCCCGCTGTTCACCACGAACAGCACGAAGGGCACAGAGAGGGAAAGGTCGGAAGCAACTTTCTTAATCAACCGTTAGGCAGGAAGGAGGGAGCGTATGTCTCAGCCGAAGTACGTGGGGAAGATGGAATGGCCCGTGGCGGTCCAGATCGGGAAGGGATTGGAGGGCGCCATCACGTCCGAAACGGAGATCGGGTACGTTGATGGAGAGAAGGGGTGGCTGGTTTACCGAGGATACAACATCTTCGAGTTAGCAGAGAACTCGACCTTTGAGGAGACGACCTACCTGCTCCTCTACGGCAAGCTCCCCACCCAGAAAGAGCTGGATGAATTCAAGCAGAAGTTGGTGAGTTATCGGGAAATCCCGGGCGAGGTCATTGACACGCTCCGGAAAGTCCCGAAGACAACCCATCCCATGGCGGCGCTTGAGACGGGGATTGGGATGCTCGGTTGCCTCGACCCCGATGCCGACAAGTGCACCATGGAAAGCGAGACGGAAATCTCCTTCAAGCTGATTGCGCAGATGGCGACAGTCGCGGGGGCCATTGGCAGGCTTCGCCAGGGCAAGGAGCCCGTGGACCCCGATCCGACCCTCGAGCACACAGCAAACTACCTCTACATGACCACCGGCAAGAAGCCCGATGAGCTGATGGAAAAGGTGATGGACGTGGCGATGATTCTCCATGCGGACCACGGCATGAACAACTCCACGTTCACCACCATGTGCATTCATTCCACCTTGTCGGACATGTACTCGGCAATCGTCGGCGGCATCGGTAGCTTGAAGGGACCCCTTCACGGCGGGGCGAACGAACAGGCCCTTGCCGTCCTGCTAAAGTTGAAGGACGAGGAGGACGCCACTCGCTACGTAAAGGACTGCATCGCCAACAAGAAGAAAATCATGGGATTCGGTCACCGGGTGTACAAGGCGTACGATCCGCGAGCGAAGGTCCTCGGCAAATTCTCCCAAGATGTGACCGAGAAAAAGGGAATGGGACATCTGTACAGGATTGCCAAGAGGATCGAGGATGAGGTCATCGCAGCCTACGGTGAAAAAGGCATTTTCCCGAACGTTGACTTCTACTCCGGCACCGTTTACTATGCCTTTGGCATAGAACCAGCGATGTTCACCCCAATTTTCGCGGTGAGCCGGATTTCGGGCTGGTGCGCCCGAGTCCTCGAGTACTTCCGCGACAACCGGATTTTCCGGCCGAGGGCGATGTACGTGGGGCCGCGCGACCTGACCTACGTCCCGATGGACAAACGATAATATCAGCCCCGCCTCTGGCGGGACGAGGCAACTCGCGGCCGGCGCATAGCGAATAACGTTCTCGTGGGGGCACGGAACTGGTTGTGTCCTGAGCCGTGCCCTTCACGGTTTTTCTCCCCAGGCAAGTTATGGAGGGGGCATGCCATGAAGATCAAATACCTGGGACACTCAGCATTTGTCCTGACCACGAACGAAGGGACAAGAATCGTACTGGACCCCTATCAGGCAGGAGCCTACGATGGGGCGGTCGGTTACCCGCCCATCAATGAAACCGCCGAAATTGTGCTTCTCAGCCACGACCACCCGGACCACGGCTACGCGAAGGCTGTGAAAGGGAAGCCGCAGGTTATCTCGTCGGCGGGAAGCCGTTCCGTGAAAGAGGTGAAGGTCACGGGTCTGAGCACCTTTCACGATGAATCTCGCGGTTCACAGCGGGGCAAGAACATCGCTTTCACCGTCGAGGCGGATGGATTGCGGGTCACGCACTTAGGCGACCTGGGACACATGCTTTCCGAGAAAGAAGTCGAGCAAATCGGCCAACCCGACGTTCTCCTCGTTCCCGTGGGCGGATTCTTCACGATAGACGCTTCGACCGCCACCAAAACCGCCGAGCGCCTGTCGCCTCGCATTGTCATCCCCATGCACTACAAGACCGAATGCTGCGGTTTTCCCATTGCCCCCGTTGATGGCTTCCTCAAAGGCAAGGAAAACGTCAAGCGGCTCGGTCAAGAAGTGGAGCTCACGAAGCAAAGCCTTCCGGCCTGGCAAGAGGTTTGGGTATTGCAGCACCCTTCGCCGTAAAGAGCCGATTCTTTCTTCAGCATCTTCCCGCGGCTTGCACCTTCGGCGATTGCCGGCAAAGGCTTCGCTCCATCCCCATGCGCTACAAGACCGAATGCTGCGGCTCTTCGTGTCCTTCGTGTTGAGAAAACCATGCTGTTCACCACGAAGAACACGAAGGACGCGAAGGGTCCTGCCCTTCCGACCGCTTTTCCCTTGACGCTGCCCCTGTGTCAAGAGTAATCGTCATGGAATTCGACGGGCCACCGAACCGAAAGGCAGGCAGGAAAACAAAGTCCATGCACGAGATGGCTCTTCGCACTTCACCGAATCCTGGCGGGTATCGCGATGTGCTACGCATCGCGCTTCCGCTCGCTCTAAGCACCAGTTCATGGGCACTGCTCCATGTCACGGACCGCATGTTCCTGAGCTGGTATTCGCTTGACGCCGTGGCGGCAGCGCTGCCTGGCGGCATGACGAACTTCTGCCTGGTGTCGCTGTTCTTAGGCACCGCCAACTACGTCAATGTCTTCATCGCCCAGTACATCGGCGCCAATACGCCGCACCAGGTGGGGCGAATTCTGTGGCAAGGAATCTACTTCTCCGTTCTCAGCGGCATTGTGCTGCTGGGCGGCATTCCCCTGGCTCCGCACCTGTTTCGTCTGGTCGGGCACGAGAAGGCGGTCATGACGATGGAGATTCAATATTTCCGGATTCTCTGCCTCGGCTCCGGAGCGACGATTCTGAGCAGCACCCTGTCATGCTTTTTCATCGGTCGGGGAAAAACCCTCGTGGTGGTGGTGGTCAACCTGACGGTGGCAGGGACCAATATCGTCCTTGACTACGCCTGGATATTTGGCCACTGGGGCTTCCCTCGTCTGGGCATTCGCGGGGCGGCCTACGCGACCGTGGTGGCGACGGCTCTGGGGCTCACGCTGTACATGAGCCTGGTCTTCCGCTCAAGGTTCAGGGAGAGGTACGCAACAGCCTCGGGATGGAAGCCGAGTTTCCGCTTGTTTCGCCGGCTGATGCGTTTCGGCTTGCCGAATGGGATGCAGTTCTTGTTGGAGATGATCGGCTTTGCGCTGTTCGTTCTTCTTGTGGGGAAAATCAGCAGCGAGGCTCTTGCCGCGACAAACATCACGTTCAACATCAACTCCCTTGCCTTCACGCCGATGTTAGGGTTCGCGTTCGCCGTTACGACGTTAGTTGGACAGTACCTGGGCGCGAATCGTCCGGAGGTGGCAGCGCGCTGTGCGAATTCCGCTTTCCGCATGACGTGCCTTTACGTGGCAGTGTTTTGCCTCATTTACATGTTTGCCCCGGGAATATTCGTTGGCCTCTATGGAGGGAAGGACAACCCGGGACAGTTTGAAGCCGTTCGTAAGACGGTCGCGCTTCTCCTGAAATTCGTCGCGGTGTACTCGGTGTTCGACATGCTGAACATCATCTACTCGCACGCCATCAAGGGGGCTGGCGATACGCGGTTCGTGATGTGGGTGTCGGTGGGTCTTTCCTGGCCGCTTCTGGTTGTACCGACTTACCTGGTGTGCGAGGTGTTCCAGGCGAGCGTGTTTTTTGCGTGGGGATTCATGACGCTTTACGTGATTGTCCTGGGGATTACGTTCTATCTGAGGTTCCGGGGAGGGAAGTGGAAGACGATGCGGGTCATCGAGGTCGTTCCTCCGACCGCGGGTCCCTTCCCGGAGGTGCCGAGACTTGACTCCGAACCGCCGCCCGTCATGAAAGCAAGTCTCGACGGGCCGCCGGACCGGCCCAACGGTCCCTGCGACAAGCGCGATCGTCTTGGCTGATGGACGACGGTCACGACGATGACCCGACCGGCAGACGGATTCTTCGACAACCCGAAGAAGGTTCTTTGAAAGCGTGAAACTCGTCATTGCCCTGCCCGTGTACAACGAAGAGAAATCGCTTCCGCCGCTTTTGGCGCGCATCCGGGAAAGCATGCGCGGCGCCGCGCCTCCCTATCGCGTCGTGGCGGTTGACGATGGGAGCACAGACAGAAGCCTCGCCATCGCCCAATCCTTCGCGAGCCTCATGCCCTTGCATGTCCTCCGGCACGCGACAAATCAGGGACTGGGGCGGACAATTCGCGATGCGCTTCTGTGGGCCGCCCAGAACTGCTCGGACAACGACTTCGTTGTGACCCTGGACGCCGACAACTCACAGCCGCCCGAACGCATTCCGGAGATGCTCGAGCGCCTCAAGGCAGGCGTTGACGTGGTGATTGCCTCGCGGTATGCCCCCGGAGCACGAACCTTGAACGTCCCGTTTCATCGCCGCCTTCTAAGCTGTCTGGGAAACCTAACGTACCGAATTCGCTTCCCGGTAAGAGGGGTGAGAGACTACACGTGCGGCTTTCGCGCCTATCGCGCTGGCATTCTGAGGCGAGGATTCCGGGAGTACGGCGCGAGCCTCGTTCGCTCTCGCGGCTTCGAGTGCATGGGGGAAATCTTAGTGAGGCTTCGGGTGCTCGGAGCCACCTTCGCGGAGGTCTTCTTCACGCTCGACTATGGTGCGAAAGCAGGCCCGAGCAAAATGCGGTTGTGGAGAGCCATCGCAGGAAACCTGCGTGTTCTGACCGCGTCCCCCCGTTTCTACGCGAAAAACAGATGAGCCTCGGCGCCGGCAACAGCGCGTCGCCTTCACGAGAGTCGTCCTATTCGACCGCGGCTCGCCGAGGCACTGTGAGTCCCCGCCTACAAGAGGCGAAACGTTTGGACTGCGGTAGCTTGCTACCGCCTTTCTTCGAGGGAGCGGAGCTCCCGGCTGCGTGCAGGGATGCTCCTGAAGCTGCGCTTCACGGTCGCAAAGCGGGAGCTGCGCTCCCGCACTCCACAGAGGGCGTCCCGCCCTCAGGCGGACTCATCGGGCTATCGCTGCAGCGAAGATTCGCCGCCCCGTTCATTCTATCCGACGCGTCGCAAGACAGCGAAACTGGCGGCAAGGACTATTGGATTGTCCTCACGAGGCGCAAGCCCACAAGGCTGTCCCGGTCCGACGGGGAGCCCCCGCTGCGAAGCGCCGAGCGGCAGAGGTCCGCACGGAAGTACCAACTGCCGCCGCGGACGCGGCGGCTGGGCCCGCCAACAGGGCCTTTGGGGTTAACGGCCTCTTTCTCTGCGGGGTACTCCGAACACCAGTCCTGGCACCACTCCCACACGTTCCCGCTCATGTCATACAGCCCCCAGGCGTTCGGCTTCTTCTGGCCCACAGGCTTGTGGGCCGTTCCCATCTTCGTGGTATCCAAGTTGCCCTTGTACCACGCGTGGTCGGAGATCTGGCGGCCATCAGGGTCATCCCCCCAGTAGTACTCCGTTGTTGTCCCGGCGCGACAGGCGTACTCCCACTCAGCCTCCGTCGGCAGGCGGTAGGTGACGTTTTCCTTCTGAGAGAGCTTTCGGGCGAATTCCTGCGCATCATCCCAGCTCACGTTTTCCACGGGGTTCTTCGGCCCCTTA
>JAUYEE010000256.1 GCA_030691545.1 bacterium | reverse complement strand
ATTTCCGATGTGCCGGATTCAATGGCGGTCTCATTTTTCCAGGACCGGCAACCTTTATTGGTTGAGAAGAGGGTCGGAGGCGGCCGCCTTATGGTCTTCGCCACAGGTTACCACATAGACTATACAAACCTCCCGTTCCGGCACGCGTCGCTTCCGTATGTTTACACCCTTCTCTTTCGGCTAACGGGGCAGAAAGAGTCTCCGAAATACACTGTGGGAGAATCCCTCATTACGAGTCCCGGCTGGGTTTCGATAACGACCCCGGAGGGGGAGACAAGGGACCTTGAGTCGCAAAGCACTGTGTCTGAGTTGAAGGCGCCGGGCATCTACGAGGTCAGGCTCAAGGAGAGCACAAACGACTCCAACATGGCGCAGTTTGCGGTGAATCTGAATCCGCAGGAGGGAGACCTCACGCCGGTCGCCTCCGACGCTGAGATTGACAAGGCAATTCCCTTCTCACGCTGGGAACGGGTTCGCTCTGAGGAGGACCTCAAAGCCCGACTCGAGGTTCTCATCAGCGGCACGCCCCTGTGGAGCTACTTCCTTTTCGCGGCGATCGCGGCATTTCTCATAGAACTCTATCTATCAAACCGGGTCGGTCAGAAAGTATAGGAACTCCGTCGTGCATTTTCGCCTGTTCACGGACATACCGTTCGAGGTCACGCTCTCAGTGGGAATGGCAATCCTCGCTTCCCTGCTGGTGCTGCTGATCGGATTTGCGGTGGTGTCCTATCGCCGGAACAGAGAACACCTTCGGAGGGGATGGTTCTATTCTCTTCTGGGGCTTCGTTGCCTGGCGGCGGTTCTCCTTCTGGTCGCGCTGCTCGATCCCGTTGTGGCAACCTCGGCGAAACGCAGAAAGGGGACGCTGTTGTTTTTGCTGGACAACTCGCAGAGCATGCAGACGCGGGACTCTGCCGGGGGCATGACACGGCTTCAAACCGCCCGGGACCTGTTCTTCGGGGCAGATGGACTGGCAAAACAATTGCAGAACGATTTCGAGCTTCTTCCTTACGAATTTGGCAAGGAGGTGAAGCGAATCGTGCCCCGCCGTCCGTTGCGGAATGCGACCCCCACTACGGACTTCCAGGAGGCGCTCCGTTTCGCGAATAACCTGTCCCGCGCGAAAGAAGCAGCGGCTATCATCGCGATTTCCGACGGGCAGAACAACGTCCACAAGGAAGACCAGCTTCTTGAAGCAAAAATGCAGGCGCCGGTGTTCTGCATCGGCATCGGCAGGAAGGAGAGCGACTCCGCGGCCCAGCCCGACCTCGATGTGAGAGGGGTCCTCGCGAAGCGAGTCATGATGCAATACACCAAATACTCCCTGGACATGAGCCTCGACATGAGGAATATCTCCCCCTCCGAAATCAAACTCCACGTCGCGGAGGGCGATTCGCCGGTCTCCGAGCACGCCATTTCACTTGACAGCTCAAGCGGGGCACAGCAGGCTTCCCTCGAGTTCATCCCGAAGGAAACCGGACTGCACCGCTTTAAGCTCACCGCCGCCGCCTTGCCCAACGAGGCAACGCTCGCCAACAACAGTCTGTATTTCACCGTGAACGTCGTCAACCCGAGGCTCAAGGTGCTCTATTTCGAGGGGCGACCGAGGTGGGAGTTCAAGTTTCTGCGAAGAGCGCTTGAGACCTCTCCCGACACGCAAATCCTGTCCATGGTCCGCACGACCTCGGACGCGTTCTACGTCCAGGGGCAAACTGAGGAGCTGCCGCTGCTGAGCGGTTTTCCGTCGTCTCTCGAAGAGCTTCTGAAATTCGACGTCCTGATTCTCGGCTCCGGAGGGCGCGGGCTCCTTTCTTCTTCGAACCTCTCGGACATCGTTGAGTTCGTTGACAGGGGGAAGGGGCTGATTGTCCTGGGCTCCCCGGACCTGCCGGGGCTGATGGGGACGCAGCTCGAGAGAGTGCTGCCGGCGGCGGTCGCTCAAGGACGAATCGCCACGCCCTTTCAGCTCCAGTTGACGCCCCAGGGGAAAGTGCACCCCGTTATGAAGGGACTGGAGGAAGTCTTTGTGTCGGACGCGCGTCTTTCTCGCTTCAAGGGGCGAGTGGCTCTGGGCGCCAAGAAGCAGGGGGCAATCTCCCTCGCCACGGGCGACTCGCAGGACGTCCTCATCATCCAGCCTTACGGCAAAGGGAGAGTCCTTCTTTTCACTCCGGACAGTAGTTGGGAATGGAGCCTGGCTCTCGAAGGCGCCGGCTATGGGTCCCGCTATGCGGGATTCTATCAGCAGGCGGTCCGCTGGGCTTCGGGCTACCAGCTTTCGGAAGAGGACAAAACCTTCCCTATCATCATCTACACCGACAAAGATTACTATGAGCTCGATGAACCGGTGATGGTCGAGATGCAGACCACATTGCCTCTTTCGGAGATTGATTTGTCCTGGGGAACGGCGGAGGACGCCGGGAAAGCCCTCTCGTTCACCGAGACGGCAGGGCAGACAGGGCGATACGCGGCCAAACTCCACCCTGAAAACATCGGCGAATATCAAGTCCAGGTCGGGTACAAGAACGAGAAGCGACAGCTCTGGTTCACCGTCGGCAATCCGCTCGCGGAGACGACTCGCCTCGAACTGAACGACTCGTTGCTGAAGAAAATAGCCCTGTCGAGCGGCGGCAAGTACTTTGACCTCACCGAAAAGCGGGAGCTTCTGCGGAACCTTCGCTCGCTCGCCATCGTCCGGCGCACTGCCGAGGAGGAGGCGAGTCTCTATGATTCGCCTTACCTGTACCTCATCTTCGTGGCGGCCTGCGCGCTGGAATGGTTTTTCCGCCGGCGGAAACAACTGATTTAGTGGAATGTGCCTGTGCCGGCATCTGATATGAAGCGCGGCTCCGTTCGCGCTTCCGGCTATTGACGTTCGGAGCCAGAAGTCCCCCCATGCGGCTTGCAGCCGCAAGCAAACACGATTACTCCCCCGCCGAATCCCCAATCAACTTCTGCGCAAAATGCAAAGAAGCGTCAAACAAGAACTCTAAAATCTGGCTATTGCCGGCCTTTAGCCGGCATCCTCTTTAGCCACCGTCTTCAGGCGGTGGTGAATAATGCCAAAGCTCCTTGCTCGCCAGCCCGCTTCAGCGGGGCTTCTCGATCCCATGGATTCATCCACAATACGTGGCCAAACTTACGAAAGGCAGCTTAGACTGCCCTGCTCACACCTCATACAAATATCTTCCCCGGGTTAAGGATGTTCTTGGGGTCGAAGAGCCGCTTCAGGTCTTTCATCAGCCCCATCTCTCGCGGGCGGATTTCCATGGAAAGGAACCGCGATTTCGTGTTGCCGATGCCATGCTCCCCGGAAAGGGTTCCGCCAACCTCCAGAGCCGCCCGAAAAATCTCCTCGACCGCTCGCTCCGCCTTCGCCGCCAGTTCCGGAGAATCCTCTTGCAGCAAGAGGTTGACGTGGATGTTGCCATCGCCGGCGTGCCCGTAATTGCCGATGAGGATGCCGTGGCGCCTCCCGATTTCTTCAATTCGCGCGAAGGTCGCGGGCAGCTCCGTCCTCGGAACGCAAATATCTTCATTGATTCGCTTCCGACAGATGGAATAGAGCGCCGGCGATACACTTTTCCGCAACTGCCACAGAGCTTCGCTTTCTTTTGGAGCGTCCGTTTCCGAGATGTCAAAGGCGCCGTGCTCCCTGCAAACAGAGACCGCCTTCGTCATCTCCGCTCCCGCGCTTTCCATAGTCCCATCGGTCTCGACAAGAAGGACCGCCTGAGCCTTTTCCGAGATAGGCGCCTTCCGATATTTCTGCACCGTTCGGTAACACATTCTGTCAATAATCTCTATGGCGCGCGGGAGAACTCGCGACGCCATGATCGCTGAGCAAGCCTCCGCCGCTTTTGCGAGATCATCGAAGAACGCAATCGCCGTCACCACCGACTCCGGCAGCGGTATTAGCCGCACGATGATTCTTGTGAACAACCCGAGTGTCCCTTCCGACCCGACCAACAATCTCGTCAGGTCGTATCCGGTGACGTTCTTCACCGTGCGAGAGCCAGTGTGGATGACATCCCCATTCGCCAAAACCACCTCCAGTCCCAGGACGTAATCCCTCGTCACTCCATACTTCACGCCGCGAAGTCCCCCGGCACATTCCGCGACCGTCCCGCCCATTGTCGCCACATCGCTGCTTGCCGGGTCCGGCGGATAGAACAACCCCCGCTTCTCGACCTCCTTCTGGAAATCCTCTAAGACCACACCCGGCTCGACAACCGCCACGAAATTCGCCGAATCGATCTCGAGAATCCGCTTCATCTCGGAGAAGTTGATGACAATGCCTTTCTCCACAGGGACGGACCCCCCTGTCAGCCCACTCGCGGCCCCGCGTCCGTACACAGGAATTCCGCGCTCGTGCGCCACCTTGAGTACTGCCGAGACCTCCTCCGTGGACCGCGGCTTCACCACCACGTCCGGAATCACGCTCTGCTTCGTGGCGTCATACGAGTGGACGAGCCTGTCCTCGAAATCCGTCAGGCATCTCTCCTTCCCGACGATCTTCCGCAACTCTTTTATCACCTTCCGGTCAACCTTCACCACATCAGTGCTCTACTTACCTGACCTCAAATACCCACCGCAGAGAACGCGGAGACCGCAGAGAAACCCTGCACACCTGAGGGGCTATGAAGTGCCGTTCAATGACCCTTGCGCCGTCAATGGAGCACAGCCCGTTTCATGGAGGCGAGGTGGCAGCCTCTCTTCAGTCCCTCAGAGGCGCCCCGGCGCTCCCCAGAGCGAAAGGCCCGCCTTGTCTTCCTGCCGGCTTTAGTCGGCTGCTGTTTTTAGCCACCGCCTTCAGGCGGTGGTCACATGCCCGGCTGGTCCTGCCCAAGCCGCCTTCAGGCGGGCTTCTCGAACAAAGGCTTCAGCCAGGGATTCCGACGCCGCGGTCCTTGATGTGCTCCATCGGCCGCCCCATTGTCCGCGCAATCCTTAGCGAATAAGCCCGCACCCTATCTCTACGAGTTCTGCGCTCTCTGCGGTCAGCTTCCTTTTCTTCGGTCCGCGCCTCCAACTGAACAACCGCGCCAACTCATTTCGCGCTCGCCGGTCGAATGCTACCTATCCAGCACAGATCGGGTCAACCGATTTGTTTGCACGGGCGCCGCTGCGTCTCCGTGGCGGCGGAGAACCCCCACCGGCGCAGCATGCAGCAGCCCCCGAGGTCAGCAGAGAGGCCCTCCCGGTTTCCGGATGGTTTCGACTGTACCGCCGGTATCTTGCCGCGCTGTAGCGCAGGCGTCTCGCCCGCATCTTGTCCCGCTGTACCGCAGGCGTCTCGCCTGCATCCTTTGCTTGTCGTGCTCCGCGCTCAAGCGACTGCCTTCTGGCCGCGTTCTTCTGAGTCCGCCCCCTGTCCGTGCAGGTGCCGTAAACTCCCTTCCCCTCGCGGCAGCGATGGCTTCGTGTTCTTCGTGCTCTTCGTGGTGAAACGGCTGCCTCTTCTTTCCACGAAGGACAGGAAGGGCATACAGGGCGAACCCGCGTGGACAGGCTACGTTTCTGGGATTCATACCGGCGCCCCCGAAGCGAATCCTTCGACCCCTCCAATGAGGGGGCACGGGCATCTTGCCCATGATTCACGGGCTGGAGGCCCGTGCCACTTGGACTCCTCGACGTGCAATCCCCCCTCGCCGGGCTTCAGCCGGCGCCCGTCCTGTTAGCCACAGGCTTCAGTCCGTGGAACTCTGATGCGACGGGTATCTCCTGAGCAGGCTTCAGTCCCGCCTGTGGCGGGACTTCTCGATGAAGGGATTCATCCACACCCCTCATCCGTAGCCGCACCCATGAAATTTGATTCTTTGCACCCTACGAAACCGAAGTGGTAAAATATTGGTTGAGAGTGGGAGCACGGGAGGGTCTTCCGCGTTCGCCGCGCTGGCATCTCCAACACCCTCATTCGGGGAGGGCACAACATGAAACGCAGACAATGGTTGATCCTGGGGATTGGTTCGCTTCTTGTCATTGTTGTGTTGGTATTTCTTCTCCAGAGGAGAGATAGCGACAAACCTCGTCCTGTTCCCCGCCTCACCCGCCAAAGAGTAACAACTCCGTCCGTTCCACCTGTTTCACTTCCGCGTACGCGCACAACCGCCGCAGTGCCGGCCCCCATCGAACGAGGCAAGGGGGTGGCGGTCGTAGCTTCTTCGAAGATGGTAGAGCAGCGGGCAGTCGAGTTCAGCAACCTCGTGAACGCCGTCTGGTCTGCCGGGCTTGGAACAATCTTCGCGGCGGGAGACGGCAGTGCAGCAAGCGTCAAGGTCACCGCCGGAATGGAGGTCAACGCGTTAGAGCAAGCCCTTTCCAGGTGCGCGATGTCCCTGTTGCTCTGGGACGAAGACGTCAGCCAAAACACCATTAAAGCCTTGAAAGATTATTGCGAGACGGGCGGCTGGCTTGTGTTTGTCTCCTGTCCCTGGATCGGGTCGGCGCCGAAATCCTCGCCAGCGGAGCTACTGGGCCCCCGGAGCTTTGAGGGCATCGCCCATGTCGGAGCAGCCAGTCAGGACCGAAAAGCATTTGCCCTTCTCAAGCATCCTTCGCTCCCTGAGCTTCCCGTCGGCGAGCGGCTTCGCGTGTACCTCCAGTCGAGCAAGGCGCTCAGCGGAGGAGAAGGTCGTAAGATTCCCTTGATTCGCTTCGAAGACCCGGCTCTTCGCGGCGTCACGATTCAAGCAGTGGGCCACGGAGGTGTTGTCGAGTTAAACTGGGATTGCCCGGCGGGAGGACGGATTGGCGAAACGGACAGCCAGGACTTCCTCAAGACGGTTCTCACATGGCTATCGGGAAAGGACACCTGGAAAGAGCCAGTGGACCAACCTGGCATCTCGTTGAAGGTTATCGCCAGGACCCCCGCAGGTGACCCGGCGCCGGGAACTCAAATCGCCGTGAAAGTCCACACAGATTGGGCTAAGCCCTTCGACCAGCAAGTTGTGACAACCGACGAAAACGGAGAAGCTGACACACCGGCGAAGGCCCCGGCGATTTACACGGCGTGGGCTGCTGGCGAGGGATACTCCTCGGATAATCTCGCCTTGGGGAGAGTGGCGGAAAGGACAGTACCCGAACCCTTAGTGGTGATTGTCCGGCCCAGTCTTCGAATCGTCGGAACGGCTGTTTACACCGG
>JAUYEE010000341.1 GCA_030691545.1 bacterium | reverse complement strand
CCTGCGAGTCGCGTTTTGGCCGTCAGGGGATGCTTTTAATCATCGAGGCGTTCCTGTGCGTTGAGCACGAAACAAGATCTGGTTTCCGCGGTTGCCGTGGCGGCTCATGCTTTCGCCTCCCGGCATATCCGCCGACTGTTGCTTCTTCTCGTTCGTCCCTCCTCAACACCCCTACGGGTTTCCCAAGGTGCAATGGAAGCGGCGGTGGGAGGAGACAAGGGGACTCCAGTTCCTTAGCCATCATCAACCGGGGAAGTCGCCCTCTTGCGAGCAGCAGAGTGAGAGACATTCTCGGTGGATAGATCCCTTCCGATTATGTCTCCTATGCGTGATGCTTTCAGGCAGATTCTCCCTTGCGCAGCGAAGCCGTCACCCCAAGCGTCGGTTGCCGCATAGCAGTGATGTTCCAGTCTCACGCGAGGGAAAGCTGGTCACAGCTTCCCCTTGGTGTTTCTGATTTGATGGACTCAGTCGTCTTCATCTAAGAGCAGCATGAGGTGCAGAAGTCCAGACAGGGAGGGTTGAAATGAGGAATCGGACATCCTCGAGATTAGTCTTTCTCGTGATGCCAATCATGGCCTTGATCCCCCGGTGTTTGGCAGCCCAGAATGCCGCTCCGATGCTGGTTAACTACCAAGGGGAGCTGACGCCGCCGATAGAATCATCTGGCCTGGCGGACAGACTCAGAGGCGATGGCCAACGAACGTTCAAGGCCCCTTTTGAGGTGATGCGGTGTTTTACCTCCAGCGAGCGAAGATGTCCGAGTAACTTGCGCTGCGGCAGTCTGAAATCGAGGATCGCACCAAAGAGAGGACAGCGACATGAAAAATGCAACGTTTCCGCAGGTATTGGTCGTCTCGTCCGCAAAGCAACTGATCTCGATCAGCAGTGAGCCCTCTCGCCGAGTGGTCACCCCAACACACACCCGCCACACGGCAAGTATTGTCCTCCTCTTGCTGCCCCTTCTTCCATTCGGCCTCACCGCCTTGGGGGGCCTTGCGCGGGGTGCCGATTCGGCCCAGGCGGAGGTCTTCGTCTCTCCCGGCCAGAGCATTCAAGCCGCGGTTGATGCGAATCCAGCAGGAACAACTCTCCATATAAAAGCCGGTATCCATTGCCTCCAACAGGTGAAACCCAAAGACGGCGACAAATTCATCGGCGAACGGGGAGCCATTCTTTGCGGAGCCAAGGTCCTTCCCGCTGCGGATTTCGTCAAATCGGGCAATTACTGGTATATCGGAGGGCAGACGCAGCGGCTTTCCCAGCCATTTGGCACAGATATCATGATTCCAGGCTACGAATGCGACCTGAATCCCGAAGAGCTTGTCGCAAATGGCGATACGAGATTGAAGCGCGTGGGCGATCGTTCACAGCTCGGTCCCAATCAATGGTATTTTGACTACGCGGCGGCTCGTATCTACCTGCACGACGATCCGGCTTCCTTTTCATTCATTGAGATAAGCGCGGCCTCAGCGGCCTTTGGCGGATCAGGAATAAGGAATGTGTTACTTGAGAATCTCGTCATCGAAAAGTATGGGAATCCGCCAAACCACGGCGCAGTCGGATCGCTTGGAGCACCTGACTCTCGGTTCACCTATGATTGGACACGCCGCTATCTTACTGTTCGATACAATCATGGCGACGGCATCGATACGGGCCCCGGCATGACAGTGGAACACTGCAAGCTCCACGATAATGGTCAGTTTGGCGTAGGAGGCAGTGGCGTTGATGAACGATATTACCGGTCATCGCCTTCGACTGCCTCTAAAGGATATGTGACCTTTCGAGACAATGAAGTGTTTAGAAACGGCGTACTCGGCTATCAGCGTGGCTGGGGAGCAGGCGGTTCCAAGTTTGCGGTGCAGGCGGCGGGAACGCTGGTTCAAAACTGCTGGTTCCACGACAACTATGGGCCCGGCATCTGGTTTGACATTGAGAATAGGGACACGACGATTCGCTCCAACTTGCTTGAAAACAACGGGATTACCCTGAGTGGCAAGCTCGGGGGTCTCGGGCGCGGCATTTTTTACGAAGTATCGTATGGCCCTGCACGAATCTACTGGAATATCTCGCGGAACAACCAGGAGACCGCGATTCTGAACAGCAATTCTGAAGACGTCGAAGTATATGAAAATGCCGTTCACCCAAATGGTATCATGGTGAGCCACGATAACCGCGGCCACCAAACGAGTTCGAAGGTACACCACAATGACATTGGGCGCGGCGATCTGCCGACGAGAAATGGCTTGGCGGTGGGAATCGGTTCAGTCGGCGGCCGTGACGATATTCTGCCGCGGGTTACCATAGACTCGAATACCTGCCGCGGACTTGATGCCGAGACGAAATACTGGTGGGCGGGGACGTTTTGGTCGGGTAGCTCAAGAACCTTCAGAGAATGGCAAAGCTTCGGATTCGACAAAAACGGCAGACTCTTGGGCGCAGGCAGGCCGGTTCTCCCTGCCGACGCGGTTCCGTTTGCACTCTCGCAGTACGGCCAGCGATGAGGAGAGATTATGAAGCTCAGTCAACGAGTGAGAGTCCGGACGGTGATATGCCTGCCGCTGCTTGTCGCATGGACCGCAATAGGAGCAACGCCCGCGGCCGGCCCACTGCGGGTCCATCCGACCAATCCGCGCTACTTCACCGACGGAACGAAGAACCGCGATGGCTCATTGAAGGCTGTTTACCTAACCGGCTCCCACACGTGGGGAAACCTCTGCGACTCCCACGAACGCCGGCCGACTTTCGATTTCACCGGTTATCTCGATTTCCTCGAACGTTGCCATCATAACTTCATCAGGCTCTGGAGCGGCGACGGGCTTGGGCATCAACCGGTGCCGTACGCGCGGATCGGCCCGGGCACCGCGAAGGACGGCGGCCTCAACGTGGACCTGGACAGATTCGACCCGGCCTTCTTCGACCGGCTCCGCTCTCGGGTGGTCGCGGCACGAGATCGCGGCATCTACGTGGGGATCATGCTCTTCAGCCCGCATAGTGGGGCGAAACGCGAGGATTGGGATTCGCTTTTCTACAACCCCGCGAATAACCTTCAGGGGATCAACGCCGATACGAACGGCGATGGTTCGGGCGCCGAGGCCTATGATCTTTCGATTGCCAGGATCACAGCCTACCAGGAAGCGTTCGTGCGAAAGGTCGTGGATTCGGTCAACGATCTGGACAACGTGCTCTTTGAGATCGGCAACGAGGGTGACCTGACGAGTGTACGCTGGCAGTACCATTTCATCCGGTTCATCAAGCAATTTGAGGCCGACAAGCCGAAGCGGCATCCGGTGGGAATGACCGCGGTTTTCGACATCGTGGGAGGCACATGGGCCACACGCAATGAGGTGCTCTTCAGCAGCCCGGCAGACTGGATTTCGCCCGGTTTGGACCCATACAAGGACAATCCCCCCGCCGCAGACGGTCGCAAGGTCATCATCGCCGATGTGGATCACATCTGGCCGACCGCTCCTCACCGAGCCTGGATCTGGAAATGCTTTCTGAGAGGAATCCATCCCATCCTGATGGACTGGTACAGTTATGGCGACCCGAAATGGACCTCAAGCGACGAGCAAGAGGCGATGCGCAAGGACATGGGATACGCGCTGACCTATGCCAACAAGATGAACCTGGCGACGATGACGCCCCGAAGCGAGTTGACCAGCACTAAGTACTGCCTGGCCAGTCCCGGCGCCGAGTATTTAATCTTTCAACCCAATGGCGTGCAAGGATTCTCTGTGGAATTGATCGCGGGCACGTACCATTACGAATGGTTCAATCCTGCCAAAAACGAAGTCGCCGGCAGCGGCCACGTTCGGGCGGGGGGCGGGTGGCAGCAATTCAAAGCCCCTTTTGAGGGAGACGCAGTGTTTCACCTCGACGGAGCGAGGATGCCCCGGTAATGCGCACTCTAACTGGAGGGAAAACAGACTATGAAGACAGTGAAGCAAATGGTCGCCTGCTTTTGGGCGCTGATTGTCGTGTCGGTCGCGGCTCAAACGCCACCATCTGCCGCACGGCCAGACGCGACGCCGGGAAAGGGCCCGCTTCATCTTCACCCGGAGAACTCTCGCTATTTCACCGACGGCGCGATGATGCCGGATGGCTCCTTGAAAGCCGTTTACCTGACCGGCTCGCATCATTGGAACAATCTGCAGGATTCCGCAAAACTCGGGAAAACTCTGACCGAGAAATTCGATTACGACGGCTACCTGGGACTCCTGGCGAGGTTCAACCATAATTACATCCGGATGTGGTCGTGGGAAGTTGGGGAAAACGACTTGTATTACGAGCCGGCGCCCTGGGTCAGGACAGGTCCGGGAACGGCTACGGACGGCAAACCCAAGTTCGATCTCAAGCAGTTCAATCCGGGATACTTTGAGCGGCTGCGGTCGCGGGTGGTCGCCGCCGGGGACCGGGGCATTTACGTCGGCGTGATGCTGTTTCAGGGGTGGAGCATCTATAGCCACGGCTATGGAAATCCGTGGCCGGTGCACCCCTTCAATGAGGCGAACAATATCAACGGGATCAATGGAGATCCGGATAAGGACGGTGAAGGCAAAGAGGTTCACTCGCTCCAGGTGCCCGCTGTCACTCGCCTGCAGGAGGCTTATATTCGCAAGGTCATTGATACTCTCAACGACCTCGACAACGTGCTGTACGAGATTACGAACGAGACCGCCATCTTCTCTAAGGACTGGCAATACCATATCGTCAGATATATCAAAGAGTATGAAGCGGCCAAGCCGAAGCAACACCCCGTCGGGATGACGGCTTTCGACAGCGGCCGGGAGGGCTCGATGGCCGCCCTTCTGAGCAGCCCCGCGGATTGGATTTCGCCCCAAAACGATGGTGTCTCCGGCGATTATCAGAACGACCCGCCGGCCGCCGACGGCCGGAAGGTGATCCTCAGCGACACGGATCACCTCTGGGGCGTGGGCGGCGACCGGGTCTGGGTTTGGAAGAGTTTTACCCGGGGGCACCATCCGATTTACATGGACCCGCTGCACAAGCAGGATTGGTTCGCCATCAGCGAAGCCGAAATGGAAGATGCGCGCAAGGCGATGGGGCTGACCAGAACATGCGCCGAACGGATGAATCTCGCCGCCATGGCGCCGCGGAACGAATTGTCCTCGACCCGGTTCTGCCTGGCGAATCCGGGCCAGGAGTATCTTGTTTACCTGCCCGATGGCGGAGAAGCAACTGTGGACCTAACAGCGGCGGCAGGCACTTTCGCGCTGGAGTGGATGCACCCTGTTGACGGAACGATTACACCCGGTGAGGTGGCGCTGGGCGGCGACAAACGCGGCCTCAAGGCGCCCTTCGCCGGCGACGCCGTGCTTTATCTTCGGAGACAGCCGTGAAACGCGGAGCCCAAGGCGATCGAATCTTGATTCTGCTGGTCATCGCCCGGTTAGCGCCGGGATTGTGCGTTGAGCTACAGCAGTCCGATCGCACATACCCAAAGGACGCCGCCCAACCGACCCCGGCTCAGCCGGCCACGGGCAAGCGCGCGCCCACAAGTGGTGACACGACCCCGACCGACAGCTCCCCCAACAGTTCGTTGGCGCAGGCTGAAATTCCGCCAGCAGGAAAGCCTTTTTCCATTCAACAGCAGGATGGAGTTGCGTGGTTGACCAAGCCCAATGGAGGCCGCTTCTTCTCCTTCGGCGTTTGCTGCGTGGATCAAGGGGCTTCGCGAGAGGAGTTCAAATTGGATAACCCAGGCTATGCGGCCTGGCAGCATTATCCCGACGCGACCCGATGGGCCGAGTCCACTCTGAAGCGCCTCAATGCGTGGGGCTTCACAACAATTGGCGGCTGGAGCGATTTCCAGACCCTGAGACAACGCCGGGAGACCCCGATGGCTTTCACGCCGGTGCTTCATATCGGGTCCACTGCCGGGGCTCCCTGGTGGGACATGTGGGACTCCAAAATCGTTGACCGCATGGATCAAGTCGCGCGCGAACAGATTCTGGCGCTGCGCGACGACCCACCTGTGCTTGGCTATTACAGCGACAACGAGATGGGCTGGTGGAATGCCCCGCTCTTCAGGATGACTCTGGAACAAGCCCCCACGAGCGGACAGCGGCGGCGCCTGATGGAATTGCTCCGGCAAACCTATCACAATGACTGGTCCGAATTGCTGAGAGACTTCGAGCCAGAAGGCGTCCAGAATTTTGAGGAACTGGACGAGCGCGGCATACTCTATCTGTGTCCCGGCGGCGATGGCATTCGCACGATGCGCCGGTTTCTCGGTCTCGTGGGCAAGCGCTACTACTCGCTCGTCCACGAGATCATTCGCAAATACGACCAGCGGGCGTTGATCTTAGGCGACCGCTACCAGTCCTTTTACTATCCGGAAGTGGCGCGCGCATGCACCCCGTACGTGGACGTTGTCTCGAGCAACCTCAACGCCAGTTGGAACGACGGGTCCTTCGTCCGGTTCTATCTCGAGACGCTTCATGCGTTGACCGGCAAGCCCGTTCTCGTCAGCGAGTTCTACATGTCCGCCCAAGAAAATCGTAGCGGCAATCAGAACAATCATGGGGTCTTTCCGGTCGTGGTGACCCAAGAGGAACGTGCCAGGGGATTCTGCACCACGCTTGAGGCCCTCTCGGGAATCCCTTACGTCATCGGAGCCGACTGGTTTCAATATTACGACGAACCGACTCACGGGCGACCCGACAGCGAGAATTTCAACTTCGGGCTCGTGGACATCCACGACCAACCGTACGAGGCACTCACCGCAACCGCGTCGGCACTCGATCTGATCTCTCTCAAAAGTCAGCCGCGCCGCGCCCGCCCGGACGCATCTCAAGGCGTGCCGCCAGCACCCCTCGATCCCCTCGGACAATTCAGGTCGAAGCTGGCTCTCAAGCACTGGGATCGTGAGCGAGGGTTCGTCAGACCCGTTTCCGAATTTCCTCTGGCGGACCTGTACGTGTGTTGGAACCGGGAGGCCGTTTATTTTGGGCTTTACGCGCAGGACGTTGTCGAGGATGCTCTTTACCGTGACAGAGTCGTTCCCGAAGACGATCGTGCCGAGTGGGTCGTTTCTATCGGCGGCGTCAACGAGCCAATTCGCGCGCGCATCGGCGCCGGAGCACAGCCCGTTATCAGTCAACCGGCCGAGCGGGTCGCCAATCTCTCCGGCGTCTTCTTGAACACACAAAACATCGCCGCCATGGAACTGCCCGCGAAGCTGTTCGGCAGGGAGCGCTTCAAACCGGGCGACACGATCGAATTTGCCTCCACTTTCTACAGTCACTGCCGCGCCTACCGCGTCGAGTGGAGAGGCCAGTTCACCTTGAGCGATGTGCGATGAACGTGTTCGCTCGCCGATGACTATTTCAGGTGGAACGACCCTGAGCGAGACTGGTACAGGACTCCATCGCGACAGGGCAACGCCGGCTCCTGGTGGTACGATTGTGCCGCCAGGCTTCCAGCGGTACAACGGAATGGTCCATACTGCGACCGACATTCCGCTCGAAGGGAGGAAGGCGGTTTTTCTCGCCGTCCGCCCGGCGAACGCAACCCGCTTGTCGCAGATCGAGCTGCCGATACTGAAAGGAGCACAACAATGAGGCGAGTAAAACGCACCGGCGCATGGGCCTGGAGCCTGGCTGCCGGAATGGCGATGTTGGCGCTCGGTGCCTGCACAAGTCGCGCGGAGGTGCCCGTCACGGAGACACCCAGCCGCGTGACGGTAGAAAATGAGAGCGTCCGGCTGATCTTTGAGCCCGTGGTCAACCATGTGCCGGCCGGGAAGCTGGGCATGGAGATCCTGGACCTACGGGTGCTACCGGACAGTGCGAAGTAATGGAGGAAATACCATGCAGATGATCTCGCGGAGCAGGATAGCTGTTCTGACCTTCCTACTGATCCTTATTCCTGAGCCTCTTTCCGCGGCAGCCGTTGGTCCTCCCCCGGAAATGCAGGTCCTCGAGCGCAAGGACCTGCCCGGCGGACTCGTTCGTGAGCAACTCCGTCTCCCGGGTTTCGATCCCGACGAAGCCGTGCCTGCGGTCGCTATCCATCCGGCTTCGGGCGGCCCCTTCCCGGTGGCGATCTGTTTGCATTCCTTCCGGGGTGCGAAGGAGAACCTCGAGGGTTGGTGTCGCGATCTTGCTGCGCGAGGCATCTTCGCTCTCACCATTGACGCTCATCTCCACGGCGAGCGCTCCATTGCCGGCATTTTTCACGGCGATAACATTGCCTCCCTCGGCGGAGAGTACAGCATCTGGGTCCATCAAACCTCTATTGCCCGCACAGTAAAGGACATCCCGGTCATCCTTGACGCACTCGCCCGGCGCCCGGATATGGATGCCTCCCGGGTCGCGGCTACAGGGGTGTCTATGGGAGCCAGCGCGGCCATGGTCCTCGCCTGGCGAGAGCCGCGCGTCCGCGTCGTGGCGAGCATTGTCGGCGCGGTAGACTTCTGGTGGGACGTGACGAAGATCCCGCCCGGCCCCGAGCAGGAAGCGCGGAAAGCTTCCTACGGCCCTCGCCTCCGCGAGTTGGTGGCTTCGATTGACCCGAAGCCCCGCTTCGGCCAAATCCCGCCGAAGGCGCTGTTCATCGCGAGCGGCAGTCGCGACGAGTACATTGACATCGAGTCGGTGCGCCGCTTCGTGGCAGACCTTGAGCCCCTCTACGGAAGAGACCGGGACCGCCTGCGCCTCCCGCCGTTCCCCGAGGCGGGACACGGAGTCACCGAGGCCATGTGGAAGGAGGCTCAGGAATGGATCGTCCGGGGCTTGGGAAAAGGGCCGCAGGGTGCGAAGTCGCGATGAAGGAGCTGCGGACCCGCTCGGGCGAAGACGCAGGCAAGCAAGAAAGGAAAAGGTATGAGTACGAACGCCGTTTGGTGGATCAGATTGTGTACCGCGGCGATGCTTTTGGTGAGCCGGGGTCTCGCCGACGAGCCGTGGCGCGTCGCCGAGCAGCCGGAGCTGGAGCAGGCACTGGAACAGGCCCCCGTTCTGCAGACCGAGTTGCTGGGCGAGCCGGCGCGCGGGGTGAATGTCTGGGAGCGCTGGCTGGTGCCGAACCCTGACGGCAAAACGTGGGACCTCCTCCAGATTTATTTCAAGGAGTATTACGGGCCGACGTGGCTGTATGTCGTTGACCTGGGCACGGGGCAGGTGAAGAAGCAGCGGTTGCCGGACGGCCATCAGTTCTACCTGTCGGGTCGGGCTCTCGGCTTCGACGGCAGGTACTACATCGCCACCCCGTCGAGGCGGACGTGGAGCATGGGTCTGTTCGTGTATGACCCGGCGACGAACACGCTGGACGAGCGGGGCGAGATCGTTCCAGGGCTTGGAGGCGAGGTTCGCCCGCTTGTGGTCGGACCGGACGAACGGATCTACGGCACAGGGACCCGGGGCAATCAAGTCGGCCTTTACATCTACGATCCGAAGCTGGGCAAAGTCGTCAAGGACTTCGGCGCAGTCGGGCCAAGCCACCCCAACGGCGCCTGGAGCCGTTACGTCATGGGGGTGGATGACACGCACGCCTATATCGCCAGCGGGATGGTCCCCGCCTGGTACCTTGTGGCCGTAAACCTGAAGACCGGGGAGCAAAAGGTGCTTCTGGAGTCCCCAACGGAGCGCGTGATGGACATCCTCGAGCAGTTCCCGGGCGCGTACGCCCGCGTCCCCCAGGGCAGCGGCGCGCCCGACAAGGAGTACTGGCTGTATCATGGGGAGGCTATCCCGAAGGTGAACGATGAGCCGCCGTGGCCCAAGCAGACTTCCCCGTGGGACAAAGCCGTGCCAAAGCCGGAGGTTTATTTCGGCCAGATTGACCCGGACGCAGAAGGCAATGCAGTGGTGTGGTTCCGCTCCCGCGAGGATGCGAAGGCGCAAGCGGAGAAAGCCCCGCCCGGCGCAGATACCCAAACTGGGCCGGGACTGTCTGGCTGGAAATCAATCCGCCTCGAAGGAGTCAACAGCTACCCCCATCGTATCAACCCCTTGTCGGTGTTGCCGGACGGCCGCCTGTACGGGACGGGTGACGATTACGTCGGCACGTTCATTTTCGATCCTAAGACCGACCAGACCACCTACTGCGGCCCGCGCACCGGGCTGGCCCCTTATACCACGATTGTTTCCGGCGACAAGCTCTATTCGAGCGGCTATCCGGGAGGTCCGCTCTTCGTCTATGACCCCAATCAGCCCTGGACGTTGGGCAAGGGCGGCCCGCCCAATCAACCGGCGCCAGGCGAGGCGAGCGCGGCGAGCAATCCTCGCCGCATCGGCGAGTTTCGGGCCACGCGCGTGGCGATCATGCACAGCTCCGCCCTCGGTGCTGATGGCAAAATCTACTTCGGCGGATTCGGAGAGCGTAACTACACCGGCGGCGGCCTGGGCTGGTATGACCCGAAGACAGGCTCGCTCGACGGGTTTTGGAAGCCACTGAGCGGGTACATGGTCCACTGGATTGCGCCTTCGCTCGGCGAGCGTTTGCTCGTCATCTCCACTTCGACGGCGGCGGACGAGTTGAATGACAACCGCCGGTCCACGGAGGCCAAGTTGTTCGTGTACAACGTGAGCGAGCAGGGGATTGTCCGTGAGATTGTGCCCGTCCCGAAAGCTCGGACCACCGGCCTGGTCATCGAGGTCGCACCAGGACGGCTGCTCGGACTGACGACGGACACGGCGGACCCGGGGCGCCCTGGCATTGGCTTGCTGTATGGCGTGGATGTCGCCACCGGCGAGGTGCTATTCCGCAAAGCCCTCCCCTGGGGCGTCTCGGTGGACGCCTATTGGCCCCACTGGGTGGACCCATCCTACGAATACCTATCCCTCACGCGCGGCCCGGACGGTTTCATCTGGACTTATCTCAAGGACGTGTTGGTGCGCATCAACCCGAAGGACGCGAGCGTCCACGTTGTCGGGAAGCTCGATCCCCCCGGCTATCCGACGTACGTCGGCAGCGACCTTTACTTCTCCGGCTCCGAGCAGTTGCGGCGACTCCGTGGTATTGCCCGGTCGCAGTAAGCGAAGCCAAATGCCAGGACATCCAAAAAGAAAAGCGAGAAGGACAATGAAACGAGCGAAAGGCATCGGCGACCGGGCCTGCAAGTTGCCCACGGGAATGGCAAGGCAGGCGCTGGGCATCCTGACGACTCACGCGGAGGTGTGCGCCACCGCGACGCCGATTCCCCTCGCTGGCGCAACGGAAAGGCCCATGTTACTTCCACGCACGCGCGCGAGTAGATGCGCGACGCCGAGGACCCTGCGGTTCTTATGGCTATCGTGCGCCGCCTTTGTCCTCGTCAGCCGGGGCACCTGCGCAGGCGATTACGTCGCTGACACGCAGATCCAGCACGCATCCGACGAGGGCACGAGGACGGCGAAACTGCCCCTGAAAACCATGGCCAAAGCGGCGGATCTTGCTCGGGCGGATACGCACTCGGCAGCCAGCGGCGGCAGCGCGGATGTCCAGGCGGCGATCAATGCCGCGCAAGACGGCGACACGGTAGTGATTCCGGCAGGGACCTACACGTGGACCACGGGAGTCAAGGTGAGCACACCGAAAGCCATTACCATCCGGGGCGCAGGGATTGACCAGACCATCATCATTGACAACGTCAACAAATCGGGAGGAAGGGAGGCCACGGTTCTCATGCCCATCAACCTGGCGATGGGAAAGAGATTCAGGCTTACCGGTATGATCTTTCGGGGCATGGCGCAGGACACGCAGGTGTACAACAAGGGAACCGTAGCCGTGGCCGGCAACGCGCAGGACTTTCGACTGGATCACCTCAAGTTCGACAAACCCGGCACCTCGGCGATACGCTATTATGGCGCCCTGTATGGGGTTGTGGACCATTGCGTGTTTGACCTGTCCAATGGGAAACAGGGGAATGTCATCTGGCACGAGAATTGGGGCGGCCATGAGTATGGCGATGGCAGTTTTGCCGAGCCCCTGGCGCTCGGTACGGAAAAGGCAATCTACCTTGAGGACAACACGTTCATCGGATCCGGCGTCGCGGGAGCTGGCGTGGTAGATTCTATGGGCGGGGGCCGGTTTGTGTTTCGGCACAACTCGGTCACCGACGACAATCTTGCCACTCATGGCACTGAGTCCACCGGACGGTTTCGCGGCGTGAGAAGCTACGAGATCTATGACAACGTCTTCACGACGTCGCATTTTTTGTTCTGCGGCGTCTACTTGCGAGGCGGAACAGGAGTGATCTTCAATAACACCTTTCGCGGCGCCGGGGGCCAGTCAGGATACAAGATTGGGATATTGACGGCAAACTACAGGAGTGACCGGGCGTATATGCCCTGGGGCATGGCCACGGGGACAAACCCCTGGGACGGCAATCAGGACTCCAGCGGGTATCCCTGTCTTGATCAGGTGGGGTGGGGCACGTGCGATCTGTTGCCAAGAGACCCCGATCCGCCTGCCTCATGGCCTCACCAGTCCTCGGAACCGCTGTATCTGTGGAACAACAATTGGACTCCGGTCCCCAACAATCCAGGCGGTGTTGTTGGCAGCCAACACTCAGTGATCCGGGAGAACCGCGACTACTTCAACAACACTCCAAAACCCGGTTATACGCCTTACACCTATCCGCATCCGCTGGTCACAGGGGGTATCCGATAGACTTGGCGGCCTTCGCTGCCGGGACCGGCTTCGACCGCCGGAGCCGTCAGGGCGATCCGTCGCTCACTAAACCAGCGGCGGGCGATTGGCAACCCGACCGCTCCGGTCTCGCCTGGGAAATGGGCGTCGGCTGGCTCACGGCACCACAGGACGTGAACAAATGAATGGACGAGTTCCTGGCACCATGGGCGCATGACAAACGAGGACCACAACATGAGAAACAGCATCGCAAGAGTTGTCTGGAGGAATCAGTCAACCTGTGAAAGAAAGGAATTCTGGAGGATCGCCGTGGCACATCGCTCAGCGTTCTGGCGCGGAGATCCGCGGCCCGCCTTTCTGTGCGGCATACTGCTCTTGGCCGCCGGCGCGGCCGGAGCTGCGGTGCCGGCAGAACTGCCGCCCCTCCGGCTCGGCCCCAAACCGGCCGAGGGCGCCGTCGAGCGGCGCTCACGCCTGCAGCCGACGGTACCGGACGGCGCGAAGGAGATCCCCTTCGACGAGAACGCCCCGGAGCCGGTCCTCACGGAACCGGAGAAGCAGCGGGGATACCTTCTCTTCCAGCGTCCCCTCACGGAAAGCGTCTATCCCAACACCCACCCCCTTCCCCACGAGCGGCTCGAGGCGCTGGTCGTGTTCGCGGCGCCCGGCGAGTTCGAGCCCGTCACGTTCGCCCTGTATCCCGTGCGCCCCCTCCAGAACCTGAAGGTCCGGGTTCTGTCGCTCACATCTCCCTCGGGCGAGATTCCCGCCAGCCGCATTGATGTGAGCCTCGCCACCTACTGGAACGTCGGATACCCGGCGTACACCACGCTCAACACATATCGCCGTGTGCCGGAACTCCTCGAGCAGGTAACGGTTCACACCTCGCCCGCAGGCGAGTGCCAGTGGTACTGGCTGACAGTCCACGTCCCGGACGACGCGAAGCCCGGCCTGTACCGCGGCACCGTCGCCGTCTGGGACGACGGCTTCGGGCAGGCCGTGGAGATTCCGCTGGCGCTCCGCGTTCTCGGCTTCCGGCTTCAGAAGGACCCGCGCAAGCACCTCTCGGTTTACTTCTACGCGCGGAACAAAGTCCTCTACAAGGGGCGTGACGAGGCCTTCATCCGCCAGGCCGCGGACAAGGACTACCAGGCGATGGTCAACTATGGCCTGGACATGCTGCCGACGCTCTACCTGGGCTGCGAGGACGGCAAGCGGATCGTCCTCTCAGAGGCGGGCGAACTCGAGCGAATGCTGGCCGCCGGCCTGAAGGGGCCGGCGCCGGTTACTGCGGACAACGTCATCGCCCGGATCTACCGCGACACCACGCCCGGCGGGAAGCGCGAGAACCACTGGCGGGTCAACCCAATGCCCCCGCCGGCCTTCTACGACCGTGTCACCGAACTCTTCCGGACGTTCGAGATGGAGCGCGGGGCCAAGGGCTGGCCGGAGTTCATCTGCTGCCCGATCGACGAGGTTGACGCCTCCTGCAAGGAGTTCGGCGCCAAGGTCTACGCCGCGGTGAAAGCCGCGGGCCTACGGACCTACGCGACCAAGGATCCCATCGGGGCCGACGCCGCCGACTACGCCCCGTACCTCGATGTCTGGTGCTCTCAGCCCTATTCCGTGCCCTACGACCGCATCGTCTCTCAGAACCGGTACGAGTACTGGTGCTACCCGAATCATAACGCCTGCGAGATCAAGGACCGCCGCACGATGTGCAAGGGCGGGCGGATGACCTACGGATTCGGCTTCTGGCGCAGCGGATACACCACGCTGATCCCTTGGCACTGGAGCTGGCCGTCCGACCCGGACCCCTTCGACTACCTCCGCGGCCGATACTCCGGATGCGGGCAGCGGGTGGACGACGACGGCGAGGTCATCCCTGCGGTCTATTGGTCGTGTTTCCGGGAGGGGTATGACGATGCTCGCTACCTCTATACGCTCCAGCAGGCGATCGTCGAGCGCGAGGGATCGAAGGATCCGGCGTGCCTTGCCGCGGTCAGCGAGGGGCGGCGCCTTCTCCAAGAGACGTGGGACGCCATCAGCGTCCAGCCGAAGTACCTGGCCGACGGCATGTGGCCGTCGGAGGAGTTTGACGCCGTCCGGTGGTGTCTGGCGGCCCAGACCGTGCGGCTGCTCGAATACCCCGCCACGGGAAAGGCGATTGCCCCCTCGGTCTTGGTCGCCGCATCCGCCCGGCCGAGGCTCGCCGCGGAGACCCCCTCGCCCTACGAGACGGCCGAGCGCGCGGGGAGCCTTGAGACCCTCGATCTCGGCGGCAGTTTCGCTGGCTGGAAGAGCGGGACCGCGGAGGGGAAAACGGAGGTCGCAGAGCCAGCGCGGCACGCGGGCAAGATCGGACTGCGATGGACGGTCGGGATCGATCACAAGAACGACGGCGGCGAGGGCGGGAAGTACCCAGTTGGCTGGCCTCGGGTGGGGCGGGACTTCAAGCCCGGCGAACTCGACATGAGCCGGTACGACACCCTCGCGTTCTGGATTCGGATTGACTCCAACCGCGACGAAGTGGCCGACGACCACACGCCGGTCGGGTTGGTCATCTCGTCGCACGGAAAGAAGACCGCGCTCTATGAGACAACGGTGGACCTTGGCGGCGAGCAGCGCGTGTGGGTCCCCCTCCGATTCCCCGTGAAGCAGATGATGTCGGCGGCGGAAGCGGGGGCGGAGCCGTGGAAGTCGGTCAGCCGCGTGCAACTCTACGTCTCCGAGCACGACTACGCGCACAGGACGCGGCTCATCTTCGACGTGGGAGAGGTGTCGCTCCTGCGGCTCACGACGCCGGTGATCGGGGGGATTGACGCGCCGCGCCACGTGCTGCTGCCCCGTCGGACGCTGGCATTCGCCTTCGACATAATCGGCACCGGTAATGTCGCGAAAGGAAGCTACACGGTAGCAGCCACGCTGGAGGGAGCAGGGGGCACGGTGCGCGCCGAGGCCCGGCAGGACCTATCGGCCCCACACCGGATAGCCTTGACCCTGCCGACGATCGAGCCAGGAGCCTACACGCTGCGGCTGACGATACGGGACGCCGAGGGCAAGAAATGTTCGGAGTCGGCGCAGCCCGTCACGACGCACGCCGGGCCGCTCTACTGATGGGGCGGCAGGTCGGAAGAAAGGAAACCACGCATTACATGCACAGCTACTCGCTGGAAGGCCCGAATGAACTGGCCGGTAATCCTATTCCTTAGGCCTAACTCGATGATCGCCACCGTCCGACTGAACTTTCTGCTCGCGACGGCGTGTGCTCGGCTTTGCAGGTTGGGAGTGGCCGCGACCCTGGGTGCGGGACCGGCAGCGGCGGGTTTCTTTGTCTCTCCGCAGGGAAGGGATACGTGGTCGGGGAAAAGAGCCGATCCAGGCGAGAACGACGGGCCCTTTGCGACGGCGGCGCGCGCTCGTGACGCTGTTCGGGCGTTGCTCAAGACGCAGAAGGAGCCGCGGCGCGTGCGTGTCGTACTGCGCGGTGGGACTTATTATCTCGACTCGTCGCTGGAGTTCGGTCCAGAGGATTCGGGCACGGAGGGCGCGCCAGTCGTTTATGCGGCGGCGCGGGGAGAGAAGGTCGTCATCAGCGGAGGACGCCGCCTTGAGGGCGGTCGTTGGGGCGAAGTCAATGGTCGCAAGGCCTGGGTGGTGAGCATTCCCGAGGTGAAGCAAGGCCAATGGCGTTTCCGGCAACTTTTTGTCAACGGCGCCCGTCGCCCGCGGACAAGGCTGCCGAAAGGGGGGGAATACCACATCGAGTCCCTGCCGGGCTATACTGGCGACTTTCTCAGGAGTCCGACGAAGCAGTTCGTTTACATGCCGGGCAACATTGTGCCTACTTGGCACAATTTGCGGGATGTGGAAATTGTGGGAATCACGCGGTGGCTGGACAACCGGCTGCCGATCGAGAGCGTCAGCGAGCAGACGCGCACAGTCACCTTCGACCGCCCGAGTCTGTTTGCTCTCCTCTCGGGAAGCCAGCCCGGGACTTACTGGGTGGAGAACGTCTTCGAGGCCCTGGACACTCCGGGCCAGTGGTATCTCGACCGACCCCAAGGAAAGCTCTACTATCTGCCGCGGCCGGGAGAGGAGATGCTGTCGGCCGAGATCGTCGCGCCGCGACTACCGCAGGTGGTGCGCGTGGTGGGGCGCGCGGACGCCCCCATCCACGATGTCCGTTTTGAAGGTCTCATCTTTGCGCATACGGAATGGCAGCCGCCGGCCGACTATGCCTCGTCGCTGCAGGCCGGAATCGAAGTGCCCGGCGCCCTGCTGTTTGATTACGCGGAACGATGCGCCGTCACCGACGGCGGCATTGAACACATCGGCAACTACGGCATCGAAGTAGGCGTGGGCTGCGCGGACATCGAGATCGCGCGCAACCAGATCACCGATATCGGCGCCGGCGGAATCCGGATCGGCCACTTTTTCTCGTGGGAAACGGACGGGTCTGGCCGACTGACCGAGCGGGGACTCCAGCGCAAGGCCGCCATGCCGCAAGGCCCGCACAGTCAGCGAATTACAGTGGCAGACAACGAAATCGCCCGCTGCGGGCGGTTTACTCCGGAAGCGGTTGGCGTGTTTGTGGGAGACAATGCCGATAACAAAGTCATTCACAACCACATTTACGACTTGTTCTACTCGGGTATCTCCGTGGGCTCCGTCCAGGACTTTGGGGTAAACCACGCCCAGAGCAATGTCGTCGAGTACAATCACATTCACGACGTCGGCCAGGGCATGCTCAGCGACATGGGCGGCATCTACACCTGCAGCACGCCCGGCACTCGCATCCGTTATAACCTGGTGCATGATGTCTCGCGACGGGACTACGGTGGCTGGGGAATCTACACCGATGAAGGGAGCCACGAGGTTCTGATTCAGAACAACCTCGTCTATCGCTGCCAGGATGGCGCGTTGTTCGCGCACCACAGCCGGACTATTGCGGCGGAGAACAACATCCTCGCCTTGAATAGCATCGCTCAAGTAGATCGCGGCGGCATAGGCGGCTTCGAGCTAACGTTCCAGCGCAACCTCATCTACTACCTGGAGGGGAAGGCCGTTGGAGATTATGGCATCGTGCACTATGGGCGGGACGTTTGTACGTTTGATCGCAACCTTTACTGGAATGCCTCCGGCAAACCGGTTCTCTTCGGCAACAAGAGCTTCGCCGAGTGGCAGGCAGCGGGCCAGGATAAGAATAGCGTCATAGCAGATCCCTTGTTTGTAGACCCGGAGAAAGGCGATTTCAGGCTGCGCCCAGGGTCCCCTGCAGCGCAGATAAGTTTTGAGCCGTGGGACTTCTCGGCGGTCGGTCCGCGCCCCCATCCAGCGGCGTCGAAGCAGAAGCCGGTGGCCGCCCTGGCTGACACGGGGTCCGCACCGGCCCAGGCGGCGCCCAGCGTGGGCAAGCACAAGATGCTGGAACTCATCTTCACGGCGGCGGGGACTCCGGCGAACCCGTTCGACACGTACCTTCTCAAGCTGGAGGTCACCGACCCGGCGGGCCGCATCTTTGGGGTCGAGGGGTTCTACGACGGAGATGGCAACGGAGGGCAAACCGGCCGGACGTGGAAGGTGCGCCTGTGTCCCTACCAGACGGTGCGCTGGACGTGGCGCACGGTGCCGGGCGACGCCCCCGACGGCGGGCTGGCGGGCCTGAGCGGGCAGTTCGACTGCATCGAGAGCGGCGACCTCGGAGGTTTGGCGGCGCAGGGGAGGTATTTCCGTCTGCAAGACGGGGATTTCTTTTTTCCCGTGGGGAATTTCCTCGATCACGCCAGCGGCCTTCCCCTCTGGTCGTACCTCGGCGAGACGGTGACCGATGCCCAGCGCGACGCGATCATCGCGCGTCACCGCGACTTCCACACGGCCAACAAGTACATGATCTACATGTCTAACCGTTCGGACCCCTCCGGGGAATACTCGGAAATTGTGACGCCGTGGCTCGGTACCGCCGCCAACAGCGACAAGACCAAGATGGACCTGGGGCGATGGAAGCTCTACGACGGTTATTTGCAGCGCATGAAGGACACCGGGCTGTCGGCCTACATCAGTCTCTTCGAGGACGGGAAGCCCGGCAACTACGGGCGCCTTCCCATGGCTGACCGCAAGCGATTCATGCGCTACGCGATGGCGCGCACCTCAGCTTTCAGTCACGTGTGGTACGTCCTCTGTTTCGAGTGGCAGGAGGCCTGGAGCAAGACGGAGGTCAACGAGGCGGGCAAGTTCATCCAGGAGCACAACCCCTGGAAACGGCTTCTCTCTGTTCACGACTGGGCGGGCACTCCCTGGGCCTTCGCCGGGGAGACCTGGCCGGCCTATATCGCGTCTCAGGACGGCAACGACGCCAATCCCGACGCGGTCAACAGCTACGTGATCAGCCTGCGCGCCCACGGGCTCCCCGTTCTGGCAGACGAACTCGGCAGCAACCGGACAGACAGCGACGCGAGGATTCGGGGCAACATGTGGGCCGCCTTTTGTGCGGGCGCGGCGGGCACCGGAACCGGCACCGACCTCAAAGCCTTCCAGCGTTTCTTGGCTCAGAGCCGAATCCCGTTCCAGCGCATGGGACCTTCCAACGGACTCGTCCAGGGCGGCGGCTCCTCGCGGTTCTGCCTCGCCGAGAGCGGCCACCACTATCTGGCTTACAGCACTACCGGTTCCTTCACGCTCAGTGTGACTGGAACCGGTCTGACCGGGCGCTGGTTCAACCCTCGAGACCCGAATGCTCCCCTGGGGACATCCTTCGGCGTCTCCTCCGGCACCTCGACTTTCACGCCGCCGGACGCCACCTGCGACTGGGCCCTCTGGGTCACCGACGGTACCAACCTGACTAACGGCGTCACTCGCCTTTCCACGGAGGCCACTGTCGTCCAAGTTGTCGTGGGTGGTGCAGGACCGAACTGACACCCCATGGACCCAAGGATGAAAGGCACAACTGCGATGAGCGTGCCGGTTGCCCCGTTTTCATTCGCTCTTCGGGCGGCCGTTGATCGACGCGGCCGCCTCTTTACGGCGCTTTTCGCCGGCCCGGCCTTTGTTTCGTTCAGCGCTGGCGAGGACCGCAGGCAGAAATGGCGACGCCGTGGGGCCCGAGAACACCGCGCTCGTCCTCGATGTTAAGCGCTATGGTCCCGCAGGCCGGGACCACAACTCACCGGGCAGGGAGGAGTGAAATGCAAGCTACAAACAAAGGAGCAAGAGTCATGAGCCTCGGAAAGGGCGCGATTGCGGTTTTGGCTATTGTCCTGGCTTGTGGAGGTGCGGGCACGCGATCCGTTGCCTTGGGGCAGGATGTTCCCATCCCCTGGTCGGAGATGGAGAAGTTCTTTGCGCCGCCGGAACAGTACAAGGGCAGGCTCGGCGACTATCGTTCGTTGATGACGTTCGACGATGGTACTCTGGTGAAGACGCAGCAGGACTGGCCGCGACGACGCGAAGAGATCCTGAAGTACTGGCACAGGGTTATGGGCCCATGGCCGGCCCTCGTTGAGACACCACGGGTCAAGTATCTCGAGAAGGAGCATGTCGAGAACTTCACGCGGCACAGGGTGCAGGTGGAGTTCGCTCCCGATCGTTTCGCCTCGACGCAGTACCTGCTTGTCCCAGACGGCCGGGGGCCGTTCCCAGCGGTCCTGGTGACCTGGTACAATTCCGGCGACAGCGCCGGGCTGTCGGAGAAAGCCAGGGGCAACGTGGACTTTGGACATCAACTCGCTAAACGCGGCTTCGTGACGTTGTGTATCGGAGGAGAAACGGGCGAAATCAGCCAGGAGAACGCCCGCCCTTCGGAGAAAGAGACCGGGATCCAACCATTGTCATGCCTGGCGTACGCGGCTGCCAACTGCTACAACGCCTTGGCCAAAATGCCCGAGGTGGACCCCCAGCGGATCGGCGTGGTCGGGCTCTCCTTCGGCGGCAAGTGGGCTATGTTCGCCTCGTGCCTCTACGACAAGTTCGCCTGTGCAGTCTGGATTGATCCGGGTATCGTCTGGAATGAGAAGGACCCCAACGCCAACTACTGGGAGAAGTGGTACTTGGGTTACGAGTTCGGCCAACCCGCCGACAAGCAGCGCAGACCTGGCGTTCCCCAGGAAGATAACCCGCGGACGGGTGCGTACAGGAGGCTTGTCGCCGAAGGCCGTGACCTGCACGAGCTTCACGCTCTGATGGCCCCGCGCCCATTCCTGGTCTCCGGCGGGGCCCAGGATCGTCCAGAGCACTGGACAGCTCTGAACCATTCCATCGCCCTAAACGAGTTCTTGGGCCACACCGGTCGCGTCGCGATGACCATGCGGGACGGCCACACGCCGACGATCGAGTCGAATGCGCAGGTGTACGCGTTTCTCGAACACTTTCTCAAAGGACGCTGAAATGCGATGCCAAAGCCGGGTGGAATCTTTTGGACGCTTCTCCCTTGCACCAGCTTGACGTGTGCGGTGGTTCTGGCAGCGAGTAGAGGGCCGGCAGACGCGCTTGGCTCGGAACAACAGGAAGGTCCCCAGGGGCATCCAAGCTCCCCTTCCAGACCGACCGCCCGCGGCTTCTGTCCACTCACGATCAACTCCCGCCGATTAAGAAGCGCTGACGAGGTTGGTGGCGGCGATGCCAGTTGTGGGCCTGAGCGCCTCGAGGGCTGCCACATGCCCCCCCAGAATGTCGCCCGACAAGCCCGGCTACAACTCGACCTCCAGACACTGGGATGGTGGAGGTTTTTCCCGTTGGGCCGTGTACCGCAGAATATGTGTCGCATGGGCGTCCTTTCACACTCAACGATCTCTCAAAGACGCAATTATGCTCGACGCACATGGCGTTTTTGGTGAAGGCGAGACGTTTCGACCGTCGAGAAAGACGAGGAGTCCAGAAGGTATTCGAGTGCAAAGGGGAACCTGGATATCTTCGTCGAACAAGGGGGCGCCACCGATTCTTATATGTTCTTATTCTTGTGCGGGCGGAAGTAAAAGACCTGCGGGGCGCAGAAGAAACCGCTGTGCATCGTGAGCAAATATCGTTTCGCCTTGTCCGTCTCTTTCCAATCTGCAAATGTGATGTACTCGATCTGGTGCGAGCGATTCTGTCCTCGAATCGTGCAGAACAGATGCCACCTCCCCCCGTAACAGACGATGGATGGGTCCTTCACTGAATAAAGCGTATCTCCCGGTCGCTGGAGCGGCGTCACCAGAGGTCGGCTAACGCGCCACCGGAAGCGCCCCGCGAGAAAGTCCGCTATTGCCTCACTCTTCGCGCCGGATGGCTGCTCTCCGCCGGACCTGAGAATCGGGCTTACGACGACAAGTGCAACGAAAATGATCGCTGTGATGACTCTGCTTCGAACTGCCATATAGGACCTCCTTTGCTGCAATGGGTCACACAGGCTTCTCATGATTTCTCGGTTCTCTCTTGCCCGTACGTCCGAAACTCCCTCTATGAGTTCTGTGTGCTCCTGTGCGAGTCCACGTTCAGCCGAAGCGACTCGACGCCCGCTCGCCCCCATCGGCAGTGCTTTGTGGCTTCCGGATCATCTACAGGACACACCCCTTAAGGCAGCAACCTGCCTCGCACTTCACGGAACAGGCGACAACTTCACTAAGAACGCATCCACCTTGCCTCCTCCTTTCGTCTGAGCGGCGCGCCCCATGACCGGGAAGTCCGCCGAATTGGTCCTGCCCACGAGGTAAACCTCCCCGCGAGGACCGAGAGTGACGCCGCGTACGAGTTCGTCCCCGGAACCGCCCAGGTAACTCGCGTAAATGAGCTTCGAGCCGTCGGCACCGAGAACCGCCAGCACTCCATCAGTCTCCCCTCCTCCGAAACCCCTCTGCAAAGCATTCGCCGTCACGGGAAAATCCTTCGAGCCACTGGAGCCCACGACGACGATGTTTCCTCTGTTGTCCACCGTCGGCATGAGGTAAAACTCGTTCGCTCCGGAGCCGCCCAGCGTCGTCGAGAAAGTGAAACGCCTGCGGTCGGCCGAAAGCTCCGTCAGGAAACCGTCGCCTGTTCCCCGCAACTCCCTCTGGAAGGCGCCCGGCGTTGTGGGGAAATCGCTTGATCCGGCGAACCCCGTGAACAAGATGCTTCCATCACGCAGCAGGGCGAGACCGTGTTCACCGAACTCGTCACCGCGGCCTCCCAGGTAGGTGGAATAGAGCAGTCTTGAACCGTCGGCTGATAGTCCGGCGAGAAAAGCATCTGACTTCCCGCCGCCGAAGGAAGGCTGGGGTGCGCCGGACGTCACCGGGAAGTCGCTCGACCATGTGTGCCCGCTCAGATGGACGTTCCCTTCATGGTCCACTCGGGCGCCGATGATAGTCTCCTCGTTACTCCCGCCAAGGCGCGTGGCCCACAGCAGGTGGGAGCCATCGGGCGCGAGCTTGACCACAACGGCATCGCCTTGTCCTCGTTGAGCGCGCTGGTAGGCGCCGGGCGAAGTGGGAAAATCGCTCGAGGTCGTCTGCGCAAGAAAGTACACGTTGTCCTGCCCGTCCAGAGTTATCCCGCCTCGACACCAGTCGTTCCCTTCTTTTCCAACGTAGGTGCACCATTGCAGGCGTTTGAGGTCCGACGAGATTTTGGCAGCCATCATGTCCGCCTCGCCACCCCCGTATTTCGTCTGGTAGGCGCCGGGCGTCGTGGGCAGGTCGCGGGAGCGCGTAGCCGTGCTGAAAACGACATTGCCCCGCCTGTCCAACGCCATCCCGTACACGCTCCGCTCCTGCTTGGAGCCACCGAAGTACGTGGATGCAATGAGGTGCGTGCCATCGCTGGTCAAGCGAGTCAGAAACATGTCACCCCCGTAAAGCCCCCCATGACCCGTGCCCGCCGGCTCCCCACGGTAGTTCGGCTGCACCACGCCGTCCGTCACCGGGAAGTCTTCAGAGGAGGTCTGTCCGCCCACCAAGATGCTCCCGTCCGCGAGCACGATGATCTCACGGGCCTCCTCCCATTCTGACCCGCCCAGGAGGGTCGCGAACTCGATTCGATAGCGAGGCATCGTTTGATGCTCATCGCCACCGAGCAAGTCGCAAAGCGGAGCGACGAGGAACCATCCAAGGCTCGCCACGAACAATGAGCAGCTCCACGGGCAGAATCTGCCATGCTGACTCATCACGGTACTCCCTCAGACCACAGTCTGTTGGCGATAACAAAAACACTTTGTCTCTGGGAATAGTACAGTCAATCGCTTCGGGAGCCAAGAGGCCTGGATGTGTCGTGAAAAGAATGCTCGCGTACTATTGGCTCTACGCGGAGCGACCGAGATCGTGGGGCAAGGCCCGAGCCACGTGTTCGACCAAGGCAGGCCCCTTTGGGCGAAAATAAGAGAGGGACAGGCTGAACCGGAACTCATTGCGTATACCTGTGCTGAATCTGGTTTCCAGCGTTTCCGCCGCAGTGCGCGCGGACGTTTTCTCACCCTCGCTGTGGAGACTGTTCTTCCGTGTATTTGGACCGTGTGGTAAGCTGGCGTGCGGTGTCATGGAATGCTTCAAATGGCGGAAGGAGGGTCCATGAAAGCCAAGAGTCTGTTCCTCATTGAAGTCGTGGTGATGGTGCAGGTTTTGGGGTGGGGGCAAGAGCTGGACCTGGAACCTGGGGCTCTACCGCAGCCGTACTCACCGGCCGATGGCAGCACCGTTGCGACAAATCCGCCTCCGTTTGTCTGGGTGCCAGCAGGCAGGGGCTTGACGTACGCCCTTCAGGTTTCCTCTTCGGACGATTTCCTATCAGACGAGACGCGAACCTACCGCGATCTTGACATCAGCATTCATTCGCTTCCAAGGCCGCTGGAGGCCGGCAAATGGTTCTGGCGTTACGGCGTGCAGAAACCGGATGCCAGCATCGCGTGGAGCCGGTCGAGAAGCTTCGCGGTACCCGAAGGCGCTCACCTGTCGCCGTTTCCGGACCTGGACAAGGCCATCGCCTCCGTTCCACGTGCGAGGCCGAGGCTTTTCTTCCTCCCCGGTCAATTAGCGGAGTATCGAGAACGTTGCACAAAGGACCTCGGGGACAAATGTCGTTCCTTGTGCCAGCGATGCGACCGGCACATTGGCCGGGAGCTCGTCCCGGAACCGCCTTATGTCAAGGGCGAAGGAGCTGAACGGGGCAAGGACTATCAGAACATCTTCCGCACCACCCGTCCGCCGATGGACGCCATGGAGGAGTGCGGTCTTGCCTATCTGCTCACAGGCGAGAAGAAGTATGGGCTGGAGGCGAAGCGGCGGATACTCCATTTCTTTTCGTGGGACCCGGAAGGAAGCACGAGCCTTTCTCACAATGATGAACCGGCGATGTGGATGATGATGCGGGGCGTTCGCGCGTACGACTGGACGTATGAGCTGTTCTCGCCTTCTGAAAGGGAGAATGTGGAATCGGTCATGCGCGTCCGGGCGGCGCAGTTCTACGAGCGGTTGCACGGGCGGTTTGAGTCCAATCCGCACGACAGCCACGCGGGGCGAATCTTAGGATTTCTGGGCGAGGCGTCGCTGGCGTTCTGCCACGAGTGGCCCGAAGCGAGGAAGTGGCTCGACTATGTCCTGCAGGTTTTCTGGGCAGTGTATCCGGCGTGGGGTAGGGATGACGGAGGATGGCACGAAGGGCCGAGTTACTGGTCATATTACATGGAGTTCGTTCTGCACTTTGTTCTCCCACTGCGAAAGGCCTCTGGGGTTGACCTCATGGAGAAGCCCTTCTTCCGAAACACGCCCTATTACAAGCTGTACACGAATCCGCCCTACGCGAAGATTTCCCCGTTTGGCGACGGCGAGCACAGTGGACCTTCCCGGGGCATGGGGCAGTTGATGTATCAGTTTTCGGCGTTGCTGAACGACCCGTATATCCGGTGGTACGCAGATTTCATGAAAGCGGATGCGGGGGTGGGGCCTCTCGGATTTGCCCTGGAGGGGAAGGCCCCTCTGGCGAAAAGCCCGTCTGAGCTTCCTCCGAATCGGTATTTCCCAGGCGTGGGACTGGTGTCGCTTCATACTAAGCTCGGCGATCCGGAGAACGACATTCACTTTCTTTTCCACAGCGATCTCTATGGGACGATCAGCCATGGGCACGCAGACGAAAACGCCTTCACCATCGAGGCTTTTGGCGAAGCGCTCGCCATCAAATCGGGGTACTATCCCTGGTATGGCTCCGACCATCACAGGAACTGGTCCTGGCAGACAAAGTCCTCGAACTGTATAACCATTGATGGCGGCAAGGGGCAGTCGCCGCACGACCCGCTGGCAAAGGGTCAAATCATCGCCTTTCGCAGTTGGGATGAATATGATTACGTGGCCGGGGATGCCACGGAAGCTTATCGAGGGCTTCTCACGAGGTTTCATCGCCACGTGATCCATGTTCGGCCGGGCATTTTCGTGATTTTCGACGATCTCGCGGCGCCGGAACCCGTGAAGTACGAATGGTGGCTGCACTCACTATCCGAGATGGAACTCGACGAGAAAAAGCAGACCGTCACGGTGTCGCAGGGCAATGCGCGATTGAGGGTCCTCTTCCCATTGCCCGGTCACTGGGTTTTCCACCAGACGGACACATTCCCCGATCCCCCGGAATGGGGCGAGAAGAATCAGTGGCATTTCCGGGCGGAATGGGACACAGAAGCCGAGGTCGGCCAGTTTGTTACAATTCTAATGGTCTATCGTGCCGGGCAGGAAAGTGGTTTGCCAGAGGTCCGGTTCCTGCAACCGGAAGGCGGGATGGGCTTCGGAGCCATGATCTTCGAGACGGAAGCATCGGGACATATGGTTTCCTTTTTCCCGAGTAAGAACGGCGTGCCGTCCAGGGCGTC
Organism: bacterium; assembly: GCA_030691545.1. GTDB lineage: Bacteria > Auribacterota > JABMQX01 > JABMQX01 > JABMQX01 > JAUYEE01. The sequence goes on along the minus strand of JAUYEE010000341.1, from coordinate 12,367 downwards.
CGCGAGTCAGTTCCGGTCGCTCCCGGCTCAATGAGAAGGCGCGGTGCCGTGCATGGGGGTTGGAGAAGACAAGACCGACCGAAGGCCCCGCACGGGAGGAACAGAGCAGGAGCCCAAGGAGGGTTCGTGGCAAGCATGTTGTCGCGAAGGAGAAGCCAAATATGACTCTTAGGATCGCTCGGTTGATCGTCACGGTCGCCAGCGCCATGCTGGCGCGGGTTTCCCCCTGTGTGTCCGTTGAGCAGTGGGATGTCCATGAGATTGAGTTCCAGGCCAAGCAGAGCTACAAGAACCCGTTCCGCGACGTGGTGCTGACAGCGGAGTTCGTCCATCCCTCCTCGGGAACCAAGCTGACGGTTCCCGGGTTTCACGACGGCGACGGGGCGGACGGCCAAAATGGAAACGTCTGGAAAATCCGCTTCATGCCAACACTGGTTGGGACGTGGAATTGGACCAGTTCCTCAACGCCGCACGATGAGGGTTTGGCCGGCAAGAGCGGTTCTCTGACGATCTCGCCGCCGGGGCCGGGCAACCACGGACCCATCAGCAAGGCGGGGCCGCCGTACCTGCACCTGCCGCACGCCGACGGGCATCACACGTTCTTGATTGGGACGTGGTCTATTCCGATGCACTTCCCTGAGCCGGAACGAAAGCGCTTCTACGATTGCTTCCAGGAAAACGGCATGACCCGCCTTCGCATGTGGATGGGCGGGCAGAAACCTGATGGACTGGAGGACCGCCTCGCCAGATTCTTCCGTGGCGATTATTGGCAGTACGATCTGTCGCTCTTCCGAAAAGTGGACGAGACGTTCCGCGAGTGTCGGGTACGGGGCATCTTGGTGGACCTAATCCTCTTCGTCAACGACATGGAGAAGGAAATGAGCCAGGAGCAACAGGAACAATACCTGCGTTACATCGCGGCGCGCTACGGCGGGTTTCGTTCGTTGATGGTCTGCGTGTGCAACCAGACGGATTGGCACTTCGGCGGTCACCGCGGCAGCATAGAACAGTGCGAGAAGTCGGTCCAATGGGGCAACTGGGCCGGGTCGTACTTCCGGCGAGTGAATCCTTTTCCTACAGTTCTGACGACGCACGATCCCGGCGAAGAAGGCCCGGAAAGCCCGCGAACCTGGTACATGTCCGCCCTTGACCGATGGCCTTACGGCGACTGGACCGATTTCATGCAAAGGCAGATGCAGTCCACCGCCCTTTCTGCCGCCATGAGTCTCGCCGACAAGGAGCCGCGCGCCGAGGCGCTTAACGAGCGCGGCTTGGCCCGGGTCAACCAGCTTATCCTGTCGTTGCGGGCGCGATATCAAAAGCCCGTCGAGGTCAACGAGCCCAGCTTTGAATACGGCGATGGCATCGAGAAGCAGTTGAGTTGGCGGGCGTTGAACCGAACGGGCGTCCGCAAGGCCCATTGGGTTATCACCGCCTCCGGCAGTTTTGGCACAACGTGCGTCGTCGGGTGCGGCGAGTTTATGAGCGGCTGGGACGTAGACAAACTGATCCAACGCGGCACAATGGCGCAGTTGGGCATCATCGCGCGCACAATGCGAAAGCTTCCATTCTATGAAATGACGCCGAGCAACGACCTCGTTTCGCCGCTTTACAGAACCATCGAGGGGGAAAACTGGCGCACGACGTTCGCCATTGGCAAAGCGGGCGAAGCGTACTTAGTTTACCTGCTCAACGGCGGGAGCGGGACGATTCAGTTGTCTCCTGGCGCCTACGATGCGACTCGCCTCAACCCCAGGGACGGCAGAACAGAAAACTTAGGGGGGGTCTCCGGAGGCGCCGTCGAGTTTGTTCTGCCGCAGCAGCTTCCCACAGTCCACAACTTCGCCGACGACAGCGACTGGGTGCTGATTTACCGCAAAGGTAAGTGACGCCGCCCCGGTGACTCGCGGCAAAGCCGTAGTGAATGGACTTGAACATTGAACCTTTATATAAGGCAGGGGCATGATCCTGCCGGAGGTGAGACGATGCAGATGCGAACCACTTTTATTCCTGCAATGATCCTGCTGGCATTTCTGGGCGCGCCCGCGCTCGGCCGCGCTGGGCAAGAGAGCGACAAGCAGGCGGTTGAGCCGGCGGGTCAGGTGCTTTTTCGCGAACATCTCGCGGACTACGACTCCGAACTCCGCCGCGCGGACGGCCGCGTGGATCTGGACGCGATGGCGGCGCGGCTGAATGAACTGGGCGTGACCACGTACTACTGGCTCATCTGGCACGCGGCAACAGACTGGGACGACCTGAAACTGTTTCTCCCCAAGGCTGCCCAGGCGGGCATCGAGGTCTGGGTGTATCTGGTGCCGCCGTCCGAAAGCCCGCCGACGTACGGCAATCAGTATTCCGAGCCGTTCCGGCTGGACTACTCGCGCTGGGCGGAGGAAATCGCGCGGCTCTCGCTCAAACACCCCAACCTGACAGCGTGGGTGATAGATGATTTTTATGCCAACCGCGAGTTCTTTACGCCGGCCTATCTGCGCGAGTTCCAGAGACGGTCCAAAGCCATCAACCCGCGATTGGCCTTCCTCCCGCTGATGTACTTCGACGAAATGCGAGCGAAGTTCGTGGAGGACTACCGCGAAATGATTGACGGCGTGGTCGTAGCTTATTTGCAGGACCGCGATGAGATCGAGTGGACGTGGGCCATCCTCAACGACGCGGCCGTCGTTCCGCCTGGCGAACTCGGTTACCCATGGGGCACGCCTTCGCGCGCGGGTGATTTCGTGATGGCCAGTCAGTCCGCTAAAGTGCTGCCCGCCGACCGATATGTCCTTCACTTCCGCGAACGCGATGACTTCACGGGTGAAACGGCCGGCTATCATTTCAAGCAACTGCTCGTGGACGGTGTCGTCGTGTGGGAAGAGGACGTAGCGCGCGGACAAGCGACCTGGTGCAAGATAGCCGCGGACGTGACCCCGCAAGTCCGCGGTAAGAGCAACGTCACTCTGTGGTTTCGCTTTCTCGACAAGAAGGGGGTGAGCAACTTCGGCGTGCGCTGGCACTTGAGCGGGTTGCGCGCGGAGAATCTGCAACTTGCGGCTGACGTGGCTGAACCGCGGGACTGGGAGGTGGCACGACAGGGGGCCTTCGAGGCAGGATTCGGCAGCGAAACGAAAATGGGCCAACGGCGTTTTCACATTCCCTTCATTTCCATGACGGCGGGCGCCGAAGGCGAGTTCCGCCAGCGCCACGGCGACCCAGCGACGCCCGAACGGATAGCCGAGTGGCTGCGCATGTCGCTGCAAGCCTACAAGGACGGCAAGTGCGATGGCGTCGTCACCTATTGCCTGGACAAGCGTCCTGAGAGCCAGACCTTTTCCTTGGCCAAGACGTTGTTTCGTGAATTCCGGAGGGACAAAAGATGAACCTCATCAACTGGCGGACCCATGGTCGGCGGCGAGCCGCGGGCCATCAGCATGCCGTTTTGATGCTGGCGGTTCTTGCGGCACCGACAACCTACGGGGCATCCTTTTATTTGGCAACCAGCGAACTACCCCAGAGCGACGCCTCGCTCGCCTGGCCCCTTCAAGCCGAGACCCGCGCAGAGAGCTTTGACCAGGAGCCGGCCAATTGGGAGGAGATCAACAGCCGCAGCACTCACTTCGCTCCCAAGATCGTCACGCAGGACTTCGGTTACAGCGCCTCGACCCATCACGCGGGCGGTCAGCCGGGCGAGATCGGCGGCAAAATCAATGTCGCCGGCGAGGCGGCCTACTACGGCTACCGTCTGCCCGACCCCCTCACCCTGGATGTGCCCAGTGGCGCCTCGGGTAAAATCCTCGTTGCGCCCGGCCCGGGTCACTTCCTGCTGGGCTTCTTTAACGCCGATATGCTCAACGAGTGGCGCACGCCCAACACGTTAGCGGCTCGCATTAACGGCCGGGGCGACAGCTTCCACTGCCACGTCGAGTACTGCACAAGCCGTTGGCGGTGCGGGGCCGGCGTCATCGGTGTGATTGTGCCCGGCCAGCGCATCGAGGCCGCGGAAATTCCAGCGGGGCAGGTCTATGACTGGCAGATTGCGTACGACCCCCGGGGCGCCGAGGGCAGCGGCCTGCTGACCTTCACGCTCGACGGCAACACCGCGACCTGCCCCGTCATCAAAGAGCACCGCTCCGACGGAGCCGCGTTTACTCACCTCGGCCTGTTGCCCGTCCTCAAAACCTGGGACAGCGCCGGCGAGGCCTGGATTGATGACGTGACAATCAACGGAAGGCGCTTCGATTTCAGTGAAGACCCTATATGGGATGAACACAACAACCGCCGTACTTACGAAACCAAAGACACTCGTCCGCGCTTCAACTTCGGCTGGAGCCCGACGAACTGGGCGGGCGGCAAGGCCGCGGGCGAGTTGGGCGGTCTTATCTTCCGGGGCGACTGCCGCGAGCCAAACCGCCTGGCCGCATACGGCGCCCGGGTCTCGACTCTCACTCTGGATACCACGCTCCACGCGCGCGGCAGGGTCAGCATGCTCCGCGGCGTCACCGACAGCACCGCGTCCATCGGTTTCTACCATTCGGCATGGAGCCTGCAGTCCAATCCCGCGCAAGACCAGAGCATCCCGATGGACTACCTCGGCATCAACATCGAAGGGCCTTCGTCCGAAGGCTTCTTCTTTTATCCCGTGTACCGGGTCCACGGCCAGGTCGCCGGAGCGCTTGGGGGAGGATCGAGCAAAGCACCCCACATTTACCCGGACCGCAAGGTCCACGACTGGGTGCTGGAGTACGATCCCGCCTGGGCAGACGGGCGCGGCCGAATTACGGTCGGACTCGACGGCCAGACCTGCACGCTCGACCTGGAGCCGGGCGCCAAGGCAATCGGGGCCTCGTTCAACCGCTTCGGCATCTGCACGCCCTGGATTGATGGCAACAGCGTGACGGTTTTCTTTGACGATATCGAGTACACCTGCGGTCCGGGGCAACCCGCGGCAAAGGGAGACAGCCCTACCGCAGTCCAACGGCGACAGCACCAAAAGGAGCAACTGCGATGATCCATCTTGTTAAAGCACTTCTTTTGATTTTCGTTCTTCTGGCTGCCGCGCCGCAGGGCATTCAAGCGCAGGGCGCACTGGCGGCGCTCCCCAGCAAGCCTGGCCCGCACGTCGAGCGCATCAAGGCGCTCCAAGACAATTCCTGGCTGGAACTCGGGCCTCCTGCTCCTGACCCGAAATGGGGACGGGCGCGCGGCCGCTCGTGGACCTCGGAGATGCCGTTAGCCCCCGAGCTGCGCGGCGCCTTCCTTCAGGGCGAAGGGCGGCATGGCTACACCAAGCCGGACGGCCACTACATGGACGATCTCTGGTTTTACGACATCAACTCGCACCGCTGGATTTGCTGCTATCCCGGGGCGCCGGCGAAAGCCCTGCAACTCAAGCTTAATGCAGACGGCTTTGAGGCAACGCCGGGTGGCGACCTCATTCCCGTTGCCCAGCAGGCCCACGGCTACGAGATGAACACTTATGACACCGACGGGAAGCGCCTGATGAGCATGCCGAACGCGCATTCCTACTGGGAGGTCCCGATGCCGCAGCGAAAGGACTGGCTCAAGCCGCCGCCGGCCGACGCCGGTCCCTGGTTCTATGAAACGACCACGGGAAAGTGGAACCGCCTGCGAACGGGCACGCGCGGCCCCGAAAGCAGCTACGGCGATACGCTAATTTACCTTCCGGGCTACAAACAGGCCTTCTTCCTGCATCGCAGTGAGGACATGTGGCTCTACGACACTCAGACAAACAAGTGGCAGCACGTGAATCCTCAAGGCCCCAGACCTCCCTTCGGCATAGACGCCACATCCTGCTACGACTCGAAGCGCCATCGAATCTGCATCGGAGGAGGCAGCTATCCAGTGGCGCCTTCGGGGACCCATGCATTTTGGGTCTATGATTTGAAGGCGAACACGTGGTTGGACCCCAAGCCGGAAGGATCGCCCTGCAAGGGTTCTAACAGCTATCCGACGAAGAACGCCGTCATGGCGTACGATCCGGGGAACGATAAGGTACTGCTCGTGTTCCATTCTTTCCATGACGATACACCCGAGAGGCTCGGAGTCTATGCGTACGATCCGAACGCTAATGCCTGGGCCGATGAGGCGCTCCCCGTCCCTGACAAACTGGGCCGCAACCGACAGGCCAAGAACGGATTCTACGACCCGGAGTTGAGCGTCGTCTTCATCCACTCCGCTGGCGACAGCGAGGATGACGGCACGATCTGGGCGTATCGCTATCGCCGGGCCGCCCCGTAGGCTGGCGCCTCGCCGTCTCGCAGCCTCCGCTTCAACTCGAAAACGAAAGGAGTAAGAGCGATGTTTTCCCGAATCAGTTGCACCGTGTTGCTCGTATTGATCGCGATGGCCGCGGGCGCAGGGACTTATTATGTCGCCACGGACGGTAAGCCGGAGAACGATGGAAGCAGTGCGAAGCCCTGGCCATCCGTGGAGTACGCGCTATCGCGTGTTGGCGGCGGGCACACCATCCTCGTCAAACCGGGCCTCTACCGCGGTCCCATCGAGATCGGCAAGCAGTACGCCGGCACAAAGGAACGGCCCACAGTCATCAGGTCGGAGGTGAAGTGGCAGGCCGTGATTATCGGCGCCGAATGCCACGTCATCAGCAACGCGGACGGCTGCGACTGGGTGGCCGTTGACGGTTTCGGGGTGATGGGAGGTCGCCACGACGGGGTGAAAATGAATGGCGATTACAATGTCGTGCGGAACTGCTGGGTGCATAACAACAAGGCCATGGGAATCGCCATGCACAACCAGAAGGGCGGGGTCATCGAGAACAACCTCATCGAGTTCAACGGCGACCACATCCAGTTTGACCATGGCGTTTACGCCGACGGCGACGGATTAACCGTTCAAGGCAACATCGTCCGCCACAACGCGAGTTACGGGCTCCATCTGTATCCATCCATCAAGAACTCACGGGTCGTCAACAATCTCGTGTATGGCCAGGTGCGGCGGCGAGGGATTATCGTCGCCTGTCCAGAGGGCGGCGGCAAGAACGTCATCGTCAACAACACCGTCGTTGAAGATCAGCCGCTGACGATCTGGAACGGCGACGGGGAAGTTGTCGTGAACAATATTCTAATTGCCGACGGGGAGGACGCCTTCTCTTTGAGCGAAGACACCGAAAACGTTTTGGTGGACTACAATCTCTGCGTGCCCAAGTCCGCCCGCCGGGGTCCTTACGGTCTGACCGGCGGCCCGAGATTCGTTGACCCGACGAAAGGGGTCTTCTGGCTGCGGGAAGATAGCCCGGCGATTGGCAAGGGCTCCCCCCAATATGCGCCGGCGACCGATTTCTGGGTCCGTCCACTCCCGAAGGAGAAAAGCCCAGACCTCGGAGCCTTCGCCTTCGAGCCTCTTCTGACCCAGAAGCAGGTTCGCGCTGAATGGGATTTCGCCTGGGCGTACCACCGCCATGGCAACAACACTGCTCTGCCGGACCCGTGGGTGCTGCCTCCGTCCGAACCGGCCAGGGGACCTCGGTGAGGCGGCGCAACGAATGCCCATGACGAAAGGACGGCGCGGTCTGTTACCAGCAGCTTCGTTGCCGTGGGACGGGAATTGGCAGCGACTGTCCATACCCCAACCGACCGGCTCATCCGAGAACCACATCGTCCCGTTGATATTTTCTGTCCTGCATAACGGCCTTGTCTCGACTGACCTTCGACAGAAGTGCCCTCGTGCTCTTGTCCGGGCAATTCAGTTCTCGAGAGCGACCCGGTCGAACACGACGCCTTTCAAGTCGACAGCCTCCAGCGTCATGGATTTCGTTCCGTTGACCTTGACTCGGCACAAGTGGTGGACCTTGGTCTTCAGCACTGCCGTCCACCAGTTGCCTGGCCTGGCATCGTACAGCCCTGCCCCGGCTCCGCCGGAGACAACGTAACACGTCCCCTCCTTGTAGGAACTCACCGGCGCCTTCCTCGACTTCGCCAGGTTGACCGGCTTGCTGCGTTCGTACAGGTGGTCGTCGCCGCTGACGACGAGGTTGACGTGATGCTTGCTGAAAATCGGCTCGAGGGCGTTGCGTGCTTCCTCATCGGAGCCATGCCCGGTGCCCGAGGAGAAAGGGGGACTGTGGAAATAGGCGACCTTCCAGGGCTTCTTCGTTGAGGACAAGTCTTTCTCGACCCACGGGACCTGTTCCGGGTAAAAGCGGGACTCAGTGTCCAGGCAAACGAAGTGCACCGGGCCGTAATCGAAGCTGTAGTACGCCTCGCTGCCTGAATCGCTCGGCAGAGCGTTATAGCTCAGAAAGTTGAGGAGATTCGGGTCGCCGCCGACCTCATGATTCCCCACCGATTGCATGATCGGGACACACGAGGCGAAAGGCTCAACGGCCTGAAACCAGCGATCCCATTGAGACGCCAGGCCGCCCGTATGCAGCGCATCTCCGGCGTAAATCATGAAGCGGGGCGTATCATCCTCGAAGACCCCGAGGAGCTTGATCATGACGTCGCGGGTGCCCTTGGTGTCGGAGCCAGCCAGAAACGTGAACTCAGCATCGTCGGCGGCCGGCGCCGTGCGGAAGGTTCTCCTCGGTGTCCAGGCGCCGTCACTGGACCGGACTTGGTACTCGTAGTTCGTATCGGGCTTCAACCCGGTCAAAGTCGCCTCGTGAAGGACGCCGTGGCCCCACGCGAAGTTCCTGATGCTTTTGGCGCTCACCGTCGAGTCTGTGGCTTCACCCTTGCGGCCAAGGCGCACTACCCCTGTTTCTCCCCGGGATTGCCAGGTGATTGTCTGCGTGGTCTGGGGGTCGCGCGTCCAGGTGAGCCGAATGTATTTCGTTTCGGGAGCGGGCGGCACAGAGGCCACGAACCGAACATCGTCAACGTACAAAGTGCCCTTAACCGGCACCGTCATCCGGACGCTGAGCACTCCGGCGGGATGGAAATCCTCACCCATCGCCTTTGGCGAGAGGCTCACCGGTGTCCACTTTTTTGCGGGAAGGGCGACTGTTGTGCGGTAGAGCTTTGACGTGGGGTCCCACTCATACAGGCCGGATTCCACTTTCAGGGTCAGCTCCAATGGCGCCTCGGATGGATTGTAGGCGTCGAAGACAAGCGCGTCCATCCCCGTCCAGTCAAACGGCAGGGCGTCCTTCGCGTGTCCTAAGCCAGCAAGTTTTCCCTCGTCGTCCCTCTTCCTGAATATGCCCACGCTGCGGGCAAGGCCGCGGAAAAGGCGAGCGGCGCCGCTCATGCCTGCCTCAGCTTCCGTCACCGCGAACTTCAGCTCCAGGGATTTGGTGCCGTGGCTCGACTGCTTATCCGTCACTTTCGCCCAGCCCTTGGCCCCCGCGTCATAGGCGAACAGGAACGCCTCCGCATCCGTTTCGAAAGACGAGATGCGTTCGACGTACTCGTCGGCCCCAAACGCGCCCCACCAAACCATGCCTGCCAAAAGACCGACTGTGCAGCGAGCGCTTGAATACCGCCGAGAGCTACGCATAGACCAACCTCCTCTTAGGTCACTCACGCCAAATTCTCGTTTTCTCATACCTCTGGTGCCCGGCACCTCTGCATCGGAGACGGCACGATGCATGGCCACGGGTGAACGAACAGCAACGCCCGCGAGTCGTTTAGCGATGACGCATAAGGAAGCATGCGAACGAGGACTCTCCTCGAATCCGAGAAACCCTAACGCGCACCGCGACCGGGGTGCAACGACTGGTTTTGAAGGCAAAAAGGACGACACCCCCGATATACCTAAACTCTCGTGCGCGAGTAACAAGTCGAGGGGCCGACACGGCGATTCTGAAGCAAGCCAGCGCTACGCTCATGGCTCTCGCTTTCGGCGTTGTACATGTCCTGAATTTCGTTTCCAGCGTTTCCGCCACAGTACGTGCGTACTCTGAACGAATGGCCGGAAACGCTTCTTAACTCGACGACTCCCCCGGAAGGACCGGAAACGCGTTTTGCGCTGCGGACTCTTAGCCAAAGGCTGGAGACGCCTTTAATCGGCGCGTGAATCCGAGAAGCTTGGAGAAGGCGGGGCCAAAGCCAGTAGGTTATGGGTCCAAATCAATCCAGGTTGCCAAAAACACCGCATCTGTCCTTGAAGATCCAAGCACGGACTCAAGGCGAAAGGAGGGAGGCGGCAGGCAACGCCAACCATCAAGGGTCACGAACCGGACTTCCGCGCGTACAGGACGATATCCTGCCTAAACGCAGGAGAGTGGAACACCCGACTGTCTCCGCCTTCCAATCGCTGTGCGGGGGAGAGAAACTGGCCACGCTTCGGATCATACCACCGGGCAGTGAAGACTCCATTTGTTAGGCACAGGGAAACAGTCACCGGGCCATCGCCGAGCACGTAGCAGATGTACTCTTCGCCTGGCTTCGCGAGAGTGAAAATGAAGGCTTTCCCTTCTCCCGCGAGGCTGGCGAGCTCATCATGGGGGGTCATGACCCAGAATTTCACCGCGTTTTGGGTGAGGAAGTCCAGCAAGTATTGTCCGCCGCGGAGGATCTCTTGGGGTGGCGTGCATGATGCTTGGCCTTCATCGAGGGTGCGTCCCGTGCCCCGCCAGAAGGTGAAGTCGTAGAAGTTGGAATGTCCCCCCGCGGTGAAATCAGCCCACATCATCTTACGAGGGAAGTTGACATTGTCCGTGCTGCGGTTTGCGAAAAGAAAATATTCGTTGTGGCTCACCGGCCTGTCGACACGGAATCGGAGCAAGGCGGTATGGTGGTCTCGCACGTCGGAGTCCGTCGCGTACAGGCCTCCCCCGCCACGATGCTTGACCGCAATGTCGTTTTTCCCTCTGCGTGGGTCGAATGAAGTGGTCTGTTCGCCCGCGGAGACGAGACGTCCCGGATGCGCGGGATGATGGTGAATGTAGTCTACCATGTGTGCCACCCAGCGAGAGCCGCCGGCCTCGTTCGCTATTTCGTAAATCACATGGCCGAACTCCGCACTTTCCGTGAGGACCTTGTTAACATACGCGTGTTGGATGGCCATGAGGCGGGGATTGTCAAGAGAGGAGTCGGAGGTTGCTTGCCTCGGTCGCAGGCCAATCCGATTGATGTTGTTTTCATCTGCGTAAAGGCTCTGCGAGAACGCACGCCCTTTGAAGTCCTCAAACAGGGTCAACTCAACGTAAATCCCGCGTTCCGCCGCCTCTCGCAGAAACGGTTTGAACCGCTGATCAAAATAGGATTGGTCGAACTGGGTCAGGTCGAATTTCGGTTTGCCATCTATGGCAAGACCGGGCCCCGTCCGGGCAAACGGCCAAGCCGCGTTGGCGAGCTGCGCCGGGTACTTCAGAGGCGTCAGGAGTTCGCCCCAACTGCACACATCCTGCCGAACGTAGTTCAGATGGTGAGCCGCGAGGTCATCGAGATATTTTCGCCACGAGAACCCCTTCTGGTTTTCCCAAATCGCGAACAGGGATCGGTCGGAGACCCCGACGAGCACCACATGCCGATCCCCATCGCGGAAGTAGTAAGGGTGCTGGGGGCAGATCGTCAGGTCTCCTGCCGCTGCGCCCGCGCACAGGAGCCAAACCGTCACAGGGCACACTGCCTTTGCTATCCTCATAAAGATCCTCCTGGCACGCCGATTTCTGCCCGGAACTCCACGGACGTGTTTTCTCTGAACGAAGACTGGACATTCATGTGGCAGTGAAGTTTCTCTTCTCTCAGAACACCAGGAAACAATAATCATTCCTGTCTCTTCCTGCAAGTGCGCCGAAGGGAGTGGCCTGGCGAAAAGGCGCAGCCTCACACCACTGGTTCGGGAAAGGCAATGCCGGATTGGCGGAGGGACTTTTTCTGGGAGCAGCTCTTCGACTACAGCGCGATCCCCGAATGGGAAGGTGTGCAAGCTCAGCAGTGGGTGTACGGGCGCTACTTCGAGTAGTCTCCTCCGTATGAGTTTCTGCATGATTCAAAAACGGATCCCGGGCAATTAGAGAACCTGGCCTCCGACGGTACATTTGCGAATGTGTTGGACAGGATGAGAAGGCGGTGCCATGAACTCCGGGATCAATACCGGGGACCGTATTCCCCCGCGAAGTTCCCCTCTTTCCGACGCAGACCAATAGAGGAAGAAGTCAACCGGAAGGGGAAATCATACGGCCTGCCGTTCCAGCCGCCAGCCTCTTACGTTTTACCCTTGATCGCGAACTTCCCCCGCTCCTTCGTATGGATACGACTGTTCAAGTAACACGTTCGCCTGACGAGGCCCACGAAATTCTTGCTCGAAGAATGATAGCCTGCTTTCGTCACAGCATCCGCGATCTCCTTTGCCGTCAGAGGGGTGGGACTCGCGTTCAGAACCTCCAGGATATACTGCGGCAGCCTCTTCGCCCGCCCCTTGCGAACGGCGGGAGCCTTGGTCG
>JAUYEE010000287.1 GCA_030691545.1 bacterium | reverse complement strand
CCTGCGATTGAATAGTATTCAGACCCACCATAGACACTGGTAAAAAGCCTATTCCTATCTCCCTTCCACGGAATAGCTCAGTTCCGTGTCCAAGAGAACTGGGTCCTTCTCAGAGGCAATAGCCGGCGACATTGACGCAAGGATTCAGGTGAACCACCCACCCTGCTCGTCTGCAAGACCTTCGTCAACGTCCACCCATATCGGAGGTCGGGGGAACGACGGTTTGCGTGGCCTGGACGGTGTGGGCTCGTCGTGGACACGTCCTGGCCGATATCACCGGTAGCACAGGACGATGCTCGTAGAGGAGTTCACGCGCGGCTTTGACTCCACAGTCTTGGTGAATGCCCACCTTGCTCGTCTACAAGACCCTCGTCAACGTCAACCCATACCAAGGTCGGGGGAGAGGACGGTTTGCGTCTCGTAGGGGAGGAGGGCTCGTCCCAGACATTTCCTGGCCGATATCACCGACGACCAACTGACCCTGTGGCGACCCTACGCAAATGTTTGCGTGGGGTCGATGCGGATTCCGGCAATTTGCGGACATTCAGTCCGAGAAGTACCGAACGCGGGTTCCGGAAACTGGCCAACACCTAACAGACGCATGTGGCGGGCCGATTTGTCTGCTGCTCCCCCTCAACAGGTCTGGCGAACTGCCTACCATGCTCGTCTCTGCGACCCTCCCATGCGTCGACCCACATCCGGGGTCGGGCAAACGACAGTCTGCGTCCTGCGTTCAACCGCCCGAATGTTCTTGGCTGAGAACTGCTAACCTGCCGCCTATCCACGTGACTGGGACGGAAAGGACTATGAGTGCCCACCCATACCATGCGGGAGCGAGGTTGCGAGTGGTGATGGCGATGAGTCCAAGGATGCTTATCACAACACCGAGGATGCCGAGGGCAATCGAATGTGCTATCGGGCGGTCGGGAGCCAGCCGTGCGGTCACAAAGCTGCCTAGGACTGTGAACAGCAGGTGATAGGACAAAGCAAGGAGTGCGTGCCTAGTCTCGAACTTGTGCTGAGATGGTATTGGAAGAATTCCCGCCTGTTGTAGGATGGTATCGGTGACGAACCCCAGCAAGGCTATGAGAAAGAAACCGGCAAGAACAGCTCGAATTCGCTTAAACATGACGTCTTCCACCTTCAATCGAAACGCACTACGGTTGCGTTCAATACCCAAGGGGGTTAGTCCTTCGAGCGTCGACATTCGGGAATATCGTCGTGCCCGTGGGTATTCACGTCTGCTAGCGCGCGACGCCACACAAGCCCCTCGTTAAGTAGGCAAACGCTCGCCACCGAGGCATGCCCGGGACTTCCAGTTGTGGTTCTGAATCCACTACAGATAGTCTTGGGCGTTCTTGCTGCGCGGGATTTGAGCAAACCGCCCACAATGTTCGTCCCCAAGATCCTCATCAACGTTGACCCATACAGAGGTCGGGGAGAGGACGGTTTGCGTCCTGTGGGGGACGGGGGCTCGTCTTGGACACATTCTGGTCGATATCACCGATGACACTGGACGACTCTGTGATGAACCAGCTCTGTGGCGACCCTCCACAAATGTTTGTGTAGGGTCGAACGGGGAGCTACGTCAGGTAGACCTCCAAGCCGAACTGCCTACCATGCCCGTCTCCAAGACCCCCATCGACGTCGACCGATATCCGAGGTTGGAGGGTGGACGGTTTGCGTGGCCGCGGTCATCGTGGCTTGCGTGACGGTGTCTTTGGAGTCCCGCTGTTAGCTTTACCCCTCCGATAGTACACCCCGTTGGGGGCCATTTGCGCCTTCTCCTTTTCACGTTGTCGCTTTCTGCTCCGCTTCAGCTTGGCATAGGTCTGGCAATCCGATGAGCAGTAGGCCTTGCCCTCAAGGTCGGATACGAATAGCTCCCTGCAGCGAGGGCATTCCCTAATGAGCCTGCCTTCGATGACGTCCAGGTAGAGCATCATGTAATACGCTGATAGAAGAGAGGGGTAGAACCAAGAATCGGTGAAAGGGCGATGCGCAGCAGTCCTTTTCCCACGTTCGGCAGCGCCTGATGCCGCGGCACGAAAAGCTGGACGCACGCCAGCTAGGGCATGCGAAAAGCGCTGGCGCAACACTTGTTCGAGTGTGGCGCGTTCCGATTCGGATGTTGTCTTGTTTTGCAGACGCCGCACCAGTGACAACGTATCCCTGAAGACCCGCACCTCGTTTCCAAACTCGTACACGTTCTCACACATGTGTGCCCACACTTCAGGACTGTGGATGGACGGGAACGACACTGCCGACCGGAGTTCACCATCATCAGTGACCTTGACCTCGGGGTGTTTTGGGTTTCGGAGCACGGGTGACCAACCACCTGCCAGCTGCGGGAAGAATCGGCAGTAGTAGTCCATGAGCGACTTCTCTTCAAATCCGGCCAGCCCCCTGACCATCACTATCCCCCGGGAACGCCCCTTTCCAGTCCAGTACCGCAAAGCGTTTTCTCGTTCCTCTTGAAGCAACTCCTCGGTGGCGTGTTCTATTTCGGATTCGTCTTCAAGCCACATGGGGTCGCCGTACTTGTCATGGCCAGAGACGTGAAATCCCTGATTGACAAGTTCGTCCTCAAGCCAGCCATCCGGGTATTGCGCGTGCTGGGGTTCAACCACATACCTGTAGCCCGGCCCCTCAACAACCTCCGCGTATCCGAACGGGGGCTCGTGCAGAGGCAGAACCCAACCTCTTGAATCAGGCACATATCGTGATTGAACCATGTTGTACTGAAAAAGCCCCAGAAGGCCGTGTTTGTTGACAAAGGCGCAGACCTGCTCCAAGTTCTCCTTTTTCAGGTTGGCCAGCTCCCTATATGGGGGCTCATTTGATTTCCCATAGTACTGCTCAAAGGGGTTGTACGACTTCTGTTCTGGCCCATCAGGCACCAGGTGGTTGCCTTTCAACCGGTAATCTCTAACGACCCACCGGGATAGGGAGAGATATTGAGAGTAATCGAGCGTAACACTACCGCCACTCATGTCAATCACCTCTGGAAAGGCTATACAACCGTGCAGAAGATGTAGCGAGTAACACAATTAACTAGAATGTAGACCCAGGTAGATATCACCACGAGTGTAAACTATTCTTAGACGGGGTGCAACCCTCCCGTCTGGAGGAGGCGAAAAGGCAAGTGGCAACTGGGCTGAAGTTGGCACGGGTCAGGCGGGGCATACGGCAGTGGGACTTGGCGAGGATGCTAGGCATTTCGGAGAGTCTTCTCTCCCGGTACGAAACGGGCAGGTCAATGCCTAGCAGTGAGACTGCGATTCGCATAGCTGAGGCGCTCAACGTTTCGGTACGGGAAATCATGGGCGAAGCATCTCACGTGGAACTGCAGACATAGTTGGAGAGCAAATGACCCATTGAAGCGGAAAAGCCCGCTGCAACGGGCTTTGTGGGGAGGGGAATGGAAATGTCCCAAGGGGATGTTAACGCCCCGACATTCGACCGTCAAGTGGCCGGGCAAGGCCCAACCACGCTCTTTTGGGACAAGCACTACAATAAGATTACCCTCCCATTCACTCTTCCACCTTCTACAGGTTCTAAAGTCGGGATACGACTTGAGTTCGGTCGGAGACCAACGATGACACGGCTCCATGTAGTAGTGGAAGGTTTTGTCGTTTATGTCGTTTATGTCGTACATGACTTGTCCTTCATCTTCAAGGGCAAGCCCGGAAGAAGGGGGCGCTGACGATGTCAAATGAACAGCCCTCACTTCTGGTACAACCGGACGTCACCATGGCCAGAGATTTCTTGGAGAGAATCTATGGCGATGAGTGTCAGGGGTATGTCGTGCTGTGGAACAAGCGTACCATGAAGGCGGTCGCCGTACGGGCCTCTGACCATGACAAAGCGGCCGCAATAGCTATCGCAGAATCACCGACTGATGACGTCTACTTCGCGGTGTGCACCCAAGCCGAGCCGCCAAGGCAGGGAAGGGGCACCGAAGACACGGCGCTTGAGATTCCTGGCTTCTACCTTGATATCGACTTCATGGACTCGACCCCGGAGACTGTCTGGGCACGAGCCGACGAGGTACTAGAAGTACTCAACAACCTGGGCACCGCTCCCTC
>JAUYEE010000219.1 GCA_030691545.1 bacterium | reverse complement strand
GGTCGCGACCACGATGCCTGGGACGGCCGCTCCATCGGCCGGCTGGAGAAGGAACTCGACGCCCGGCGGAGAGACCTCGTCGAACAGCTCAAGGGTGCGGCCTACTTCCACCGCCAGGCCCACTGGCTGCTCTCCCGCTTTCCCGAGGCGCAGCTCGTGCCCATGCCCGAACTCTGCCGGGCCGTCACCCGCGCCGAGATCGAAGCCGTCGACTGGAGCCTCACGCCGGGCCGCTACGTCGGAGTCGCCCCGCCGGAAGTGGATGAGGAATTCGATTTCGAGCAGGCGCTGCGGGACATTCATGGCGAGCTGGCGGACTTGAACCAGGAGGCCGCCATGCTGGCGGGGAGGATTCAGGAGAATTTCGAGGGGCTGGGGATATGACCGAGTTGTTGCCAAAGGACTATGCCGCCTTGCTCGTGGAGATCAAGGAACGCGTCCGGTTGGGGCAGTACGCGGCCTGGCGCGCCGTCAACAAGGAACTGGTTGCGCTATATTGGGACATCGGCCGCCTGATCATGCACCGGCTGACGGGTGATGCTTGGGGAAAATCCGTGGTAGAACGGCTGGCTGAGGACCTGCAAAGGGAATTCCCGGGCGTGGGCGGGTTCCCGGCTTCCAACCTATGGCGTATGAAGCTATTCTACGAAACCTATGCGTCTCCGGAAAAAATCGCGCCACTGGTGCGAGAAATTATCGGGAATCCGGCCATCAGGATAAGCTGCGAATACGCAAGATCGGGATAATAAGCGGACTCGCCCCGGGCTAAAGCCATGGGCTGAGAAGCCAAAGCCCGCTGAAGGGGCTGATTTGGTTGGGAATAACAAGGCATAAGGGCTATAACTTAAATGGCGGATGTTGTAATGCAGCCTGAGCTACGAAGAGGCCGTGAGAGGGATCAATGGCTAATACAAACGCGCCGGCAGCCCCTTCAGTGGGCTTTGCTAGCTTAGCCCATGGCTTTAGCCCGGGGCGGGTCTGCTACACAGTCAACCGGTGGGGCATCTGCCGCCCACCGCGACAGCAGTATCGCCGGCATGATCTCACGCCGCGTCTTTGCCATTGTGCAGAGGTCAGTACCTGGCCGCATGGATGACCAAGTCAGGGAGCAAAGCGAAGACTCCTCTATCGGCATCATCCTCTGCAAGGAGAAGAGCCGAACCATCGTCGAATATGCCCTGCGCGACGCCCGTAAACCGATTGGTGTGGCCACTTACCGCACGGTCAAACGCCTGCCGAAGGAGCTCAAAGGACAACTTCCGTCCCCCGAGGAGATCATCAAACTCTTGGAGGGGGCGTCATGAATAGGCAATGTGTGCCAGCCATCCACGACGTCCACGTCGAACTGGCGGACCTGAACGAGGAAGCCTCCGGGCTGGCGGGGAAGATTCAGAAGAACTTCGAGGGGCTGGGGCTATGAAGTGGCGAAGCCGAACAATCGGCGATCTGGTAGCTCTTCAGCGTGGCCACGACCTGACCGATGCAGAAAGGAAAGAGGGCACCGTTCCTGTAATCGGCTCGGGGGGTCCGAACGGCTTTCACGAAGTGGCCCGCGCACCAGGGCCGGGCGTCACTATTGGCAGAAGCGGCTCAATCGGGAGAGTCACATTCGTTGAGCAGGACTTCTGTCCGCACAACACGTGCATCTACGTCACTGACTTCAAAGGCAATGACCCGCGTTTCGTGGCCTATCTCCTGAGCACCCTCGACCTGGGGCAACTCAATTCGGGAGCCGCAGTGCCCTCGCTCAACCGCAATTTCGTTTACGGAGTTTGCGTTGCCTATCCCGACCCGCCTGTGCAACGACGCATTGCCGAAACACTGGCCGCCTACGACGACCTGGTGGAAAACAACCGGCGGCGGATGGCGTTGCTTGAGGAGGCGGCGCGGCTGCTTTACCGGGAGTGGTTCGTCCGCCTGCGCTTTCCCGGCCACGAACACACCCGCATCGTTGACGGCGTGCCGGAGGGTTGGGAGCGCGGGTGTGTGTCCGACTTCTATAGCACTTCAGCCGGCGGTACTCCGAGTCGGACGAATCCCGATTTCTTCACTGGCGACATTCTCTGGGTAAAAACCCAGGAATTGCTCAACGGATTTGTGACCGATACGGAGGAAAAGATAACCGAAGAGGCCCTGAATAAGTCGGCAGCAAAGTTGTTTCCGGAGCGAACGGTGCTAGTAGCGATGTATGGGGCGACCATTGGCGAACTTGGCATTATCGCGCGCCCCGCCGCATCGAATCAGGCCTGCTGTGCAATCATACCAAGAGACGCTAGAGCCAGCTTCATTCACGCGTTCCTTTTCTTCCGGGAAAACAAGGACAAACTGGTTGGACTTTCGATGGGAGCGGCGCAGAACAACATCAATCAGCAGATCATTCGCTCATATCCAATGCTGATGCCAGCACAGCGCCCGATGGAACTGTTTAACGAGACTTTGAAACCAGCTTTCGACCAGTGGCTGAATCTTCAGTTGCAGATCCCAAAGCTCCGCGCCGCCCGCGACTTTTTGCTACCCCGACTGATGAGCGGCGAGATCGCGGTATGATTTTTGTATTGCATTTCATAGATAATCCCTTGACAGGGGATTATCTATGTCATACCATGCAACCATGAGAAGGGGATTGGGACAGATCAAGGCCATGCTGTTCGCATATGTGCAGTTGCGTGGGCTTTCCACAGTGTGGGCGGGAGAACTGGGCGAACCGCTGCGGTTGTCTGCGATACAGGAGCGGAAACTGCTCAGCCGGTTGGCGAAAGCGGGGTTGACTCCTCCTAAATGTAGGGTATAGCCAGCATATCAACCCCGACTGGCTCTGTACAGGAGCTTCGGAACTGCTTTCAGCATGGCTGCTGCTGGTGCGATTAATAATTGCTCAACTATTCAATCTGCAGAACTTGGTAGAACGCTGCGTTAATCTCGAAAGATTCTTCGCCCCTGTCACCTCGCGCGGCCAGGCTCCGGGCGACTCGCCGCATCAATTGCCGCTCACCCTCGTGCCGTGGGTAGCGGAACCCATCTGCTGTCTCTATCCCCAAAAAACCCACATCACACAAAAGGTCGACGTAGAACTCTATGTCCGAAGGTGCCACCTCCGCCCGCATCATTCTTTCGTGAATTTCACTGCGGCTGATTACCTTCAGACAACCAGCAAACTCATACAAGATCGATTCAAGCTTCTCTTTTCGCGGGTCATCTTCGGCCAGTATGGACCGGAATATGTGCTCGGAGTATTTCTCACGGGCGTCCAGAAGGTCTTGTTCGGTCACAGTCTGGTGCCCACGGTTCACCGCTCCGTAAATGGCCTCTCTGACCATATAGATCACATCCCGTGGTCGTGGCAAGGTTGTCCTAATAACGAACTCCCACATCGGCACCCCCACAACTTCCCTCGGGAACAGTTGTTTCCAGATTGCTTGGGCGTCGAAGCGGTTAAGGACACCATACTCAAGCCTTTGGTCCAACATCCTTCGAAGCAATTCCGGTTCATCCCAGACAATACGTTGAATCGGAAGCTTGTCCTGCTCTGCTGCGAGAGGCTGAATAAAAGCGAAAATATCACTTCGTAGAAACACCGCAACGTTGACGACGGCTGGCTTTCGCCAATGGTCCCGCCGTTGGAAGGCCTGCGCGATGTCGTCAATGACTTCCAACAGGCCCCACAATAGCTCAGAAACATGCTCGACATTCTCACCGGGCCTCCAAGGCCCGTCCAGGTTATCAATTAGGATGGCTACTTTTTTGGTGTCTGTCAGTACCACGCCGAGAAGTTCACGTAGGTCACGGAGTTGATGTTCGTGCAGTTTCTCGCTTATCCGAGCTCGCTGCAGCACCGCCTCTGGTAAATCACCCACGCCGAGCAGAGAAGCCACTGCGCCTTCAAGCCGTTCCGAGAACGGAGGAGCGAGAACATCCCGATTATTGTTGAAATAGTCGAGAAACCTGGGCTTGGCGCTTGATGGATTGGCCGTGATGATAATGATTCAAAAACGCTGCGAGCAAGTTCGGTATATATGAGAAACTTCCAAAGGCTTTCGACCAAATAGCCCCGTTCGGACCTATGAAGTATCGCACGCAGGACTCGGACGAGTCCGTGAACCTCATATCCCACTGGTTTCACGATGCATACATGATTGCGTTTGTCGCCGCTCAATGCCTGAGCTAACGCATATAAGATGGCTGTCTTTCCTGTTCCTCTACGGCCGACCACGATCGTCGTCGGGCCCTCCAGGGCTCGATAGTAAGTGCTAGTTTCGACAAAATAACCGTCGAGTCGCTGACGCTCGTTCTCAGCAACAGGCTCGCCCATAGAAAGTCGGCGCAAGTCCAGAGTAGGCGTCGTTTCAGCGCCATCGAGTGGACGGCGGGCCCTCCTTTTTGGGAGAGAGGGTTCTAACTTCTCGACCCATCGGTGGACCAGGGTCCCACATGCTCTTGCCGTGTCGTGGGATTCCAAGAGGTGCTCGTAATCGATAGGAGTCTCAAACGGTGTGTGGGCTAACATCAGCAGATGTTTGCCAAAGCTGTGAGCTAGGCCTGCAACCAACGAGCACTTAACATTGTGATTGAGGGAACCGTTGTGGTTGTTACTGAGGAGGTGCATGGCGACCGCGTCAGCCGTTCGCAGCTTTCCAGCGTACCATTCGAGTGTTGGTGAGGGGTCCTCAATTGGATCGTCTAGAATCAGGGAGTTCCGAAAGATCGACTCCCGCAGGATCTCTTCCGTCGCTATGACAGCGTCCGTAGTTATCGGGGGCTTGAGATATAAGAGGGTCGGATATTCCTGGCGTCGTGTCTCAGTGCGGTAGATTTCACCGAGCAAGGTCTGGTCGAGGTCGGCCAGGGGAGAATCAGTAAGAAAGGAGTTAGCAAGGTCTTGATGGTTGTGGTATTCGACGTAACCGAGGCCCAGCAAGGCAAAATAGAGGCGCTTGTACTCCCTGGCGGCATTCTGAATGCTTGTGTCAAGTGACACCCAAACACGCTTAAACCTGCCTATTGCGTATCCAAGTTCAAATGTTACGTTCGGATTAGAGTAGGTCAGGTCGCAAGCGTACACGTCCGCGCGGTCGATATTCTGAAGGATCGTTCGGATGAGTTGTCTGCCGGCGACAGGCACCTCAGACCAAGGTCTGAACCTAACGTTCGCCTTGCGCATCGGTGGCAGATTGTTAAGTTCCTTGAGGGCTCGGCCAATCGTCTCACCGAGCGAGGGGGGATTGCCAGGGAACGCGTAGAAAACCGTTTTCCGCTTAGGCATGTCTCGTGACCTTCAGCTAGCTCTGTGTTCTCACCTTGCCAAGGGGTCGGTGCTGCTTTAGTATTCTACCACACTACCATCGTTACCACACGTCTAACAGACAGGAGTTGGCGGGAGGTGTGCCACATTGGTTGGCTCGAAACAGGTTGGGATCTGGATAAGGGTCTCCACCGAGGATGAGGCTCGGGGTGATAGCCGCGAGCACCATGAAAAGGCGCGCCCGCTCTACGCCGAGTCGAAAGGCTAGATCTTCCGGGACTTCTATGACCTCGAAGCCCTGAGCGGCAAGCCTTCCGAACGGTGGCCAAAATCGCCGCAAAGGTGGCTTGAGCAAGCATGGCCTACACCGACATCAATAGCGAAGACCGGCTGGTGCAGAGGACGTTCGCGAAGCATCTAGAGCATGCGCTCGGCTGGGAGAGCGTCTACGCCTGGAACGAAGAAACCTTCGGGCCAAGCGGCACGCTGGGCCGGGCGTACACGCGCGAGGTGGTGCTGGACCCCACCTGTGGCAGCGGTACAACGGCCTATGTGGCGGAGCAGTGGGGCCGGCGCTGGATCACCGTTGACACCAGCCGCGTGGCCATCGCCCTGGCCCGCACCCGCGTGATGTCTGCCCGCTTCCCTTACTACCTCTTGGCGGATGTGGCGGGACGGCCCGCGCCCTGGCCGCTGCCTCCCACGGACGGGACATCAAGAAGGGCTTCGTCTATAAGCGGGTGCCCCATGTCACCCTCAAGTCCATCGCCAACAATCCCGATATCAAGGAGGGGATGACCCGGGAGGAGATAGACGGCGCCATCGCCCGTCATGCCGATACCGAGACCCTCTACGACCAGCCCTATGAGAACAACAAGGTCGTCCGGGTCACCGGCCCCTTCACGGTGGAGAGCCTATCGCCGCACCGGGTGCTGGCTGCGGAAGAGGACAGGCCACGGTCGGAGGATGCCGTCGCCAAAGATGCCGGCCCGGGCCAGTTCGAGACCATGATCCTGGAGAACCTGCGCAAGGCGGGGGTGCAGAACACGGTAAAGGACCAGCGCCTCAAGTTCGACCGCCTGGAACCGTATGCCGGGCTGTATCTCCACGCCGAGGGCGAGTACGAGGAGAACGGCCAGGCCAAGCGCGTTGCCATTTGCATCGGGCCGGAGCACGGCACGGTGGGCCCGGAGCTGGTCAAGGAGGCGGCCAAGGAAGCGGTGCGCGGCGCCGGCTTCGACCTCCTGGTAGTATGCGGCTTTGCCTTCGACCCCTACGTCAGCGAGGAGACCAAGCAGTACGGGAAGCTGACAGTACTCACGGCCAAGATCAACCCGGACCTGAAGATGGGCGATGAGTTCTTGAAGAAGACCGGCGCGGGCAATCTGTTTATGGTGTTCGGTGAGCCGGACGT
>JAUYEE010000152.1 GCA_030691545.1 bacterium | reverse complement strand
GTCGTTTTCTTGTTGATAGCTTTTAGATGATTGAGGTAAAGAAGGGCTGTCATCCGAAAGATGTGGAGGACGAAGTGGGTTCGGTTGACGGTGGAGAAATTGCGGGCCTTGCCGGTGGTATAGACATCGAGGACACCTTCTTTGGAGGCGGAAACGGTGACGATGCGGTCCGGGCCAAGGATGATGCCGAGGGGGGCGGTCGTGTACTGAACTTCGGCGTCGGGGTCGAACCGAGGAGTCCGCACAACCATGAGCATGTTCGGGCCGTCAACATCCATTCGGGGAGTCTCGTCCGCGTCGAGAGGGTCAGTGAGGAAATCCAGAGGGATGCCCAACTCGCGGCTGATGCTCGTTGTTTCTTCTATGGTGGGTTGGGCGAGGTTTATCCAGCAATCGGGCTCCGCCCGGGAAAGAACGTTAAGAGTTCCATTGCAAGTTTTGAGGATTTGGATCATGGAGCGGACTCCTGCTGGCTCCGGCGTCATCAATGGATGGCGGCGTCCGAAAAACGGGAGGCACGTTCGCCAAAGGCCTGACGCACTGACCTATCATATCGCCGGGGCAAAGGTTGTCAAGGATGTTCGCAGTTCACCCGCCGCGCGGACACAAAAAATGTCCGGCTGTGAGTCCGCTCTCGGCGGGGGAGAGGTGCATTAGCGTGAACGCCGACGCGTAGGCGACTTCTTTGGAGGAGATGAATATGGCTAAGACAATAGCTGTCGTCGCAACACTGGACACGAAAGGGGTGGAAGCTAACTTCATCAGGGACCGGGTCGAAGCGGCAGGGCTTTCGGCCCTCGTCATTGACACGGGCGTTTTGGCAGAACCCGCTGTTCAAGGCGACATTCCTCGTGAGACCGTTGCCGAAGCCGCTGGAACAAGCCTGGCGAGGCTTGTCTCCGAGAAAGACCGCGGGAAAAGCGTTACGGCAATGGCGGAAGGCGCCGCGAAGGTTGTTAGAGGGCTATTCGATGCGGGGAAGATTCACGGCATCATCTCCATTGGCGGCTCGGCCGGAACAACCATAGGCACCGCGGCCATGCGCGCGTTGCCGGTTGGTTTTCCGAAGGTCATGGTCTCGACGCTGGCTTCGGGGGACACGCGCCCGTACGTGGGAATCAAGGACATCACGATGATGTATTCCGTGGTGGACATTGCCGGATTGAATCGGCTTTCCCGGCGAATCCTGGCGAATGCGGCGGCAGCGGTCTGCGCTATGACTCAAGCGGAGCTGCCGCCTGCGGCGGAAGAGAGGCCGCTCCTTGCTGCGACGATGTTCGGCGTTACGACGCCCTGCGTAACGAGAGCCAGGGAAATCCTCGAGGAGAACGGTTTTGAAGTCCTGGTTTTCCACGCGACCGGAACCGGCGGTCTCGCGATGGAGGACCTCATCGAGAGCGGGTTCATTGCAGGCGTGCTTGACATCACAACCACAGAATGGGCGGACGAACTGGTGGGAGGCGTTCTCTCGGCCGGACCTCATCGCCTCGAAGCCGCCGGAAAGAAGGGCATCCCACAGGTGGTCGCTCCGGGCGCCCTGGACATGGTCAACTTCGGTCCCCCGGAGACCGTGCCGGAGAAATTCAAGGCCCGGCGTTTCTACCAGCACAACCCGACTGTCACCCTGATGCGAACCACAACGGAAGAAAACGAACAGCTCGGCCGAATCATCGCCAAGAAACTCAACGCCGCCAAAGGACCGACGACATTCTTCTATCCGAGGAACGGCGTCTCAGCCATTGACCAAGAGGGGCAGCCCTTCTACGACCCCGAAGCCGACGAGGCATTCATCACCTCCCTGAAGGCGTCCCTGAACCCCTCCGTGCTGCTTGTCGAGATGGACAACCATATCAACGACGAGGCGTTCGCTGCCGCTGTGGCGCATTCACTGATCGAGAAACTATCAAAAGCCTGAGTGCAATAGGTTCCCCTTCTCGTCTGACGGCCGCAAAAGCCAGATGATGTGCACCGATTGATCAAACTCCGGAGGAGTTTTCCCTTCTCACTTGGCCTCTTCCGAGTCGCCCTTGTCCGAAGTTTTTTGCACAGACCCAACGATGCGGTACGCAACCCGGTGCGCCATCTTGATGTCAGGTACCACCCCGGCCGTTTTCCGTGCCTTGACCTGAATCCTCACGGTGGATGGAGTCAGTTGGCTCACGGTGATGGTGACTTTGGACTTGGGGACGTAGCCTCGAATCTCCCCAATCTCCTTGTCCTTGGTTTCCACCGCTCCGGACCCCTCAAGGACCTTCACGCTGGCGTCCCAGACCTCATCATAGCTCGCGTCCAACTCGTTCTGCACCGTGTCCTCACTGATTGCGATTCCTCCGATTATCCCTCCGCCAATGAGGGCGATGGGTATGAGGGCACACCCGGAAAGAAACCACGAGGTGACACAGCCCAGGGTCAACAAACCAATCTTCCGCATTTTCGGTTGTCCTTTCCTTTCATCGTGTTTGCCGAGATCAATGCGCGCGACCTCAGGCACATCGCAGTGTATCTTATCAAACACGGCGCCCCAGGTGCGATGTTCCATTAACTCATGCGGATTTCGGACTCAGCGTAATGCCGCGTTGGCTACACCGCATGCGAGAGGGCAGAATGGCTCGCGGAACACGCGGGGATCGGGCGTCGGGGATGAGGGGTCGTGACTCCTGCGGCGGCGTCCGATCAGCAGAAGTATTCTGTTGACCGAGGATTTGCCTTTTCATATTCTAACTCTAATCACAACACTGTGCGGGAAAAAGACGTGAAAAAACAGGCTCTTGGCAAAGGTCTTGATGCGCTCATCCCCGAGAAGGTTCTCGTCAAGCCGTCTCCTTCTTCGGGCCTGGTCAACCTGCGCCTGTCGGAAATCAGGAGAAGCCCGTTACAGCCGCGCACGGCGTTCGATCCGGAGTCGCTCTCGGAGTTAGCCAGCTCGATTGCCCAGAAAGGTGTCATCCAGCCCATCGTGGTGCGTGGCGTGGAGGGCGGTTACGAAGTGGTCGCCGGGGAGCGGCGACTTCGTGCAGCGGAAATGGCGGGGCGGCGGGTGGTGCCGGCGATCATCGTGGAAGCGACAGACGAAGAAGCCATGCAGATCGGGCTAATCGAGAACATCCAGCGAGAGGACCTCAATCCCCTGGATCGAGCGACAGCTCTCAACCGCCTGATCGAGCGGTTCTCTCTCAGCCAGCAGGACGTCGCCACGCGAATCGGTAAGGATAGAGCCAGCGTTGCCAATTACGTGCGAATCTTGTCCCTTCCGGACGAGGTCAAGGAATATATTGGTCAGGGTAAGCTGACTTTTGGACATGCTCGGGCGCTTCTCTCACTGGAGAACCCGGCGGAGCAACGAGCCGTCGCCAGAGAGGTTGTCGCGAAGGGACTATCCGTCAGGGAATGCGAGAGGCTGGTCGCGAGGAAAAAATCGCCGCCCCGGCCGCGAGAGACCGTACCGTCAGCCCTCGATGCACAGTCTCGGGCCATTGAGGAGGAGATGCAAAAGTCCCTCGCGACGAAAGTGCGAATCGTCCGCGGGAAAAAGACCGGAAAGATTGAGATTGAGTTCTACTCAGACCAAGATTTGACGAGGATTCTGGACCTCCTTCATGTTCGGATAACCGACTGACCGGAGAACGGTCTGAGGATACCTGCTGGCGGGGGAGGTGGCGCGGGGTTCCCTGGCCGTGAGGTGCCACGGACGGTCTGGGCGCGAGCCGACCGGTATCCTTCGAACGGGGGCCGAGCGCGCACGCGGGCAGGCCAGCCCGTGAATCGTGGGCAAGATGCCCATGCCACAGCGAACGCCGCTGCATCTGTCTTCCAGGCGACAACATCCTTCTCATGGTTTCAACGCTGTGGTACAATCCCCGTTCCTTGCGCGACTGACAAGGGCGCCCAAAGGTGCCGAAGAGACAAACAGATGGTCAAAGAAGCCTTAGAAAAGATTCGCCGGGCAGAGGAAGAAGCGCGCGAATTGGTGGAGCGCGCGAGAAAAGCCGCCGCGGCGGACCTCCTCGCCGCCGCAAAAGAGTCCGAGGACATCATCAAGCGAGCAGAGGCAGAGAGCCGCGAGCGCGCGAAAGGTCTCCTCGCCAAATCGCTCAAAGAAACCCAAACGATAGTGCAAGAGATCAGGAAGAGAACGGCCGCGGAGAAAGAAAAGCTCCGGGCAAAGGCGGAACGGAATAAAGCGAAAGCTGTCCGGGTCATCAGGGAGAGATTGGCTTCGAGATGGCAATAGCGCCACTGAAAAAAATCGAGGTTCTTGGGCACGCCTCAGAACGGGACGCGGTGCTGGAGTTCCTTCAGCGGGAAGGAAACGTGGAGGTCATTGACCTCAAAGACAAGAGCGAGGAGTACAGGGACTTCGCGTTCGGGCGCCAGAGCATCTCTTACAAGGAGGTGACGGAAGCCATCGAGAAGCTCTCCTATTTGATGTCGTTCTTCGAGGGGCTGGGCAAAACCAAGAGGTCGCGTTTCGGCCCCAAGCCGGTCCTTCGACGGCGAGAGCTGATAGAGTTGCTGCGTGGCTTTGATTTTGCCGGGCTTCACGAGCGCTGCCGCGGCATTGAATCTTCTCTCAAGAACGCCGACAAGAGAAGGATGGAGCTTGAGAGCAGGAAAAAGGAGCTGTTGCCGTGGATGGCTGTGGATGTTCCGCTTGACGCCATCGGCGAGACGGACTACACCCGGAGCGCGCTTGGTTCCATTCGAAACGAGGCTTACGACTCGCTGAGGGAGGCAATCGAGTCCCTGCCGGACGCGCACCTCGAGGTGGTCGGCGAGGATAGGCAGGGCGTTTTTCTCTTCATCGCCTACCTTAAGGTCACCGACGAGGAAGTGACGGAGGTGCTGAGGCAACATGAGGTTGTGTTTCACCATTTGCCTCATTACCGCGGGCGAGCCGAGGAGATTCTCAAAAACATCGCCGCTGAAGAGGAGCAGTTGGAATCGCAGCGGCTCGCGCACCTCGAGGAGGCGAAGACGCTGCTTCCTGAAGAGGACAAGGTGGCGGCTCTTCTGGACTATTTCTCGAATCTGGAGCGAAATGAGAGCACCAAGGACCATCTCCTCTACAGCCAGGAGACCTTCTTTCTTCAGGGGTGGATAAGAGCAGGGGACGCTCCGGCGGCTCAAAGGGAGCTTCCGGACCGATTCGGGACGGTCGAGGTGTATGTCTCCGAGCCATCGTCAGATGACGTGGTGCCGACGCTCCTCAGAAATAGAGGATGGGTGCGGCCGTTCGAGTTCCTGACGAGAATTTACGGGTATCCGGTCTATGGTGGCGTTGATCCCACGCCGTTTCTTTCACCGTTTTTCTTCGTTTTTTTTGGGTTTTGCCTCGGAGATGCCGTCTATGGTCTGGCTCTTGTTTTCGTTTCGATCCTCGCCCTTAAGAAATTGAGGATGGGGTGGCAGGGAACGCGGTTCTTCCGTCTCATGTTCTATTGCGGGGTTTCGGCGACAATTGTGGGAGCCCTGGCGGGGAGCTGGCTGGGGGATCTGTTCGGCATTCCGGCGCTTGTGTTCAATCCCATGAAACGCCCCGTCTCTGTGCTCAACATCGCTCTCATCTTAGGGATTATTCAGATCGGGACCGGGTATGCAGCAGCCGCTTATGGCAACATCCGTCGGAAGCAATACAAGGCCGCGTTGCTGGACCAACTGCCAATATTCGTTCTTCTCGCCGGGCTGACGGGCATTGGTCTCATATTTCTGGGGACTGTATCCAAGGAAGCGGCGATGCCGTTCGTAATCTTGACGGTTCTGGGCAGTACGGTCATCTTATTGGCATCCGGGAGAAACCAGCCCTCCCTCTTCGGTAAGGTTTTCTTTGGCGGGCTTGGCGTGTACTGGGCGGTGTCGGGGTACTTGAGCGACATCCTTTCGTATTCGCGGTTGTGGGCCCTTGGATTGGTGACAGGGGCCATGGCTTCCACACTTAACCTCATTGCGTCAAACCTCGGCGGAATGATCCCGGTCGTGGGGGCAGTCTTCACCGTCATCATCCTCGTGGGAGGACACATCTTCACGCTTGCCGTCAACGTGTTGGGGGCGTTTGTTCATTCGCTGAGGTTGCAGTTCGTGGAATTCTTCTCGAAATTCATCAGCAGTACGGGCAGGCCCTTCAGGCCCTTGTCAATCGAGAACAGATTCGTTGTGCTCGAAGAATAAGGAGGTGAGATATGGAACTGGGACTGATTTTGGCCATAGCCGGCGCCATCGCGGTAACAACTATATCAGGAATTGGCTCGGCAATCGGAGTGGGGCTGGCAGGCCAAGCGGCAGCAGGAGTCCTGAGCGAAGACCCGGAGAAGTTTGGGCGTTTGGTCCCGCTGATCGGGATTCCGGGAACGCAGGGGTTCTATGGCTTTGTACTCGGGTTTCTGGTGATCATCAAGGTGAACCTGTTGGGGGCGATCAAGAGTGTGACCGTGTCTCAAGGATGGCAGATTTTCGCCATCACGTTTATCGTCGGCTTCGTGGAATGCATCTCCGCTATCCACCAGGGGAAGGTCGCCGTTGCCTCTATCGGGATGCTCGCCAAGAGACCGGAAGAGACCGGGAAAGCGATAGTCCTCCCCGTATTCGTTGAGATTTACGCTGTGATCGGTCTCGTAGCCGGTTTTCTCCTCCTTCAAGGCGTGAAGGTCTGAGAATGGCTCTAACGGGCATCCTCGATAAAATCGGAAAGAGTGCCGAAGAAAAAGTGCGGGCGATCGAGGAAGAAAGTCGCCTCAAGCGGCAGGGAATCGTTTCAAAAGCCGAGTCGCAAGCCCAGGAAATCCGCGAAAGAATCCTGAGGGAGGCGTCGCAGAAGGCGGAACAGGAGAGGCGGCAGGCTTCCGTTTCGGCGGAGCTGGAGCATCGCAAGGAGGTCCTGAAGGAAAGGCGGAAGCTCATGGATGATTGCTTTCAAGCGGCGCTGGAGGAGCTTTTGCACCTGCCGACGGAGGAGTACCACGCCTTCGTTCGGAAGATGCTCCTGAAGCTGGTCGTCAGCGGAGAGGAGCGGATTCTGATCTCACCCGAGGACCAGAAGAGAATTGACCGGAAGTCTGTTGACGCCGTGAACGACGAGCTGAGAAGAGCGGGCAAGAAAGGGCAACTCCAATTAGAGGGGACGTCGCCGAGCCTCCGCGGCGGATTTGTTCTCCGGACAGAAGATACGGAAGTGGATTGCTCGTTCGGTTCTCTGCTCGACCAACTCAAGGATGAATTGCAGGCGGAAGTGGCGGGAATTCTGTTCGGAGATAAGGAGTGAAGGAGAAAAGAGAGGCAAAAAGGCCCGGGACGGACACCCGCTACACATACGCCGTGGGACGGATCAAGGCGCTGGAGGCGCGCTTGATTTCCCCCGGGGATATGGAGAGATTGCTCGACGAGGAAACCCCGCTTCGCAGCGGGGAGTCGCTTCGGGCTTTGGGCGAATTCCCCGATTATTCCGAGAGCATCGCCGCGGGGGATAGGGGTGTGGAGGAGGTCCTGGAAGAGCAACTCAGGCTCGCGTACGGCCTCCTGTGCCAGCTTTCTCTGGGAAGCAACGTCATCAAGGTTCTCCGACTGAGGTACGATTTTCACAACCTCAAGACGCTCTTGAAGGCAAGACTTCTCGGTCTTGAGCCGCAAGGACTTTCGAGAGTCGGCTTTCTGTCCCCGGAACAAATGAACCGCGTTCTCGACGAGAAAACGTTCGAAGGCGGCGTTGACCCGTTCGTGGCGGAGACGATTCTTCTGGCTTTGGGGAGGGTGACCGAGGGCGTCGCGCTCGACACAATTGAGGCAATCGTGGACGAGTGCTACTACGAGACCCTGGCGAGGGTTCTGGGCGTCAATCCCTTTCTCAAAGAATATGCCCGAAAAACGATTGATCTGATAAATCTCCGAACATTTTGGCGACTCCAGGTGATGGGATGGACAGAGGAGAGGCTGGCGGAGGGCCTTCTGCCGGGCGGCAGCATTGAGGAGGCATTCTTCAGGGCCAACTTCGGCACCCCTATGGCGGACGTGGCCCCGAAGGTGCGAGACGACAGCTATCGCAAACTCCTGAAGGATGCGCTGCATGCGTTCCAGGCAAAGAACGACCTGTCGGTTCTCGACAAGCTGATGGACGATTATTTGATCGAGTTCCTGCGAAAGGCGAAGAGCTATTGTTTCGGGCTTGAGCCGCTTGTGGGATACATCGCTGCCAAGGAAAACGAAGTGACGCGGCTTCGGACAATCCTCTACGGGAAAGAAAGGTCTTTGCCCATGGAGACGGTGCGAGAGCTTTTGAGGAGCAGTTATGCCTGAGCCGGAAGACACTATCAGAACTTCGCCTGTCGCTTTTCTTGGCTCCCCGGGAGCCGCGTTGGCTTTTCGAGCCATGGGGTTTGATGTGTACGGCGCGGAGGACGCGCGGCAGGGGCCACGCCTCTGGGAGAAAATCGCCAAAGCAGGATATTCGGCAATTTTCGTATCAGAGACGCTGGCGGCGGAGATGAAAACGATTCTGGAACCCTACTATCTCAGACCTTTGCCAGCGGTGATTCTTGTCCCGGAAAGGCAGCCCGGTATCGGGCTGGCAGCGGAACGCATCCGGCTTGCGACACTGAAAGCGGTTGGAGCAGAAATCTGATGCCTCCCTGGCCGCTCGGGCGGGGAGGCCAAAAGCGCGCACGGTGCGAGGCGCAGGGCCTCAAGCACCTGCGCGAAAACGGGCAGGCAGGGAGAAGAAGTGATTCAAGGGAAAATCGCACGTGTTTCCGGCCCGTTAGTCGTGGCCAAGGAAATGCGCGGAGCGAGGATGTTCGACGTGGTGCGCGTCGGCGAAAGAGGTCTCATCGGTGAGATCATTGGGCTGAAAAGAGACCAGTGTTACATCCAGGTTTACGAGGAGACGGCGGGAATTGGTCCGCTGGAGCCTGTGGTGTCCACGGGCCAGCCCCTGTCCGCAGAACTCGGACCCGGCCTTATTGGCGCAATTTTCGACGGGATCCAACGCCCCCTCGATGTCATCCGCGCTCAGGGAGGCGACTACATCCAGAAAGGGGTGGAGTTGCCAGCCCTTGACCCAAAAAAGAAATGGGCTTTCAAACCCACTGCGAAAAAGGGGGATGAGGTCGCCGCTGGCGACATTCTCGGGGAGGTCCCCGAAAGTCCGGTCGTCGTGCACAAGGTCATGGTCCCGCCCGGAGTGGCGGGAACCATCGAGGAAATCCGTGAGGGCCAATTCACCATAGAAGAGGAAATCTGCCGTTTGCGGACGGTGAAAGAGACGATCTCCGTTTCTATGAAGCAGAAATGGCCCGTGCGAACCGGCCGGCCAGTTCGCCGTCGCCTCCCTCCGAAGGAACCACTTGTCACGGGGCAACGGGTGATTGACACGCTGTTTCCCATCGCCAAGGGGGGAACAGCCTGCGTGCCGGGTCCCTTCGGCAGCGGGAAGACCGTCATCCAGCATCAGCTTGCGAAATGGTCTAACGCAGACATCATCGTGTATATCGGCTGCGGGGAGCGCGGAAATGAGATGGCCGACGTGTTAGAGTCTTTTGCGAAGCTCAAGGACCCCCGCACCAAGGAAACGCTGATGGAGCGGACCGTGCTGATCGCGAACACCTCGAACATGCCCGTGGCGGCAAGGGAAGCGAGCGTCTATACGGGCGTCACCCTCGCCGAATACTACCGCGACATGGGTTACCATGTGGCAGTGATGGCGGATTCGACCTCTCGGTGGGCGGAGGCACTGCGGGAAATCTCCGGAAGACTGGAGGAAATGCCGGGAGAGGAAGGCTATCCGGCTTATCTCGCGTACCGGATCGCCGATTTCTACGAGAGGGCCGGTCGGGTCGAGTGCCTCGGCAAGCCCGACCGGGAAGCCACCCTGAGCATCGTGGGCGCCGTCTCCCCGCCAGGTGGCGACCTGTCTGACCCGGTGGTTCAGGCGACTCTCCGGGTGGTCAAGGTCTTCTGGGGGTTGGAGGATCGGCTGGCTTACATGCGGCACTTTCCCGCGATCAACTGGCTGCTGAGTTACTCACTGTACCTGGAGCAGCTCGCGGAGTTTTTCGCGGATAGCGTCCACGTGGACTTCAACCAAGTCCGCACGGAGGCGATGCGTTTGCTGCAACTGGAGGACGAGCTCGCTGAGATTGCTCGTCTCGTCGGCGTGGAATCGCTCTCTCCCCAGGACCGCCTGATCATGGAATCCGCGCGGTCCATTCGCGAGGATTTCCTCCATCAGAATGCCTTTGACGAAACCGACACGTACACCTCTATCGAGAAGCAATATCACCTACTGAAAAACATCATCGAGTTCTACCGCTACGCAAAGGAACTGGTGGACCAGGACGTCGAGTTGAAAGACATCACTTCCGTCTCGGTTCGCCAGGACATCAGTCGCGCGAAGTTCATTGACGAGGAGAAGCTCGGGGAGATTGAAGCGATCGCTGGCAGGGTGAAAGACGAGCTCCAGACACTGAAGCAGGCGAAAGGCGAGGCGCGAGAGGAAAAGGCAGAAGGAGAGGAAGGTGCTTAAGGAATACCGCACCGTAACGGAAATCAGCGGGCCCTTGCTCGTCGTGGAGAAAATTGAGGGCGTCAAGTACGACGAGCTGTGCGAGATTCAGCTCGGCGACGGCAGCGTGCGCCGGGGACAGGTGCTGGAAATCTCCGAGACCATGGCTCTTGTTCAGGTGTACGAGGGAACCCGCGGCATTGACGTCAGCAGTGCGAAAGTGAAATTCCTCGGACGCGGCCTGGAGTTACCCGTGTCGCCCGACATTTTAGGGCGCGTCTTCGATGGAGCTGGGAGGCCCAAGGATGGCGCCCCGCCCATCATTCCGGAAAAGAAACTCGATATCAACGGCAATCCTCTCAATCCAACCTCACGAGATTATCCGATCGAGTTCATCGAGACGGGTATCTCCGCGATAGACGGCATGAATACACTCGTGCGGGGGCAGAAACTCCCGATTTTCTCCGGTTCCGGTCTCCCTCACGCCAAGATTGCCGCGCAAGTCGCCCGCCAGGCGCGCCTCCTCGGCAAAGAAGAGAAATTCGCCGTGTCCTTCGGGGCGATGGGGACGACCTTCGAGGAGGCAGACTTCTTCATCACGGATTTCGAGAAGACCGGGGCCATTGAACGGGCGGTTCTGTTCGTGAACCTCTCGGATGACCCGGCTGTCGAACGTATCGCGACCCCGCGAATGGCTCTGACCGCCGCGGAGTACTTGGCGTTCGACCTCGACATGCACGTGCTGGTGATTCTCATGGACATGACCGTTTACTGCGAGGCATTGCGAGAGGTCTCCGCCGCTCGAAAGGAAATCCCCGGTCGGCGAGGCTATCCGGGGTACATGTACACGGACCTCGCCACGGTGTACGAGCGCGCCGGAAGAATCAAAGGCAAGAAAGGCTCAATTACGCTGATGCCTGTCCTCTCCATGCCCGAGGACGACAAGACGCACCCGGTCCCCGACCTGACCGGATACATTACGGAGGGACAGGTCATCCTGAACCGAGAGCTTCACCGAAAAGGCATTTACCCGCCGATAGACGTTCTTCCGTCGCTCTCCCGCCTGAAAGACAAGGGCATCGGCAAAGGAAAAACCCGCGAGGACCACGCGGACGTCCTCAATCAGCTTTTCGCGTGCTATGCCAAGGGAAGAGAGGCAAGGGAGCTGGCCGTGATTCTCGGCGAGGCGGCTCTGTCGGAACTGGATCGCCTGTACATCAAGTTTGCCGACCGCTTCGAGGGCGAATTCGTCCGGCAGTCGGAGGCGACGCGTCGGACGATCCAGGAGACCCTCGACTTAGGATGGAAGATGCTCAGCATCTTGCCCAGAAAGGAACTGAAGCGAGTCCACGACAACTTCTTAGACAAGTATTACAAGCCCGTCGGCTCGACAGGCAAAGCTTGAAGTGGGAACGGTGAATTTTCACCCTTCGCCCTTCAGAATTCAGCGTTGAAAAAGGTTATCCCGTGAAGCTCAACGTCAATCCCAACCGAATGGAGTTGCTGAAACTCAAGAAGAGACTCGCTCTCGCCCGGCGCGGCCACAAGCTCCTTCAGGACAAACAAGAGCAGTTGATGCGAAATTTCCTCCAATTTGTGGGCCGGGCGAGGGAGCTAAGAAAACAAGTTCAGGATAAGCTCGATCAGGCTCTCCGGAAGTTCGATCTGTGCCGCCTGGTAACGCCTGAGAAATTCCTTGCGGCAGCCCTTTCCTATCCAAAAGGGCAGTTGAAACTGAAGGTTCAGGTCTCGCGGTTGCTCAATGTGCGGATTCCTCGGTTGGAGCTTGAGGAGCAGCCCGACCCGTTCACCTACGGTTTCGCGCAGACGCCCTCGGACCTCGATGCCTCGCTGAAAATCCTTTCCGAAACACTCCCCCTGATGATTGAGTTGGTCAACGTCGAAAAAACAATTGTCATCCTCTCCGAGGAAATCGAGAAGACGCGGCGCCGGGTGAACGCCCTGGAGTTTGTGTTCATCCCGAATATCGCCGAGACAATCAAGTACATCGAGACCAAACTGGCGGAACTCGAGCGTTCCAACATCAACCGGCTCATGCGGGTCAAGGAAATCATGCTCGAAGCGGAAGCAAGGTAAACCCGCTGGAAAACCTTTTGGCCGTGGAGAGGCGCACGCATGAGTTCTCCCGCACCTGTTTTGTACGTCGTAGCCACACCTATTGGAAACCTCGAGGATATTACCCTCCGGGCGCTTCGCGTTCTGTCCGAGGCGGACGTCGTCGCCTGTGAAGACACGCGGAAAACCCGCGTCCTACTCGAGAGACACGGCATCCCGGCGACTCGCCTCGTCAGTTTCCACAAGTTCAATGAAGCCAAACGAACCGCCGAGCTGATTCAGCGGCTTCGGGAGGGAGCGTCGGTCGCCCTCGTGTGCAATGCGGGCACGCCCGGCATCTCCGACCCTGGCGCCCGCTTGGTTCAGGCAGCAGTCGAAAATGGGATTCGAGTTGAGGTTGTCCCGGGTCCCTCCGCCACAACGGCTGCGCTTTCGGTCTCGTGCCTTCCTCACGAGGAGTTCGTGTTCTGCGGCTTCCTTCCTCCCCGCTCCACGACGAGGCGCAAAAAGTTCTTCACGATCAAGAACGAACCGCGCACGCTCGTGTTCTTCGAGACCGCGAACCGTCTGGGCGACTCCCTCGCGGACATGTTAGAGGTGCTGGGCGACCGCAGAATCGAAATCGCCAGAGAGCTGACAAAAGTCCACGAGGAGATGATTCGCACGTCTCTGTCGTCCGCTGCCAGCGACCTTAGAGACAAGACAATCAAAGGGGAGATTGTCTTGATTGTCGAGGGAGCGAAGGAGATTCTCTCTGCGCCCGCATCAAACCTCGACGAAGAGGTGCGCTCTGCAATGAAACAGCTCGGCATTTCCCGCTCCGAAGCGGCGAAACTCATTGCCTCGGCAAGGGGCATCCGCAAGCAGGACGTTTACCGCGCCCTCGCCCGAAAGGGCGAGCCTCAGGACTGACAGCAACGACCCGCTGGGGGCCGACGATTACCCTCTCTGTCCTCCCTGCCCTCCTTGGCCGCTGACCCTGGCTGAAGCCTGCTCTCGGCCGGATCATTTTGGGCCGCACCCCGTTTCGATCGCCCCCACGGGCAGGCTGTGGTTTCTCCCGAGGTGGCACGGGCGTCTCGCCCGTGGACAATCATGGGCAAGATGCCCATGCCACTTCTGCCTCTGCGTTCTCTGCGCGCTCTCCGGTTAAAGCTTCCTCGGCAGCAAACAGACGCGCCTCTCCTGGAAATGCCCAAGCCGCAATCCGAAATCGCATCTCCAAAATCCCCCCTTCGTGTCCTTCGTGCTCTTCGTGGTGAGATTCCTGCTACGGATTCTCAAGGAGGCGGTAGAAGCGGCGGGGGGCGAGGAGAGGCGGAATGCCGGTGAGGGAGCCGTCGTCGGTCCAGGACGTGGTTTGATTGCCGGAGGAGGGGAACTTGTCAATGGCAACGTGCCAATTAACCAGGTCGTCGGTGTAGAAGATGGAATAAGTCTTGTCAGGGACGAAGCTCCAGACGAGGGTTGCTTCATCCTGGCCAGGCCCCTTTTGCAGACCCGTGTAGAAGAACTCGTAAGCCCCGATGTCAACGGTGAAGCTCTTTCCGCCGAACATGAGTCGGTGCATCCCCGTGATGTCAGTCTCCGGCAAATCCGGACTATTCAACCCCGCATCAATGCACGGCGAATCCGCCCTCAGCCGATAATCCCCATTCTCCGCATTCACAAACCTCGGCTCCTCCGCAATATTGCCCTCCCCTCCCCCGGTCCAGTCCTGGATGAGGCTGTATGTGGGCTCTGTCCAGGGAAGATAGGGAATATGGAACTGGGGACCAATGGGGGCCTTATTGGCCCACACGATACAATTGTGGATGACACTCCGGGAGTCGTAATAGCCGCCGCCGCATGTACCGGCCACGTTGTAGGTAACGGTATTGTTCAGAAATAATCCAAAACAGTGGGCGAGGCCGCCACCCCTAGCGGCCTGGTTGCGGATGATGATGTTGTTCTGGATGGTCGCTGAGCAATACTGGAGTCCTCCGCCCCAGCCTGCGGAGTTGAAGGCGATCAGGTTGCCCCGAATCAGCCCATGGCACTCAGACAATCCGCCGCCGCTCGATGCGGTGTTTTGTGTAATTATGTTGTGCTCGACGGTGCCGCTGCACCCGTAAAGCCCTCCGCCCACCAATGCGAGGTTTTGCGCGATGAGGTTGTTCCGAACGGTGCCGTCACACCACGCGAGTCCGGCCCCGCCCAGCCCGTCCGGGTCCAGTTCGTTTCCGACGATTTCGTTGTTCTCAATCAACCCGTCGCAGCGCGCAATGCCCGCCCCTCCACTTTGGGCCCAGTTACCACTGACGATGTTGTTCTTGATCGTGGCGAGGGAGCGCAACGCGCTGCCGATTGCCGCAATGCCTCCGCCAACATCCGCGCGGCCATTTCGGACTGTGAAACCGGAGAGCACGCAGGACTGGTCCTCCGTGCCAAGGAAGGTCACAACAGAGCCAGCTCCGCTGCCGTCAATGACGGTGCTGGCGACAACGCTGCGGTCGGCGGGATCGGTGCTTGTGAGGACAATGTTCTTCCCGTAGAACTGGATGTTCTGGAGATAGATTCCCTCTGCCACTGCGACTGTGTCGCCATGGGACGCAGCGTCTATGCCTTCTTGCATAGCTGTGAATGCGGTCTCCCATGTCGTGCCGTCGCCCGATGTGGGAACTGAATCGTCCACGTAGAACATTACCGCAGGGCAGAACAAAGGTCTCATGATGACGAATAGGAGCGCGGGAGCGAGCATTCTGATCATTTGGCGAGTCCTCCTTACAGAGGGAGCAATCACCCTTTGTCAAAACGATAGCATCGGGGCAGCGTGGCGGCAAGATTTTTGTTGAGACGATGTCGGAGTCCGTGTAGGATGACGGCGGTCTCGCAGGGTGGCCGGTACGGAACGGCGTGATTGTCGAGGAGAGACGCCGTTACATAACTGGGTGTCCGTGAGCCGGCTAGCGACTCGCGATACCCGCCTCTCTCCCCAAGGAAGAGCGGACGCGGGGTGAGGGCGGCCCGTTCGGACGCTTCTCTCCCAAATCCGGAATCCGGAATCGAAAATCGGTAATGCCGCATGTCCAAGTCCACTGAAAAAATGGCTTCGTCCGAGCATACTTTCTCCATAAACATTGACAGCATGGATGTGGAGGAGATCGTCCGCGCCGTCAAGCAGCGTGTCGAGAAAAAGCGAGCCGCTGGCGTGTACAAGAAGTACAACCTGGTGGGCATCACCAGGCTCGAGATTGCCCAGGCGAAAAGCGAGGAGGATTTTCTTCGTTATCACCTCAAGTCGCTCCGCAAAAGCTGGGAGATAGACATCGGGGATTTTGAGATTCCGTCGAAGGGAGGTCTTCTGGGACCCCCGGCGGTCTGGCTGAAGAAGCTGATCTGGCATCTTCTGAAGTTCTACACCTTTCGCATGTTCACCCAGCAGAGAGACTTCAACCTCCAGGTCGTCAACACCCTCCAATCGCTCAACGCGAAAATTGACAAACTGAGCGAGCAAGTCAAATTGGCGTTGCCTCCCGACAAGTCCCCGGAAGATAGCAACCGCGAGCCTTCGGCAGAGGGCGCCCCCGGTGGCGGGCGTTCATGACGGCCGCGGAGTCCGAGTGGAAGACGTGTCCTCCAGGCGTATCCCGTGGCGGGCCATGAAGAGAAAGGTACTGCCCATCTGTCGCGCGTGATTTCTTCAGTTTCAGGAGAAGACCTTTCCCGGCAAGGGCCGATGTGCGTTTCCGAAAAAGATTGACTCCAGGGGGCTGCTTTTGTTAGAAGATGTTCTGGTGGCGCGGATAGGGTAAGACTCCTATCTGTGGCGGCCGGCTGCGAGTGGCCTGCGGCAGCCACATTTTCAGAAGCCTCATGTGCCCGAAGCGTTCAGAGCATCCGGTTCGCGGGAGCCGCGCGGGCGGAGGCGCTGCCGTTTTCCCCGTTTTGCTTTGAGTAATCCTCGGCCGCTGGCCTCGCGTGCGTCGCCAGCGGCAGCCAACAGTCAACGGGAGATGGGGCGTCGGGCAGCGTGTCCTGTCCCCCCCACAGAAGGCCGCCCCCGGAGGGTGAAACGTGACGATGAACGGCATATCCATTGCTGAGTTCTATGAAAAAATGAAGACCCAGCTCCAGTTAACGCTGGTTGCTGGGAAGAACGGTCTCGGCCGGATGATCAAGTGGCCGGAGATCAATCGCCCGGGACTGGCGCTGGCGGGGTACTTCGACTATTTCCCCTGGCGGCGGGTGCAGATTCTCGGGAAGGTGGAGGTCACCTATCTGAGAAGCCTGTCGTCGGGGGTGCTCCGTGCGCGGATTCGGGAGATGCTCAGCAAGAAGGGGGTGCCCTGCATCATGATCACCCGAAGGTACCGCGTCCCGCAGGAACTCATCGAGGAAGCGGACGGCCTGGATGTCCCCGTATTCCGTTCGCCCCTGGTCACGGTTGACCTGATTGACCGGACCACGGTCTTTCTTGACGACATCTTCGCCCCGACGATCTCGTTGAAGGGCAACCTCGTGGAGGTGTTCGGGGTGGGGGTGTTCATGGAGGGAAAGAGTGGCGTCGGCAAGAGCGAGACAGCCCTCGGGCTGCTGGCGAGGGGTCACCGATTGATCACCGACGACGTGGTGCGCATCAAGCTTCGAGAAGGCAAATACCTCATCGGCAGCGGCAGCGAGTTGACGCGTCACCATCTGGAGATTCGGGGCCTTGGGATCATTAACATCCAGAAGCTCTTCGGCGCGGTCAGCTTCCGGGAAGAAAGCCAGATAGACCTTGCCATCACCTTAGAGATTTGGGACCCGAACAAAGATTACGACCGCCTGGGAATAGAGGAGGACACCATACGCATCCTCGGACAACCCGTGCCCCATCTGATTATCCCGGTGCGTTGGGGAAGGGACATGGTGCTGATGCTGGAGACCGCCGCCCTGAACCACCGGCTCAAGGCCAGCGGATTCAACCCGGCCCAGGCCCTGGATGAGGAGTTGATCAACTCGATGAGGCGCAAGTAAGCGGACGCCAGGACGGTTTGGGCGAGGCGAGGTGCGGATACGTCAGCGGACGAAACCCCGGTTTGTTTCAATATGAGCGGGAAAACCAGGAGCACGAATAGAGCTGAGGCAAGGTTTGAGATTCGGAATTCATTGGGGCTGCATCTCCGGCCCGCACGGATGCTGGCGAATCTCACAAACAAATTCGACTCGGACGTTTTCATCACAAAGGATTCGGAGGAAGTCAACGGAAAGAGTATCATGGGAATCATCACGCTGGCCGCAGCAAAAGGAGCCATTCTAAAGGTCACCGCCGTCGGTCCGGATGCTCCGGAGGCGGTGAACGCTGTAGGCAAGCTCATCGAGAACAAGTTCGGCGAGGAAGATTAGCGAATTGCAGGAAATCGTTTTCAAAGGTATCGGCGTTTCCCCGGGGATTGCCATGGGCCCCGTTTTTCTGTTGCCCGAACCGGAGGAATATCACCCGCCGGAGTGGCCGGTTCGGGATGAGGAACTGGAAGAGGAATTCTCCCGCTTCCTGAGGGCCCTTTCTGAGGCCAAGCAGCAGATCCAGGATCTTCACGACAGGGTTTCTCGACAGGTGGGGGGAGACCACGCGGCAATCCTCGACGTGCAGCTCATGATTGTGAGCGATGAGCAGATTATCGAGGACATCCGCAATGCTCTCTTCGCAAAGAAGAACAACGTCGAAGCCATTTTCCATCAGACCCTCAGTCACTATCTGCACATCCTCTACGGTTCCGGCAACCAGTACCTGGCGGAGAGGCACGCCGACATCAAGGATGTGATGACCCGCGTCCTCAACAATCTCCGGGGGAAAAAGCCCGCGGACGTTTGTGAGATTTCCACGCCGTCGGTGGTGATCGCTCGTGACATCCCTCCTTCGGAGACCGCCCGGATGGAAAGGGAGAAGGTCTTAGGCTTTGCGATTGACGCCGGCGGACAGAGTTCTCACACCGCCATTATAGCTAAGGCGCTGGGAATTCCGGCGGTTGTGGGGCTTCATCAGGTCACGGCTGCGGTGAGGGAAGGAGACCTTGTGCTGGTGGACGGGCAACAGGGGACAGTGACCGTCCACCCCGCTGTCGAGACACTCGAACGCAGCCGAACGGAACTGCGCCGCAGGAAGGCTTACGCCGATGGGCTCGCCGGACTCCGAAGCCTCCCCGCCACAACAAGGGACGGGCGGCGCATCACCCTCTCTGCGAACATCGAATTTCCTGCAGAGGTCCAGATGGTCGTCGAGAGCGGCGCCGAGGGAGTGGGTCTGTACCGAACGGAGTTCATCTACATGAACCGTTCCGACCTTCCTTCCGAAGAAGAGCAATTCGAGGCGTACAAGGCAGTCGTGGAGGGCCTCAGCCCGCATCCGACTATCATCCGGACAATGGACCTCGGCGGGGACAAGTTTATCAGTCACCTGGACATCCCCTTCGAGTTCAATCCCTTTCTCGGCTGGCGGGCGATTCGCTTTTGCCTCGAGCGAAGGGACATTTTTGAGGTTCAGCTCCGAGCGATCCTCCGGGCGGGCGCCCACGGCCCCCTCAAGTTGATGTATCCGCTCATCTCCTGCGTCAGCGAAGTGATCCAGGCCAATGCCATTGTGGAGGAGGTTAAGCAGCAACTCCGCAAGGAAGGGCTTCCCCACGCCGAAGACTTTGAGATCGGCGCCATGATCGAGGTCCCTTCCGCCGCAATGACTGCGGACATCATCGCTAAGGAGGTGGACTTCTTCAGCATCGGCACAAACGACCTGATCCAGTACACCATGGCCGTGGAGAGAGTCAACGATAAGATCGCCCACCTCTACCAGCCCTCTCATCCCGCGGTTCTGCGATTCGTCAAGCGGATTGTGGACGAAGGTCACCGCAACAACATCTGGGTGGGAATCTGTGGCGAGATGGCAGCCGACCCGGCGATGGTTCTCCTCCTTCTGGGGATGGGCATTGACGAAATCAGCGTGAACCCTGCTACCGTCCCCCGGATTAAGAACCTCATCCGGAATGTGTCGTACGAGGACGCTGCGAAAATCGTTGAAGAGGTCATGGAGCACACCTCGGCCCAGACAATCGAGGCGCGAGCCCGAGAAGTCGTGAAGAACGTTATTGCCGAGCCGGAAGTCGTCTGACCCAATGACGGCTCTCCGGGAAACCCTGTTTGCAGAGAAACCATGAAGGCTCTCGTTCTTGCTGCTGGATATGCCGTACGCCTGCGACCCCTCACCCTGAACACCCCCAAACCTCTTCTCCCTGTCGGCGGGCGGCCGATGATAGATTACGTCGTTGAGAAAATCGATGAATTGGACGAGGTGGACAGCATTTATGTTGTCATCAATCACCGATTCCTCGATCAATTCCGGGCGTGGCTGGGGAAGGCGCCCACTTCGAAGCACGTCCGGCTGATAGACGATGGGAGCACGTCCGACGAAAACCGGTTGGGCGCCATCGGCGACATGAGCCTGGTCGTCGAACGAGAGAACATTGCAGAAGACCTGTTGGTGGTTGGGGGGGACAATCTCTTCACCTTCAGCCTTCGGGACTTCGTTTCGTCTTACAGGGAGAAAGGGACTTCGGTCGTGCTGCACTCGTGCGGCGACGTGGCTTTGGCGAGTCGCTTTAGCAACGTGGAAATGGATTCCAGCGGCCGGATCATCCACTTTCAGGAGAAGCCAGAGAATCCCAAGTCGGACCTTGTTGCGATCTGCGTATATCTCTTCGAGCCTTCTGCGCTTCGCCTCCTGAGGACGTACCTCGACGATGGAGAGAATCCCGACGCCCCCGGGCATTTCATCGAGTGGTTGTACAAGCGGATTGCCGTGTACGGGAAACCGATGGGAGGGGAGTGGTTCGACATCGGGAACGCAGAGGCGTATCATAAGGCGAATCGCTTTTTCGGCGGGGCCCCGTAAGGGGTTGTTGGTGCCTTTGTGGTGTGGAATCAACCACAAAGACACCAAGAGGCAAAGGCAGAAAACGTCAGTTTTCGTAACAGCTTGTGACAGGAGAAGCAACAGTATGCGCGAAAGGATGTTACTCACTTCCGAGTCGGTGGCGCCCGGGCATCCCGACAAGGTAGCGGATCAGATTTCGGACGCCGTTCTCGATGCGATTCTGACCAAGGACCCCACCGGAAGGGTGGCCTGCGAAACGCTGGTGACCACCGGTTTGGTGATGATCGCCGGAGAGGTTACCACAAAGACGTACGTGGACCTGGAAGAGGTCGTCCGAAAGACGGTCAAGGAGATCGGTTACGACGATCCTC
Organism: bacterium; assembly: GCA_030691545.1. Taxonomy (GTDB): domain Bacteria; phylum Auribacterota; class JABMQX01; order JABMQX01; family JABMQX01; genus JAUYEE01. The sequence continues at coordinate 20,828 of JAUYEE010000152.1, read as the reverse complement.
ACCTCGGGTTCGATTATGAGACGGTTGCAGTCATAAATTGCATCGGGCAGCAGTCGCCGGACATCGCCCAGGGCGTACTGGGAAAAGGGCTTCACAAGGAGATGGGAGCAGGAGACCAGGGAATTATGTTCGGGTACGCCTGCCGGGAGACGCCGGAGCTTATGCCTCTGCCCATTATGCTCGCTCACAAAATGATGCACGGGTTAGCTGAGTTGAGACACAAGAAGACCCTCCCTTACCTGCGTCCCGACGGGAAATGCCAGGTCACGGTAGAATACAACGGAAAGGAACCCGCTCGCGTGGAAGCGGTTGTCGTGTCCGCCCAGCATACTCCTGAAGTCTCGCACGCTCACATCGAGAAGGACCTCATCGAGAAAGTGGTTCGAGTGGTGATCCCCGAGAAGATGCTTGACTCAGACACTGTGTTCCACATCAACCCGACGGGCCGCTTTGTGATTGGGGGGCCTCGCGGCGACACCGGCGTCACCGGTCGAAAAATCATCGTGGACACCTACGGGGGGAGATGCCCTCACGGCGGCGGATGTTTTTCGGGAAAGGACCCCACAAAAGTTGACCGAAGCGCATCGTACGCCGCCCGGTACGTCGCCAAGAACGTCGTCGCCTCCGGGCTTGCCGATGAATGCGAGGTTCAGGTGTGTTACGCGATAGGCGTCGCGCAACCCCTCGCCATATCCGCCAAGACCTTCGGAACAGGGCGAATCCCCGACTGCCAGATCGAGGAGCTCATCCGGAAGCACTTCGACTTGACGCCACAGGGAATCATCCATCACCTTCACCTCCGCAGACCCATCTACAAGAAAACGGCCTGTTACGGGCATTTTGGCAGAAATGGCAAGGCGTTCACCTGGGAGGCGGTTGACAAGGCGGAGGTCCTGAGGCGCGAGGCCGGCATCGCCACGCCGGGGCGTGGCAGAAAGCGTAACGGCGAAGTGCGACCGAAAAACCCCAGAGGAAACAAGTCATGAGAAAAGCTATCCCTTGCGACGTCAAGGACGGCGCTTCCCCAGGAGAAGGGAAGAAACGAATCGAGTGGGCCGACCACGACATGCCGGTCCTGCAAACCATCCGGGAGAGATTCGCGAAGAGAAAACCGCTACGGGGGCTGAAGGTTTCGGCCTGTTTGCACATCACGTCCGAGACCGCCAACCTCGCCCGGACCCTGAAAGCGGGCGGGGCCGATGTCGTCCTCTGCGCCTCGAACCCCCTCTCGACACAGGACGACGTCGCAGCGTCGCTGGTGAAGGATTACGGCATCTCCACTTTCGCCATCAAGGGTGAAGGGAGCGCCACGTACTACAAGCACATTCGCGCGGCTATCGAGCATTTCCCGCAGATCACACTGGACGACGGAGCCGACCTCGTTCACTCTATCAACTCGGACTATCCGAAGGTCGCCTCGCAGATTCTGGCGAGCATGGAGGAGACTACCACCGGCGTCAATCGCCTGCGCGCCATGGACCGGCAGGGCAAACTGAAATTCCCGGTCATTGCCGTCAACGATGCGAAGACCAAGTTTCTCTTCGACAATCGGTACGGAACAGGGCAGTCCACGATTGACGGCATCCTTCGGGCGACCAACCTTCTGCTGGCGGGAAAAAACTTTGTGGTCGCGGGGTACGGTTGGTGCGGCCGAGGCCTGGCGTTTCGTGCCAGAGGAATGGGATCCAATGTCATCGTCGTTGAGATAGATCCCATTCGTGCGCTGGAGGCGACGATGGATGGCTTTCGGGTGATGCCGATGAACAAGGCCGCGGCTGTTGGCGAGGTTTTCTGCACGGTCACCGGGAACACGAAGGTCATCCGAAAAGAACACTTCCGCCTGATGAAAGAGGGAGCCATTGTCTGCAATTCCGGACATTTCAATGTGGAGTTAGACATTCCCGCGCTCAGGAGTCTCTCGTCCGGCGTCCGCAAAAGCGTGCGGCCCTCGGTTGACGAGTACACCTTAAAGGGCACGCGGAAAAAAATCTACCTCCTCGCCGAGGGGAGGCTGGTGAACCTCGCTGCTGCGGAGGGACATCCGGCTTCGGTCATGGACATGAGCTTCGCGACGCAAGCGCTGTGTGTCGAACACGTGGCCAAGAACGGACACAAACTTGTTGCGAAGGTTCACTCGGTTCCCGAAACAATCGAGCAGACCGTCGCCACCCTGAAACTGAAGTCCATGAACATCGCCCTCGAAAAGCTCACGGCGGAGCAGGTGGCGTACATGGGTTCGTCGGAGCTGGGAACATAGAGAAACCGGCGGCGGCCGCGAGAACGGGCCGACGGCTTCGTTGGGGCTGCCGTGACCAACAGGAATCGTCGCTCAGGAGAAAACGGTGGGCAACGTCCCCAGTGTATCGGAAAAAGAGGTCCTCGAGAAAATCGAGAAGCTCAAGACCATCATCAATGAGTGCCACCTCGACTTCCTTGCGGAAAGAAGGTTTGACTCCCAGGTTGCCGAGATGCTTGAAGCCGCCAACCGCATTTTCCTCAGCGAAAAAGCCAAGCGCATTCGCGCCGTGATTCCTCTGCTTATCGCCGAGGAAGGATTGTGCGAGCTGGCGGACGTCAAGCGGTACGGAGTGCTCATCGAGTTGCTTCACTTCTCGTCCCTCGTCCACGACGATGTCATTGACGAGGCAAGCGAGCGGAGAAGCGAGCCCTCCTTGAACTCCCTGTACTCCAATTCGGACGCCGTTCTCATCGGCGACCACTTCATCTGCGAGAGCATCGAGTACGCTCTGCAAACAAAGCATAACACCGCCGTCATCGGAATCAGCGTGGATGCCGTCAAGAGACTCATCACCGGCGTGATGATGGAGCAGATGCTGGCGGAGGGCGGCTTCGATTTCGGCTCCTACCGAAAGATGGCGGAAATGAAAACGGGCTGTCTTTTCGCGCTGTCGTTTGGGCTGCCCTTTGTCGGAACGCCGCGATGCGAACTCGGCCTCCGGACGGGAACCACATTCGGTTTGCTGTTTCAGATTTACGACGACTTCCTCGACAGGTCGGAAGACCACGCCGAGTACAATATCTATCGCGCGATGAGCCCCGAGGCGATTTCGGAAAAATGCCGGGAGATTTACGCGGAGCTTGTGGAGGACTGCCGCCAGCTCGGCGTTGAGCGTAGCCTTCGGCAGGTCGTCATCTATCTGAAAAGTCACGGCTATTTCTTTGACGTGGATGTTCCATGACGCGACATTTTCGGTTGGCGGGTAAGGGGAAACGGCGGGTCAGGGGTGGTGAGGCTGCGCGGCTTCCGAAACGAGGCGTTCTTCTGCCGTAGCGACCACGAAAGTCCATCCGTCCGGAGAGGGATGCCCATCGTCCAGTCCTGGACAACGGGCATCCCTTCAGCAAACCCCGACGATCACTTTTTCTTCTGGTGCATCTTGCAGTACTTCGAGCGGCCAACAGCGTAGTTCACGCATGCCTTTCCCAAGTTTGTCTTGGCAGCGCATCTCGCTGGCTTTTTCACAGCCGCTTTCGGTTTGGGCTTCGCCACGGAAATCACCCCCTTCTGCTTTTGAGCATTCGACGTGCTATCGCGCGCTTTTAAGCTTATTATGCGCGCGTCGCCTGCACCTGTCAACGGGCAAACGCCCAAGCCGCGAGAAAAAATCGCGCGAACAGGTTGCCGCGATGACGAAATTGTGAGATAATATAGGTGTGCACCGAGCTCGTGGAAAGATAAGGGCGTGTGTCGCGCGACCGGGTTGCCATCGCGGAGGCGCGCCGCAGAACGATAATGACGTCCGTCCAAGGGCGAGACCATGGGGTTCCCCTTCACCGGCAAAGGATGAGAACATGAAGTTATTTAGGAAGAAAGCGTTCACCCTTGTTGAGATGCTGGCGGTCATCGCCATCATCGGCATACTGGCCGGGCTTGTGTTTCCCGCCATTCAGAGAGCCCGGGAAAAAGCCAAAATGGCCAAATGCGCCAACAATCTCAAGCAGTTCGCCCACGCCATTGACCTTTACCAGGTCGCGAACCAGGATTTCCCGGACTGGCTCTCGAACCTTTATCCTTCGTACGTCAGTTCGAAGGAGATGTACCTCTGCCCGGCGGATTACAGCACCAACGGCGACAAATCGCCCTACGATTCGCACAAGGGAGCCGACGGGAGCATGCCCTGGTGGGTGTCGGACCAGTACGAGTTCAGGGAAACCGACGACACGAGGTACAACACTAAGGTGCTTGACCGGTTTCCGCGGAATCGGGACATCGAGTATTGCAGCTACCTGTATGAATTCGTCAACAACATCTGTCCGACTTGGGCGCCAGGCTTTAACTGGCAAAAGGTTCGCAAGGACCAACTGACCGGTCCCTCTCGGTCGCACGGTTTCGTTCCTCTGGTGAGCTGTTTCTGGCATCAGAAGCGAAAGGGCGACACCAGTGACTTTGTCGAGGGCGTCAAGGGGGTTATCAACGTCGCTGCCAAGGAAAAGAACGTCTATAACACCGACGCCAGCAAAGACAAAGTTGATCGCTGGAAGAAGTAAGCACCTGCATCTCGCAGAAGGCATCCCCCGATAAAGCGGGGAGACTCTATCCCGCACCACCCCCTGCCCATTTCATCATTGCATTTTCCGTTCCCCTGCGTTATATAGGGACTTCGTGGTCGCGATCCGTTGCGCGCTCCGCCGCCTGGGTCACTTTCTGGATAGAGCGTCGGGCAGGCACGCGCTTTGATATGAGATCAATCGCGGTCATCAGAACACAATGCTTCACGGCAGACCCCGGCGCCCAAATCGTTGACTTCTGGGAAAGGCGAACCTTCGTCGTCGCGAAAAACATGCTTGATATACCCACAGAAGACATCATGTCTGAGATTGAGTGCGCCCTCGAAGAAGTCGGCGCCTGGTCTGTTCCAGGGTACGCCTTCCCAGCGATGCTCATCATCGGGCTGTTCTATCTCTTTCTCGGGGAGCGAATCTGCAAGGGTGTCATTGCGGGTTTGTGTTTCGTGGCCGGGGCCTGGGCAGGATATTACTTCTCCGAGAACATCGGCATCGCAATAGCTTCCGGGGTTGGGGCGGCGGTGATGGCGTTGGTCGTGCAATACGTTGTGGCGATCATCCTCGCGGGGACGGCGACCGGCGGGATCGCGTCTCTCGTGGCTTACATGATAGGCGAGAAGGACCTGGTGCCGTTCTTCGGGCTTGGCGGGTTCATTGTCGGCGCCATCCTGGCGGTGAAGCTGTACAAGATTCTGCTGATTTTTGCCACATCGGCTCTTGGCGCCGTGTGCGTCGCCCCGTGCGCCTTGGTTCTCCTGGACGAAACACAGCGACCGGCAATGACTGAGTTCGTAGTGCTCGGAGACATCTCCCTTGACTTCGACAAGTTCTCCATCGTCTTTTTCGCTCTCCTGGCCGCGGGAGTCGTGATTCAGGGGATTTCTCTTGCCTACAGGAAAACTGCCAAGCAAGCCGCGTAGTTTCTCGGCATTCGTGCAGACGGGGGCAGCGGTGATTATCGCCTCATCCGAGCCAACGACCCTTCGACTGAGCGAGGAGCTTTTGACCCGGCAGTGCGGCCGACCCCGCTTCCTTAGAGCAACATCCTCCCGGCATGCGCTGAGAGAGGGGTGATGTACAAGGTAATGCGTCTCGCCTTTCTACTGTCCCTGGCGATGGTTCTCCAGCAGGGTTGTCGCCGGGATTCCTCCTCCACTGAGACCCAAACGGCCCTCGCTTCGGCAACGGACGCGCTGGGGAGAACCATTTCTGTTCGCGAGTATCCGCGTCGCATCGTCTCGATGGCGCCAAGCAACACAGAAATTCTCCTGTCGCTCGGTCTGAGAGAGAACCTTGTCGGGGTAACAGACTTCTATGGAGACGTGGAGAAAGTGCGCGGCGTGCCCCGCGTCGGCGGATACACCAACCCGAGCGTCGAGAGAATTGTCGCCCTGAAGCCGGACATCGTTTTCGCGGCAAGAGGGAATCCGCGGGATGTCATCGCACAACTCCGCCACCATGGCGTCCCGGTTTTCTGCCTCGATACGCGAAGCGTTTCTCAACTCCTCTCGGACGTTGAGACCGTTGGGAGGTTGACCGGCGTCAGCGACCCGGCAAATCGGCTCACCGCTGCGATTCGGGAGGAGATGCAGCGAATCCGCGAAAAAGTGGATGCCCTAAATGAGAACGACAGACCCAGCGTTCTCTGGGTGGGCCAGGAGGAGCCGTTGCGCACAGCGGGCCCCGGCAGCTTGGTTCATGAACTTATCATCATAGCGGGAGGGAACAATGTGGCACGAAACGAAAGAGACGCATGGCCCTCGCTGAGCCTGGAGAAGCTCGTCCTCGCAGACCCGAACGTTGTAATCCTCGGGGAGGACAAGTACAAGGAATCCCCCGACAAGGTGCGCGACACGCTGAGCCGCTTCCGCAGACATCCGGTATGGCAGAATGTGTCGGCGGTCAGGGAGGGGCGGGTGCACGCTATCCCCACGGACCTGCTGGGTCAGCCGTCACCCGCTTTCATCGTCGGACTGAAAGAACTCGCCCGGCGACTCCACCCGAACCTGTTCCCGGAGGTTGACGGCACGAACCGCGGCGATGGAAAGGAAGACGCGAAGTGATTCATTATACCTGTGACCTCTGCGGACGATCGTTAAAGGATAGGGATGTTATCTACGAACTGAACATCGAGGTCCACGCGATTTATCAACCGCTCCAGATTGACCTCGTGGATATGCTGAAAGACCACACGGATGAAATCCGGGGTTTGATCGAGGAACTGAAAGACAAAGACCCCCAGGAGCTCCAGGACCAGATATACAAGACGTTCAAATTCCACCTTTGTCCACCCTGTCAGCAAAAGTACATCAAGAATCCCTTTGCCCCGATTGACCAAGCGGGCAGCGGGGACATCGAAGACAGCGCGCCCGATCGCGAGTGAAGAATGAACCGCCCCGTCGCCGCTGAGATAGCAGGTATAAGAGCACGCCGTTTCGGGGCGGGCAAGGACCCGCTTCCAAGGCTATGCTGGAGAAGAAGATGACACGGCAAAGAAAATTGCTCATCAATGGAGAATGGGTGGAGTCGCGGGAAAAGGCTGGCATCCGCGATCCTTATAATGGTCGGCTCGTGGGCAACGTTTGTCGCGCCGGTGAAAAGGAAATGGAAGCGGCGATCGCCGCCACTGCCGCTGCCTTTGAGACGACAAAGAGACTTCAAGCATACGAGAGGTCAGACATCCTTGTCAGAATTGTCCACGGATTGGAGGAGGCTCGGAAGGAGCTTGTCAACACGATTGTCGCGGAAGCGGGAAAGCCAATCACGTATGCGGAAGGGGAAGTGGACCGCTGCATTCTGACATTCACCATCGGGGCGGAAGAAGCGAAGCGAATCGGCGGAGAGGTCATTCCTCTGGACATCACAGCCGCGGCCGCTGGCAGAACTGGCATAACGAGGCGGTTTCCTCTTGGGCCAATCGCAGCCATCACGCCTTTCAATTTCCCGTTGAATCTCGTGGCGCATAAAGTGGCGCCGGCGCTGGCTGCGGGAAACACGGTCGTGGTTCGCCCTGCCTCGCAGACCCCATTTTCTTCGCTAATTCTTGGACGCATCTGCACGGAAGCGGGCGTTCCGAGAGGGGCGATCAACGTTGTGCCGTCATCGGTGGGGGTGGCACAGAAGCTCTTGACCGATGAGCGAATCAAGAAAATCAGCTTCACAGGAAGCGATGAAGTGGGCTGGGGACTGAAGAGCAAGTGCGGCAAAAAGAAAATCACGCTGGAACTGGGGGGAAACGCGGCAGTAATTGTCCACAGCGATTGCGACCTCGATTTCGCCGCGGAGAGAATCGCCATTGGGAGCTTTGCCTATGCGGGGCAGATATGCATTTCGGTCCAAAGAATCTATGTGGAGGAGGCAATCTTCCCCGCGTTCAGGAAGCGGTTTCTCAGGGCAATCAAAGAGAAAGTCGGGGTTGGCGACCCGCGCAAGCGAACGACTGTAGTCGGGCCGATGATTGATTCGGCTTCGGCAGATAGGGTCATGGAATGGATTCAGGAGGCGAAAGACGGAGGAGCGAAGGTCCTCTGCGGCGGAAAACGAAAGGGAAACGTGATCGGGCCGACCGTGCTGACGAACGTTGACCCGCAAATGAAGATAAGCTGCCGAGAGGCTTTCGGGCCTGTCGTGACGCTCGACGCCTACAGAGATTTCGGCGAAGCCCTCAAGCGAGTGAACGATTCCGTCTATGGTCTCCAGGCGGGCGTTTTCACTCGGGACATCCGCCGGGTTCACTCCGCCTTCTACGAACTGGACGTGGGCGGGGTAATCATAAACGACTATCCCACATTCCGCGTGGACAACATGCCGTACGGAGGAGTCAAGAACTCGGGCATGGGACGAGAAGGGGTCAAATATGCTATAGAAGAGATGACGGAGCTGAAGCTCCTCGTGCTGAACCTGAGCTGAAGTCCGGCAAGCGAGAGCGTCGTTTGGGGTGGGTGGTGCCCATCCGGACCGTCGCCAACGGCATGTGACTGTATTTGCGAAAGTCCGTGCTAAGCTGCTTCGCCCCGTTGGGGGCTTGGCATCTTCTCCAGGACGAAGCCCTGAAAGGGCGCGATAATGCGATGCCACGATAATAGAGCTGGACTCTGAGCAAACCACGGTGCCCGAGACGAATATGCCGAGTGGAGTTCTGCCCAACGCCAGAGCGGTGAACAAGTATTTGGAATTCCTGGCTTGCCCCTGTTGCAGGGACGACATCATCCAGAGGGCAGCAGACAGCCTGATGTGCCGCGGATGCGCGAGGAGATACAGGGTCCTTGGAAATATCCCCATCCTGTTGCCGCCCTTTTTGCTCTGCGGTAACGGATGGCAGAGATGGGAAAATCTTGAGGATGGCTATCTGCGGTTCTATGCGAAGTGGTCAAAGGAGAGTCATCTGACCGTTCGAGCCGCGTATCGCAGTTTTTACGATTGGTGCGATATGAGGGACAGCCAAAACGTTTCCATCTTAGATGTCGGCGGCGCCAACGGAATCCACCGTGTGATTGAATGGAACTATCCGGAAAAAATCAACTATTTCAATCTGGACCCGCGGATTCATTTCCTGCATCGGTACCACGTGGAGCTGTATCCGAGAGAGAAGGAAATTGATTTCTCGTACGTTGTCGGCGTTGGTGAGTACCTCCCTTTTCGGTCGAATGTCTTTGATATCTGTGTCAGCACAGCGGCAGTGGACCATTTCATGAGTCCCGCGGATGTATTTCACGAAATCTTTCGGTGTCTGAAGGTAGGAGGGAAGCTCTTCCTGATGGCGACAAAAGAGGGCGCTTCTCGCACAACGAAGAGGGAGAAGTCGCTACTCCCACGAATCGCAGACTTCTGGCGTGAGTATGGTTTCGCGGCCACAGTGAAGAACCTGTCCAGACGGATGCCTCTGCTGCCCTTTCTGGTCAAGCCGCGGAAAAGTGACCCCCATGCCCATCATTTTCGGTCCATTGGCGAATTGACGGACCTTCTTTCCATGTTTAATGTCACCCGAAGCACGGAGGCGGAAGTGGGGCAACACAGTCGTTTCTACATCGAGTGCGAAAAGGGATAGCCGCACCCGCGACAAAAAGTTCAACTCAGGAGATGCAGAATGAACCTGCCCTTCATCATGGATAATGTTTACGACCTCCGGGCCGTGGAGTGCCCGTGTGGTTTGTCCCGCCGCGGCCTGGTACGAGCGGAGAACGACGTTGCTACCCTGCACGTTGTCGAGATTTCAAGAGACGCTCAAGAACACTATCACGAGAATATGTGCGAGATTTACTTCGTGCTCGAAGGGGAGGGAGAAATCCTGCTCAACGGCGAGAGCCACCCCGTGAAACGCGGCTCCGCAGTCCTCATCAACGCAGGAACGCGGCACAAAGCCGTCGGCAAACTCCGGATTGTCGTGGTGGCGATCCCTCCCTTCGATCCGGAAGACGAATTCTTCGACTGAACCGCCGGAACGAGCGCATCGCGGGTCGCGAGGCATGGCGACCGCGCGAACCGGCGAAAGCGCGAGTCTGAGCTGTGGACACCAAACAACGAGTTTTCCTCAACTGTCTCTATAACGTGGCGGGGCGAGGTTTCGCCTTTGTCATCTCGCTTTTCCTGATTCCTTTCATGGTGGACCGGCTCGGAAAAGGGGCCTTCGCCATCGTTCCCCTCGTCATGTATTCCATCCTTCCCTTTCTCGAGCTTTTCACTTCCGGCGTCGCCACTTCCGTTGGACGATACGTCACTCTCCACCGCGCACGACGAGAGATTGACGAGGCAAACCGCTACTTCAGTACCTCCTTCTTCCTTCTCGTTGGTCTTTGCCTCGTGGCGACTCTTCCCATCCTGGCGATGAGCTATTACTTCCCAACTATCTTGAGGGTCGAGCCCGGATGGGAAATCCGTAGCCGCTGGACAATGCTCCTGGCCGGTGTCAGCTTCTTCGTCACCGCGCTATCAAGCCCCTTCGGCGCCGGCATGTACTACAGGGAGCGCTTCGACCTGCGCAATCTCTTCTACGTCGCAGGCCTCCTCGGCAAGGTCACAACCGTCGTCCTTCTGTTCTCGCTCATCGGCGCAAACACCATTTACGTCGCCCTTGGAATGATTGCTGCCGCCTCTGTTCAGGGAGTAGCCAATCTTCTTACCGGGTATCGCATGTTGCCCGGTCTGAAGACCTCCTGGCATCTCTTTTCAAAACAAAAAATGAGGGAGGTTGCCGCCTTCAGTTTCTATCTCCTCATCTCGAAAATCAGCACCTTGCTCTTCATAGCCACCGACATCGTCCTCATCAACTGGTTCATCGGGAATGAGGAGGTCACCACGTACAATTTCGGCGCCCAGGTCGCTCGGCTCATGAGAGGGTTTGCTGAGACTTCCGTCTATGCATTGGGCCCTCTCCTGACCTCGTTCTACGCAACCGCACAGGAGGAACGTCTTCGCGGGGTTCTCCTCAAGGCGACCCGGGTGATGCACCTGATTATTGCCCCGACCTCCATTTTTCTTTGCGTGCTGGCGATCCCCTTCATGACTGCCTGGATCGGACATGTGAAAGGAGTTGACGAAGCGACTATCCGGCAAGCGGTATCTGTCCTGTGGGTTCTCGTGTTGCCCGCGGTCATCAATCTCTCTGTGATGCCTGCGTTTTCGATGTTTCTGGCGATGGGGCGGGTTCAAGGCGTTGCCTTCGTCTCCCTCGGTGCGGGCGTGGCGAACGTTTGACTTTCCCTCTGGTTGGCTCTCAGTCTCCGCCTTGGAATCGTCGGCATTGCTCTCGGCTCAACAATCTGCCTCTTAGGTAAGAACACGGTGTATGTTCCCTGGTATGCCTGCCGTCTCTGCAATGTGAAACTCAGAGACTACTTCCGGCTTTTCCCGGGTCCGATATTGGCGTGTGTGCCGGGAGCCGCGATAGCCCTTCTGCTACAATATCTTTTTGTTTTGCAGACCTGGCCGGCTGTTATTCTTCTCGGCATCCTGTGCTTCGCGTCTTATGCTCTGCTCATCTATCTCTGGTCGCTCAGCGATGAGGAGAAATCGGAGCTGTCGGCAATCTGGTCCCAGGTTCGGAAAATGCTGAATCGCGGGAAGGAAAAAACGAGTGACTGAGCGCAACGTTGTCACAGAAGTCGTCGCGAAGTCGTTGTGCTGCGGCTGCGGCGTTTGCACAGCAGTCTGCCGGGGCAAAGCCCTTGAGATGAGATTTAACACGCTCGGTGAGCTTGTGCCGGTCTTGACAGGCAAGTGCGCGCACTGCCAGCTCTGCCTGAAAGTCTGCCCGGCTCTGGAGGTGGGCGAGCCGCTCCTCCCGGAGGAGCTGTTTGGTCCGGGCGCCAAGATGGGACGAGACCCTCACATCGGCGGTTTCATCGAATGCTGCGTCGGTTATTCTTCTCGGCATCGAATGAAGTCCGCGTCAGGGGGGATGGCGACCTGGACTCTCGAACAGCTTTTTCAGAAAGACAAAATTAACGCGGCGATTTGCGTCGGGCGTTCCCCGAAAAACGACAGGCTATTTGAGCCTGTCATTGTTTCCTCTGCCGCAGAACTGTCCTACTGCTCGAGCAGCCGCTACTACCCGGTCGAGTTCTCTTCCGTTCTCAAGGACGTTCTTCGCAACGAGGGAAGGTACGCTATCGTCGCACTACCTTGCGCTGTCACGGCAATCCGAAAGGCCCAGCGCGCTGTGCTCCTCCTGCGAGAGAGAATACGATACGTCTTCGCGTTGGCGTGCGGGCACGGCGTGAGCAAACATTTTACAGGTTTCCTTCTGGCGGCCGCGCGTCTCACGGAGGCGAAAGTGAAGATGGTGGACTTCCGTTACTCCGCTCGTTCGCACAAGGCAACGAACTTCGCCTTCCGCGCACAACATGCTGAGGGGAACTGGTCAAACCTTCTCTATTTCGACGGACTGTACGGCGCCCTCTGGACGGGGCGATTTTTTGTGCCCCGTGCGTGCGATTTCTGCGACGACCTTTTCGCGCCGCTCGCCGACGCGACATTCATGGACGCCTGGTTGCCGGAGTACACAGGCGATGTGCATGGCACCTCCATCGTCGTGGCGCGCCATCCGGAGGTCTCGCGGCTGATGCAAGGTGCCAAGGAAAGCGGGGCTTTCCTCCGCCCCATCACCATTGCGCGCGTTCGGCAATCGCAGTCTGGGGCTCTCGCCTACAAGACTACATATCTTCCTCTTCGGGTGGCGCGGGCAGAGAGGAATGGTCTGAGAATCCCCCGTTCCTTCCCGCGCGCAGTTGTTCCGGGGGGGCTGAAAGAACGGCTGGCCAAGATCAAGCATGGCGCCCGGGCCCGGATTTGTCGGTTGGCGTTCGACCTTGAGGGACGACCTCGCCGTTTGTGGATTTCTGTTCTTGCAGCTTACTTGCACGCGCAGCGGGCCTGGCGTGCGGCGAGACGGCGGGTGGCTCGTCTTTAGCGGCGTGGCAGCTTGATGATTTCGTTCTTATTTGGTGGACTATGACAAGCAAGAAGGAACAAAAACGACATTTTCTCCTCGTCGGCCACAGTGGAATCTACAATCGTGGCTGCGAGGCGATTCTCGAGGCGACCTTCGCTCTCCTGCGCGAGCGTTTCATCGCCCCGACCTTCACCGTTGTCAGCTTCGACTGGGCGAATGATCGTCTCTCTGAGGACCGGTGGGAGGGCGTTCGTTTTCGGAACATCACCCCCGAGAGGTGGCGCTGCCCGCACTGGTACCTGAGAGTCGCGCGGCGGTTTTTCCGTTTGCCCGCCGGAGACTGGCGGTCCGCTCATCGTCACCTCCGGGCCGAATACCGCAGAGCTGACGCGGTGTTGTCCGTTGGCGGTGACAACTACACGACGGATTACAGTCCTTTCCCGGGATACTATCTGGACGTCCTGAAATACGCACGCGAACAAGGCACGAAAGACGTTATCTGGGGGGCTACGATAGGACGATTTGATGATCCTGTGGTCCGAGAGAAAGTCGTCGAGGTTCTCAAGGACACCGCGCTTATCACGGCACGCGAGTCGTTGACCATCGAATATCTTGCTTCGGTTGGAATCACGGCAAATGTCCGCGCCGTCGCGGACCCCGCGTTTCTCCTTGAACCGCTGGCTACCCCCGCTGTCCAGGCGTACCCGATTGGCAAAACGAGCACGGACTGGTTGGGATTGTCCGTCAGCTCCATGCTCTGGCGATACGTCGCCGACGGCCTGCCCGCGTTCGCGGACGAGCGTAGCGGCCGGCTCAGTGGGCCGTGCGCGCTTTTCCACGGCGTCCGCGCGAACGGCCAGGGACAGAATCGTGATCGCAGCAGCGCACTCGTGGACTTCATCAACCACGCCATCGAGAAATTAGGAATGTCCGTAGCATTGATCCCCCACGTCATAGACACCCGCGCGACAGCTCCAATCAACCGCAACGACCATCATTTCCTCAGCCAAATCAGGGCAGAGATAGGAAAGCCCGATCGCCTTGTCCTCGCGGATGCGTCCTTGCGCGCCCGGGAGATGAAGTACGTTATCTCCCGCTGCCGTTTCTTCATCGGCTCGCGGACGCATTCGACCATCGCGGCTCTCTCCAGCGGCGTGCCGACAATTTCTCTCTCCTACAGCATGAAATCCCGCGGCATTAACCGCGACGTGCTCGGGCACGAGGACTTTGTTCTTCCGGTGAGCGACCTCTCGCTGGAAAGTCTTCAGAAGATGCTCCAGAAATTGATTGACAGAGAGGCCGAGGTCAGAGCCACACTTGAGAAGCGAATGCCCGTTATCAAGGAGAACGCCAGGAAAAACGCGGACTACCTGGCGCAAGTCCTTGAGCGACACAGTCTGTAGCGAGTTATTAGACTAAGTGGAACGAACCGCAGATGAACGCAGATGAACGCCGATGGCGAATTCGAAATCCGAGATCCGAAATCCATCAGTCAGCGTTGTGATTCCCGCTTACAACCGCGCGCGTTGCATCGGCGAGGCGATTGAATCCGTCCTGTCCCAGGAAACCGGGTTCCCGTTTGAAGTTATCGTCGTGGACGATGGTTCCACCGACGATACGGCAAAGGTCGCTCGCTCCTATGGCGACCCGGTTCGCGTCATCACCAAAGAGAACGGCGGACCCGCGAGTGCCAGAAACGCCGGGGTCCTCGCCGCCGACTCGGGGCTGATTGCGTTTCTCGACTCCGACGACCTGATGCTGCCGGGGCGGCTCGCCCAACAATCCGCTTTCATGCGGGCGCATCCGGAAGTCATTGTGTCCTTCGGCGACATCATTTCTGACACTCATCCGGGCAAAAGCTACCTGAAGACTGTCCAGGAACTGCCCTTCGAGCCCGGGCAGTGGCTCACCGTTGAGAAACCGTACCAGCGCCTTCTGACTCGGGGTAATTTCGTCCCGAATCAGACAACTATGCTGCGAAGAGACGACTATGTTCGGGCAGGAATGATGGACGAATCGCTCTGGGTTTCCGAGGACCTCGAGCTCTGGTCGCGGTTGTCTCTCAGGGGCAATTTCGCCTATTTCTGCGGCTCCTTCGCTCGCGTCAGGCGGCAGTTGAACGACAACCTGATGTTCTCATCCTATGCTTTTACCGACATTGCTCGTGCGCGGCACAAAATGATGCTGCGCGACCGTGTGCTCACCGAACGGGAGAGACGCGAATCCCTCGCCCTGCTGCGCAAATTTCATCGCCGGATGCTTCGCTACGACCTCAGGGAGCGAGGGAGAAGGCAGATGCTGAGGGACCTTCGGGAGACCGGCGTTTGGTTCGGGCGATGGTATTTCTTTCGGTGGTGGCTTGTAAGCCTGATCCCGCAACCCCTTCCGAAGTTCGTCAATCGTCTCCGGCATAGGAGAGGGTAGCGCAGGCGTCCCCGCCTGCATCCCGCGCACGATTGCTGCGCGTACGAAGAGCCAAGCCTGCATAGCACAGGTCACTCGCGCCCGACGATTTCGCTCACATCCATAACGTAGAACCTCCTTCGCCCGCTGTGGCAGGAATCGAAGGACACAAACCTTCCGTCCGGACTCCAGCGAGGGTGAAGGTCGCAGCGAATCTCACCTGAAAATCGGTAAGGCTGAAAAAAGGACCCGAGTTCGATCCGCCGCTCATCCCGCAGGTCAAACAGGATGAGAGCGGACATCCTGTCCTTGCCCGGATACGTATCGGTCAAAAGCCATCGCCCGTCCGGAGAAAACGAGGGATGGCCATCCTCATTGAGTTGCCCCTCCCCGATAATCTCATAGTCGGGCGACTGGTCGGTGGCAAGGAAATACCTGTCGCCGATTCCTTTCTTTCTCGCCCACGCGAGGATTTGCCTCTCGTTCTTCCAGATACAGTGAGAGACCATCTCGTCATTCGCCAGACAGCATAGGTTGTTGCCTTCTACATCCGCCGTCAGAAGCCGCGTCATTTTGCCCCGGTCGGTGAACCACCTGTGAAGAAAAAGAAAGCGTTTCCCATCCGGCGAAATATCAATGTGGTTGACCTTGTGCTCGACCCCATCCATGCCATGCGAGTGCTCGAATTCGACAGTTTCCTTCAGGGAGAGAATCAAACGGCTTTCATTGCGGACCAGGTCCACCGCCCAGATACCATCCTCGGAGAGGTCGAGCTTCTCCGATGCCTTCGCGTTAAAATATCCATAGTCGGGGCGGAGTCTTGCCAGCCGCGAGAAGTTGAGGGTCAGAGCGTGCGTCCCCTGCGGGTTCACCGAGTAGATGGGCCGGCAGATTGTCCTCGTCTGGCCGCTGGTCAGTTCAACGATAACAGAGCGATAGGCGTCGTCCTGCGCCGCGTATGCGTTGTAAATCACCCAGCCGTCTTCCGGCCCCAGCCACTGGAGCATGCACCCCTGCTGCCAGTTCCAGGCGTACGTTTCGCCCAGGGAAATCACCTCGCTTGTTATGGGGCAAAAGACCTTGACCACGAGCGGATGCTTGAGGCTCGCCCGCGTTCCCCGGCCCCTCGTTTCCTGAAACAGAATATCCCCGTTGCGATTCCATGGCGACCGAGTGTAGTAGCCGAAGAAGGAGCTTTGGCCCGCATCCAGTGGCAGACCCACAAAAGAGGCCTCCTCATGGCGCCTGGCGCGCTCTGCCGGCCGGTTCAGCAAATCCCGAACCGTGTTCCGGCCCCACCGCAGCATCCTTCGCGAAAAAGAATCGTATCTCATAAGAGGCTCTTGCATCACAGAGAAACTGCAGACGGACGCGGATCAACGCGGATTGACAGTTATCTGTGTCCATCTGCGTTCATCTGGGGTTTCGTCCTCGGCTCAACTCACTTTGGACACAGCGAATCTGTGCTTGCCGGTTGGTCCGGGCTCGATCTCCGGCACAAATCGAAAGTCCAGTCGAATGCCCGGCTCGAGAAACTCCTCGATCTCCTTCCGGAACTTCTCGACCACCGCCTTCTGAAATCGCTCATCCACCACCAGCTTAATCTCAAAATGGTCGAGTGCGTCCTGGAGAACCTGGAACTTCTGCACGCCCATGGTGTTTCCGTAGAAGATCGAGGAAAAGAAGATTCCGTGAACAATGGTCCCTCCCGGCAGGCGGAAAATGTCCGAGGCACGCCCCTGAACCTCCCGCAGCCGAGGCAACTGCCTTCCGCAGGGGCACGGCTCGTCCTTCTCGAGAACCGCGGTGTCGCCGATGGCGTATCGAATCAGGGGCATCGCCCGGCGGGTCAAGCTCGTGACCAAAACCTCCCCTGCCTCCCCCGGCGCGCACGGACTAAAATCCGGACGAACAATCTCTACGATGAAGTGCTCTGCGCAGACGTGCAATCCGGCGTGCGCCTCACACTCGCTCGCCAGCGTCATGACCTCCCGGCATCCGTACCGGTTGAACACGGGGCATCCGAACACGCTTTCGATGACCGGCCGATACTCCGGACATAACGGGTCCGCGGATGTAATGATGCCAAAGGGACGGAACGTCAACTCCTTTCCCGTCGCCTGAATGTACTGAGCGAAGAAAAAGGCCGCCGAGGCATAGCTTTGAACGCACCGCGGCTTGAACCGATTCAGAAGGTCCGCGAACTCTGCCATGCGCTCCCTGTTCATTCGGAACGCATTGAGCCAGAGCCTCGGCGTCAGGAGCGACTCGCTGAACGTCTCAAAAAAGGCCTTTTTCATCCGCATCGCGTCCCGCGTGGCTCCCCAGAGTAACGCGAACCGCTCCCCAAAGTCCCACCCCGCCCAGCGGTTGTGCCGGGTCACCATTGCCCATACGGCGAACTCCGAGTCTGTTTCGGCGTACACCGTGATCGGCTCTCCGGTGGAGCCGCCTGTGCGGTGCGGATGAAGGTCCTCTTTTGGCCACGAAGGGTCAAGGAGGTCCCCCCCGTATCTCCGGATGTCGTCCTTCGTCAGCGGAGGGATTTTGGCCAAATCCTCCGGCGTGAAGTCATTCGAAGGAGAGAGCCTACACCCCCTAAACCGCTTCTTGTAGAAAGGGGTTTTCCACGCTGCGCCGCCGATGTCGCGGAGACGCTCCGCCTGAAGGTCGCGCAGGCGAGCGGCGGCCCACCACTGACTTTCCTCCAGTTCCCGCAGAAGGCGGTGGCGTTTAGCGCTCTCAGCGCTGAAAAGCCTGCGCACCGGCATCAACACCCGCCGACACAGCGCCCCTTTAAGGCTCATGTCCTCTCCTCGACGGTGAATGACTCGCCGCCAGACATCTCTCCTGATTTTTGGTACAATGCATAACCCAAGGGAAACGTGTTACTGATGGAACTCTTTTTCTAACAGGATGATACCTTAATTCTGCCGGTATCCTCAACTCTTTGCTCGAAGTGGAGTGCGAAACGAAGGCGGAATGTGTCGCGTCCATTCGCCTCAGAGAGGAATCGCGGATAAACAATCATCGGCGTCTTTGAAAGAGCACTGACTGCGATGCAGAACGCCCCAGGGACAACCCGAAACGGACGGCCGGTCATTTGTTTCGTGGTCTCCTTCTTCCCGAAGTATTTTCCGGCGGGGGCGGAAATCCAGACCTTCTTCATCGCCCGCCACATGCTCGAGAAGGGCTGGTCGGTTCATTTCACCAGCCAGGATTGCGGCCAGCCCACCGCGAAACGGGAGAACGAAGACGGTATCTGGGTCCACAAGCTCAAACCCGTTCGCTTCTTCAATCCTCTCCGGTGCTGGGAGCTGTATCGAACGCTCCTGCGAATCGGAGCCGACATTTACTATCAGAGAGGAGCAACCGAGTACACTTTCGTGACAGCCCTGGCGGCGCGAGCCCTGAAAAGCAAATTCGTCTGGGCGACTTCCATGGTCCCCGACTGCGAGAAAAGGAAGTTCTGGCGGCTTCGCCAAGAGGAAGGTGTGACTGGCATAAGACGGCTCATTCTCGGTTTGGACGCCTGGGTCAGAGACACTCTCATCTCCATCGGCAGGAAACGAGCCGATGCGGTCGTCGTCCAGAATGAATACCAGCGACGGCGCGCAAAAGAGAAGTTTGGGAGAGAGAGCACAATGATTAAGACGGGACATTCTGTTCCCGATAACCCCGGAGAGAAGTCCCATCCGCCCCTCATTCTGTGGGTAGGCAACGCAAAACACGTCAAGCGACCGGAGATGTTCATCGAGCTCGCTAAAGCATGCAGCGATCTCGAGGCGAGATTCGTGCTCGTAGGAGGGCGGCCATCCGCAACTTACCGCGAGCGATTGGCGCACCTCGCCAGGGGCGTGGAGAACCTGGAAGCGAAGTGGGCCGTCCCGTTCGACCAAACGAACGAATGGCTCGCCTCAGCCAGTATCCTGGTAAACACCAGCACGAGCGAGGGCTTTCCGAACACATTCGTCCAGGCATGGCTTCGCGGCGTCGCCGTCGTAAGCCTTTCAGCCGACCCCGATCGCGTCCTGACGCGGGAGAGAATCGGCATTTGCTCCGGCAATTTCGCTCGCATGATCGCCGACGTCCGACAGCTCGTGGATAATCCGTCGCTGCGAAACGAGATGGGCGAACGAGCGCGGGCATACGCCATCCGGGAACACAACCTTCCCGAGAGAATGAGACAATACGAGGACCTCTTCGAGTCACTCTATCGTGAACGCCATCTGGTTCAATCAGCTTGATTTCGCCTCGCTCTGCCGAACGAGTCGCCTGGAGCTGGCAAGAGCCTTTGCCCGGGCGGGGCATTGTCTCAGGATCGTGGGCCGTTACCGAAGCATCCGGCCGCGTGTCGCGGGGATCAACCCGCGTCCCCTTCTGGTGAAACAGCCGTTCTCGGATCCGCTGGGAGGACTGTTCTTCCAGGTGCAGGTGCTGTGGATGACCTTGGGCGGCGTTTTCCGCAAAGCTGACCTGATTCTGGTGGACCATTTCTGCGTCTTGACGATGCTCCCCCTCAACGTCCTGGCGAAAGCCGGGCTGATACGTACGAAGTTCGTGCTCGACATTCGGAGCTGCCCCGTGGACTTGACCGGAGCAAGGTATTCGGTGTCCCGGATGAGATATGAGCTGGCCATACGCTGCGCAAAGCTGTTTTATGATGGCATCACCGTCATCACGGAACTCTACCAGCAGGATATTTCGTCGCGGTTCGGCATCAACAAAGAAAGAATCGGCGTGTGGAGCTCGGGGGTGGCGGCGGATCTTTTTGACCCGGCAGGAGTTGACAAGTTGTGCGTCGAGGGCATAAAATCCCGCCTTGGTGTGTACGATAGGACCGTTATCGTGTACCATGGCGTTCTCTCCGCATTCCGCGGACTGCAAGACGCGGTGAGGGCGCTGGCTCTGTTGAGGGCGGAAGGACACGACAACGCGGCCCTTGTTTTCGTGGGAGACGGTCCCGCAATCGCCGAGATTCGCTCTCTCGCCAAAGAACACCGATTGACTGATGTGGTCAAACTGGTGGACAGCGTCCCTCACGAGGAGGTTCCGCCATGGATCGCCGCCTGCGACGCGGGAATGCTGCCTTTTCCCCGTTCGAAATGGTGGGAGATGAGTTCGCCCCTGAAGCTCCTTGAATACCTGGCGATGGAGAAACCGGTCGTCCTGACAGACCTGCCGGCTCACCGAGCTGTCATGGGCGACGCGAAATGCGCCTTCTACCTTGAGGACTCCTCGCCCGTGACAATCGCGAGGGGTATCCGGGCACTGGCAGTGCAGAAAGGCGCCCTGGCCGAAATCGGCAAAGAGGGAAGAGCAATCGTCCTGGCGAAATTCACCTGGGAAAAACAGGTCAACAACCTTCTCGGTTACGTCGAGCGGCTTGGTTCCCGAGGGAGTGCATGAATGGCTGAGTCCTCTTCTGAAGGAAAAGGCTGGTTAGTCCTGGTCGGGTCTGTGGGACTGGCTCTTGTCGCGGCGCTTCTTGCCTACTCGGTTTCCGGCG
>JAUYEE010000142.1 GCA_030691545.1 bacterium | reverse complement strand
ACCTTTCGCTGCACGTTCTCGATATCGCTGAAAATGCTGTGGTCGCAGGAGCCAGGCGGGTGGATATCCGCGTCACGGAGGATGTGGAAAGCAACCTTCTTACAATCGAAATCGAAGACGACGGCAAAGGCATGAGCCATGAAGAGTTGAAAAAAGCCGCCGATCCTTTTTATTCGACGAAGAAAGGGAAGAAGGTCGGGCTTGGATTATCCCTTCTGTCTCAGGCGGCGAGCGAGTCCGAGGGCAAGCTCAAGGTGTCTTCCGCGAGGGGACGAGGGACACTCGTCAAGGCGACCTTCCGAGCGGACCACATTGACCGTAAGCCGTTGGGCAACATGGCAGAGACTCTCAGCGCATTGATCGCTGGAAATCCCCGTGTCCGCTTCACGTACACGTACTGCAAAGGATGCACGCGGTTTTCCCTGGACACCGAGGAACTCAAAAGCAGGGAGACTTTCGACAACAAGGGGGCGGAAATTCCTCACGTTGAGAAGGTGTGGCCGTGATCAGCCTGACTATTGACGGACAGAAAGTCGAAGTGGAGGACGGGAGAACGATCCTCGAGGCTGCTCAGAAAGCCGGGATCAAAATCCCCACCCTCTGCTACCACAAGGCTCTCAGGCCGTACGGGTCGTGTCGCGTTTGTCTGGTCGAAATCGCGCGCGGCAGCGGCTCCATGGTGCAGGCTTCGTGCACCTATCCGGCTCAAGAGGGGCTTGTCGTCAGCACCAACAGCGAGCGAGTCCGGAAAGACCGAAAGCTCATGCTCGAAATCCTTTTAGCCCGATGCCCTGACGCAGAAGCGGTCCGCACATTGGCAGCGGAGAATGGCGTGACGGAAACGCGGTTCCCGAAAAAGGACTACGATTGTATCCTTTGCGGGAAGTGTGTGCGGATGTGCGAGGACCGCATGGGTCGGGGGGCGATAACCTTCGTTCGCCGAGGGTCGGAGCGAGAAGTCTCCTCTCCCTTCGGGAAGCCTACGGAACTCTGCCAGATTTGCGGGGCCTGCGATTTTGTTTGCCCCACCGGCAAGATCGTGCTGACAGACGTCGCTACCCGCGAGCCGACACCCATTCCCGATGAGTACAACGAGAGACTAATCCCGCGTCCATCCATCTACATTCCTTACCCGCAGGCCGTCCCCAATCGCGCGCTCATTGACCGGCAGCATTGCGTGCACCTGCTGACGGGGGCCTGCGAGGTCTGCGCGGAATTCTGCGAAGCCGAAGCGATAGACTACGAGCAGCAGGAAACCATCGAGGAATTCGATGTCGGCGCCGTGATTGTCGCCCCCGGCTATGAGCGGTTTGATCCCGACCTGAAACCCGAGTACGGGTACTCCCAGTTCGCCAACGTGGTAGCGGCTCTCGAGTTCGAGCGACTGTTGAGCGCCACCGGACCTCACATGGGCCACATGCTCCGTCCTTCTGATAATCAGCCGCCGAAGAGAATCGCCTTCCTCCAGTGTTTTGGCTCCCGGCAGGAGGATGAGAACTGCTCTTTCTGCTCCTCGATCTGCTGTATGTACGCAACGAAAGAGGCAATCATCTCCAAGGAGCATTCGCCCGGACTCGAATGCGACATCTATTACATTGATTTGAGGGCGTTCGGCAAAGGATATGACGATTACTACGCCCGCGCGAAAGAAGCTGGCGTTGGATACATCAAGTGCCGACCTTCCGGTCTCCGGGAAATCTACGAGACGAAAAACCTCGAGGTGTGCTTTGTCACGGAGAACGGCAAGAGGGGTGTGCAGGAATACGATATGGTCGTCCTCTCCACCGGCGTAAAACCGCCAAAGGGCGCCGAGGAGATCGCGAGGTTGTTCGGTCTTCCCCTGAACGAATTTGGCTTCTGCCAGACCGCCACCTCTCACCCGACGAGCGTCGCCCGGGAGGGGGTTTACGTCTGCGGTCCCTTCACCGGCCCGAAGGACATCCCCGAAACCGTCGCTCAAGCGAGCGGCGCCGCGGCCCAAGCGATGGCTCTCTTATCCGATGTGCGCGGTTCGTTGATCGAGCGCCGGGAGTTCCCCCCGGAGACGGACGTCAGCGGGCAGGAGCCGCGCATTGGCGTCTTCGTGTGTCACTGCGGAACCAACATCGCGGGGGTGGTGAATGTCCCCAGTGTGGCGGAGTACGCCCGGACCCTCCCCAATGTCGTCCATGCCGAGAACAACCTTTACACGTGTTCCAATGACACCCAGCAGCGCATCAAAGCGCTTATACGAGAGCACAACTTGAACCGCGTGATCGTCGCGTCGTGCTCTCCGCGGACACATGAGCCTTTGTTCCGCAACACGATTCGCGAGGCCGGACTCAATCCTTACCTTTTCGAGATGGCCAACATCCGCGACCAGTGTTCGTGGGTTCACATGCACGAGCCGGAAAAGGCGACGCGAAAATCAAGGGCCCTCGTTCGCATGGCTGTTGCGAAGGCTGTCCTCATTGAGCCGCTTCAGAAGTCGTCCATCCCGGTGAATCATGCGGCTCTGATCGTTGGCGGCGGGATGAGCGGTATGACCGCAGCCCTCAACCTCGCGGAACAGGGCTTCGAGGTGAACCTCGTCGAAAGAGAAAACCAACTCGGCGGCAATTTTGCGAGAGTGCGCTTCCTTCCCACCGGTGAAAAGCCGCGGGACATCCTCCGCGAGTTGGTCGAGAAGGTCGTCAGCCATCCTCGTATCCATGTCTTCCTCGGGGCGCGGATTAAGAGTATCGAAGGCTCGGTCGGCGATTTCACGACGACTCTTGATCTCCAGGGCGAGAAGAGGGAGATCGAGCACGGCATCGTCATCGTGGCAATCGGCGCCCGACCTCTCCCCGAGCTGGGATACCTCTACGGAGAGGATGCTCGAGTCGTCACGCAATTGGAGCTCGAGGAGAAGCTTGCTTCCGGCGAAATCGAGGGCGGCACGATTGTCATGGTTCAGTGCGTGGAGTCTCGCGGCGGGGACCGTCCCTATTGCAGCCGAATTTGCTGCCAGCAAGCCGTCAAGAACGCCATCGAAATCAAGCGCCGTCACCCGAAGGCGAACGTGTACGTTCTGCACAGAGATATGCGGACATACGGCATGGCCGAGCTTTACTATCGCCTGGCGAGGGAAGCCGGCGTCAAGTTCATACGGTATCCGGATGACCAGCCGCCGGATGTGTCGAAGGGCGAGGCAAAACTGTCCGTCCGTGTTTTCGACCCGATTCTGAACGGTTGGCTCTCCATCGCCTCAGACCTGGTCGTGCTGGCCCCCGCGATCGTTCACAGGGAAAGCGCTGAGGACCTCGCGAAGATGCTCAAGGTCCCTCTGAACCGAGACCACTTCTTCCTCGAGGCGCACATGAAGTTGAGACCTCTGGACTTCGCCACCGACGGGGTTTTTCTTTGCGGCTTAGCCCACTCTCCAAAGGAACTGAGCGAAAGCATTTCCCAGGCGCAAGGAACAGCCGCCCGCGCGGCGACGATCCTGTCAAAGGAGGAAATCGAACTGGAGGCGACCATCTCCGAGGTCGTGGACGCCAACTGTGACGGGTGCGCCTACTGTATTGACCCGTGCCCATATCACGCTCTCACTCTCATTGAATACATGTGGAATGGGGCAATAAAGAAGACCGTCCAACGAGACGCGTCTGCGTGCAAGGGGTGTGGCGTTTGCCAGGCCACCTGTCCCAAGAAAGGCATCTTCGTCCGAAACTTCAAGATAGAGCACATCGGCGCCATGGTGGACGCCGCACTCATCGAGTGAGGAAACTATGGGAGACAACGGTTTTGAACCTATCGTCATCGCGTTCTGCTGCAACTGGTGCTCCTACGCGGGGGCGGACCTCGCGGGAACCTCGCGGTTGCAGTACCCGCCGAACGTTCGCATCATCCGGGTGATGTGCTCGGGGATGGTTCATCCCAACCTGGTCATTGACGCCCTGACGAAGGGTGCGGATGGCGTGCTGATGTGCGGTTGCCATCCGGGAGACTGCCACTACATTGACGGGAATCTGAAGGCAGAGAAGAGGGCGGAGGCTATCCGGCTATTGTTGGAGGATTTCGGCCTGGAGCCGGAGAGGTTTCGATTGGAGTGGGTTTCGGCCTCCGAGGGGCCGAAGTTCGCGCAGGTTATGCGAGATATGGTCCAGCAGGTCAAATCCGTAGGTCCAAGTCCTTACAGAACATGAGGGGTTACGCCCATGGAAGTGGAGAGCGTCCGATACGTGGACAAAGACAAGTACATGTGGGACGGCGCCATCTACGAGACGCGCGAGGAGGCCGAAGGAAAAAAAACCCAGTACGAGGCCAACAACTTCCAAACGCAGCTTTTCGAGCAAGAAGGAAAATACCTGCTTTACTCAAGACGAGTCGTCACGGAAATCGTGCTGGAGGGCCAGGCGCCCTCGTAGCCGAGCCTTTGTGTTCTTCGTGCCCTTCGTGGTGCGTACCCGTGGTCTCACCACAAAGACACCAGGACACCAATGTTGCGTGCCCCCTGAAATCGCAAATGCGCAATCCAAAATTCAATGAGGAGGTACAAAATGGCCGTGAAAGTAGCTGAAGAGTGGCTCAACATCTGCGGAGGGTGTGAGGTCACCATCCTCGACATCGGGGAACCGCTCCTCGACCTTCTGCCCGCGCTCGAGTTTGTGCACATGCCGGTCCTGATGGACCACAAGTACTTCGGGCAAACGGGCGAAGGGACCGAGTTGCAGATTCCCGAGGCGGATGTCGGAATTGTCAGCGGAGGCGTCCGCAACGAAAAAGAAAAACACGTCCTGGAGGAAATGCGGAAGAAGTGTAAGACCCTGATCTCCCTCGGTTCCTGCGCCTGCTTCGGCGGAATCCCCGCCATGGCAAACATGTGGACCTTGCAGGAGTTGTACGACAAGGTGTACAGGGGTTCCAAGACAACCGAAGCGGCAGACACGCCCTCGGAGAACCTGCCGCCTCTCCTCGACCGCGTCTATGCCCTTGACGAGATTGTCAAGGTAGATGCCTACATCCCGGGTTGCCCCACGGCTCCGGAGTTGGTCGTGGAGGCGCTGACCGGTTTGCTGCAAGGAAAGCCCTTTGAATTGCCGGAGCGGAGCGTCTGCGACGATTGCCCGGTGAAACGCGAGAAGAAGGCCGCCGGCGGACAGATCAAGAGGTCCCTCGAGTCCATGCAGTTCGCCCAGGAACAGCCGTGGGAGAACACTCGTTGCTTCATGGAGCAGGGTTATCTCTGCCTCGGCCCGGTGACCCGGACGGGGTGTGCCCGCTCGCTTGAGGGACCGGAAGGGTCGGCTGTGAAGGTCCCCCGGTGCGTCGTCGGGTACATGCCGTGCCGGGGATGCTTCGGCCCGATCCGCAAAGGGGCGAATCCTCTTGTGGACATGATGGGTGCCATATCGTCCATCGGGCTGGATGCCAAACAGGTCATTGACAGAAGGGCGCTGTTGAATCGGTACATCGGAGGGCAGAATCGGCTGCGGCCTCTCCCTCAGAAGCCTGCAAGATAAGGAGGAACATACATGGGAAAGACCATTACTATAGCACCGGTTACACGACTGGAAGGACACGCCAAGGTCACGATTAACCTCGATGACTCTGGCAATGTCGCGGATACTTTCGTGCACATCGTCGAACTTCGCGGATTTGAAAAGTTCTGCATTGGCCGACCTGTGGAGGAAATGCCTCGCATCACCACCAGCATCTGCGGCGTTTGCCCCTGGTCGCATCACCTGGCTTCGGCAAAGGCGAACGACGCGGTGTTTGGAGTCGAGCCGCCGCCGGCGGGCCGCAAGCTCCGCGAGTTGTGCAACTCGATCGCCTTTACCGAGGAGCACATTCTTCACTTCTTCTTCCTCGCGGGCGCCGATTTCGTTATGGGACCGGATGCCGACTATTCCGTCCGCAACGTTATCGGTATCGCCAATGCGAATCCCGAACTTGGCAGGGCTGTGGTGAGAAACCGTCACCTCGGCGCCCAGATGCTCAACATCGTTTCCGGTAAGTCCATTCATCCCGTGACCGCTGTTCCGGGCGGGTTCAGCAAGCCTCTTACCGAGGCGGAGCGAGACAAGGTTCTTCCCATGGCGAAGGAAGTTCTCGAGTTCGCCAAGTTTGCCATTTCCTTTGCCAAGCAGAACCTCTTCCCGAAGTATCTCGATGCCGTCAACTCGCTCGGCGTCATTACCACGGGCTTTATGGGAACGGTCGCGGATGACGGCAGTCTCAACCTGTACGATGGCAAGATTCGATTGATGAGGCCCGACGGGAGCTACGAGGAGTTCGCTGTCAAGGACTATACCGACTACATCGCCGAGCACGTCGAGCCGTGGTCCTACCTGAAGTTCCCCTACGCGAAGAAGTGGGGAGCGTTCTCCATGGACCTTGATTCCCCCAGCGGTATCTACCGCACGAATACACTCGCCCGGATCAACGTCTGTGACAGGATTTCCACGCCGCTGGCTCAGGCGGAACTCGAGGAATTCCGTGCGAAATTCGGTCGCCCGGCTCAGCAGACTCTCCTGTACAACTGGGCGAGGCTCATCGAGCTTCTGTACAACGCGGAGCTCGCTGTGCAGTTGCTCAACGACCCGGAAATCACAAGCAAGGAGATACGGGTCGCCGTCAAACCCCGAGCCGCCAGGGGAGTGGGAAGCGTGGAGGCGCCGAGAGGAACGCTCATTCACGATTACGAGACCGATGCAGAAGGCTTGATCACCAACTGCAACCTAATCGTCGGCACAACCCATAACAACGCCCCTATCAACATGTCCGTCAAGCAAGCGGCGAAAGCCCTCATCAAGAACGGCAAGTACGACCAGGGCATTCTGAACCGAGTGGAAATGGCAATTCGCGCCTACGACCCGTGCCTCTCCTGCGCCACGCACGACTTTGATGGGAAGGTCCCCGTCAGGATTCAGATTGTGGATGTCTCGGGCGAGGTCGTAGCGACGCTCGAGAATTGAGAATCAGTTTTGTAGCATGGGCATCTTGCCCATGATTCACGGGCTGGAAGCCCGTGCCACCTCAGAAAGGGTAGGAATGGCAAGCGCTGTTTCGGAAATCGGCGCCCAGCCTGTCTTAGTGCTCGGCTGCGGCAACGTCTTGTTTGGCGACGATGGCTTCGGGCCAGCGGTGGTCGAGCACCTTTACAGCCTGGGCGACCTGCCGAAGACCGTCTGCGCCATCAACGCAGGCACCTCGGTCAGGGAAATCCTGTTCGACGTCATCCTGAGCGAGAGGAGACCTCAGAAGGTCATCATCGTGGACGCGATGGACAAGGGACGCCAGCCGGGCGAGCTGTTTCGGCCGAGCATTGACGATGTGCCCTTGAAGAAAATGGACGATTTTTCGATGCACCAGCTTCCGGCCTCGAACCTCCTTCGCGAGTTGAGAGACTTCTGCGGAGTGGAGGTAGTGCTCCTTGTCTGTCAGGTCCAGAGCATTCCGGACAGCGTATGCCCCGGGTTATCCCCGGTGGTCCAGCAAGCGGTCGCCAGGGCAGCGTATGCCATTATCCAGGAGTGTGGCGGCGGATAGAGCAATTTCTGGAGGACGCATGATGTAGCGCAGGCGTCCCGCCTGCAATCTGAACTGGCATGCGGGCTTTGTCCGTGGTTCTTTCTGAAACATCGAATCGAAGGTATGTCCAATGGACGAACAGAAACAAAGTAGCGCAGGCCCGCAGGGCGGGCCTGCAATCCCTACCATCAACGTCGAGGAGTTGGACGCGACATTCTGCGAGGAGGTTGCTTCTCAGCCGGGCGGCGAGCACGTCAGACGGTGCTTCGCCTGCGGCACCTGCGCGGCGGGTTGCCCCGTGACCGATATTGACGAGGAGTACAACTGCCGAAGGATCATTCGACAGATTGCCTTCGGGATGAGGGACGAAGTGCTTGCCTCGCCGCTGATCTGGTTCTGCATGTTGTGTTATCGCTGCTACGCACGCTGCCCACAGAAAGTAAACTTCACGGACATCATGCGCGCGCTGCGATACATGGCGATCAAGGGGAAGTACGCTCCTCCCGATATCCTCGACCGGATGGAAGACGTCGAGCGCTTCTCCCAAATCTTGCGTCACGACCTCGTCACGCACAGCTTCGATGGAAGAACCGAAATCCTTAACGAACTGAAGAAGAGAATAGACGAATATGGTCAGAAGCGATCGCCTTCTGGATGAGGTCAAGACCTTCAACGACCTCGTTGCCGAGGTTCAAAGCAAGGGCATCTGCGGAAAGTGCGGCGGGTGCGTCTCCTTCTGCTCGGCCGGTGAATTCAACGCCCTCGGAATGCGCGAAGATGGCTCGCCCTGGTTGATGGATGAGGCAAAATGCGTCAAGTGCGGCATTTGTTACCTCATCTGCCCCCAGGTCAAAGTCCTGGACCCTGAGCTGGACGACAAGATGTTCTGGAAGCCTCCTATCGGGCCGAATCTTCGCCTCGTCTCAGCCCGAACGACCTCGCCCCGAGTTATGGAGGTCTGCACCGATGGCGGGGTAGTGACCTCCGTGTTGACGTACGCTCTCGAGAAAGGTTTGATCCAGGCAGCGATTGTCTCGCGAAAGACCGGACCCTTCGAGCGTCAGCCCATGGTCGCCACATCCCCGGAGGAGTTGATCGAGGCGGCAGGCTCCCATTTCGAGGAGACCTTCCACCTCGATGAGATTGGCAGACGATATAACAGCTTCGTCCCCTCTGTCCGCGACATCAAGTCTCTTGGCAAACGCAACCTCGAACGGGTCGCTTTGGTGGGCACCCCCTGCCAGGTCTATACTTTCCGGAAGATGCAACTCCTGAAGGTGGTTCCTTCGGATGCCATTGCGTTGACGATCGGTCTGTTCTGCATGGAGAACTTCGCCTTCGATGAGGCCGCGCGTCAGAGGCTCGAACGGAAAATGGGGGTTCCTCTCGACAACATCCGAAAACTCAACATCAAGGACGATGTCCTCGTAACCCGGCAAAATGGCGAAGTCGTTCACATCCCCTTCGAGATCGTCCACGAGGTCGCCCGACCGGCTTGCTTCGCGTGTCCTGACTTTGCCTGCGACTATGCCGATATTTCCTGCGGCGGGCTGGGTTCTCCGGATGGGTACACGACCACTCTCGTCCGCACGAGCCTGGGCGAGACGGTTTACAACGGCGCCAAGCAGGAAGGCTACATTCAGGAGTGGTCCCCGCCCGAGGAAGAAAGAGCTGACCTTCACAAGAAGCAGATGATGGAGAAAATTGTGTCCTTTGCCCAACGGAAGAAAGAGAGGGCAAGGCATATTCTAAGCGAGTAGATATGGAGAAAACGGCTCTCGTTGTCGGCGCCGGAATTGCCGGAATACAGGCTGCCCTTGACCTCGCTGAGATGAAAATCCAGACGTATCTGGTCGAGAGCGGCCCCAGCATCGGCGGGCGAATGGCGCAGTTGGACAAGACTTTCCCGACGAACGATTGCGCCATGTGCATCCTCTCTCCCAAGTTGGTCGAGGCCGCCAGCCATCCCTACATCACCATCATCACCGACGCCGAGATTCAAGGCATATCGGGCGAGGCTCCCGATTTCCACGTCAAGGTTCTCAGGAGACCCCGCTTCGTGGACGCCGAGAAATGCACCGGTTGCGGGGTGTGCATGACGAAATGTCCCGTGCGGATTCCCGACCCGTACAACAAAGGTCTCACGAAAACCAAGTGCATCCACATTCCTTTCCCACAGGCCGTTCCCGCCATCCCCATCATAGACAAGGAGACGTGCATCTATCTCAACCGTGGGAAATGCCGCGTGTGCGAGAAGTTCTGCGAGCTAAAGGCCATTGACTTCAACCAGAAAGAGGAAGTCCTCGACCTTGAGGCTGGAGCGATTGTTCTGGCTGCGGGCTCAGCAGAGTTCGATGCAACCCTCAAAGACGAATACGGATACAAGACCTTCCCCAACGTCATGACGAGCATCGAGTACGAGCGCATCCTCAGCGCGTCCGGCCCGACCGCCGGACACGTCCAGCGTCCGTCCGATGGCAAGGAGCCGAAGAAAATCGCGTTCCTCCAGTGCGTCGGCTCCCGCGACATGCAGGTTGGCAACCGCTATTGTTCTGCCATCTGCTGCATGCAGGCCGCCAAAGACGCCATCATTACGAAAGAACATTCTCCCGACGTGGATATCGCCATCTTCAACATGGACATCCGCGCCTATGGGAAACATTTTGACAAATTCATTGATCGGGCAAGAGACGAGCACGGCACTCGCTTCATTCGCGGACGCATCTCTTCTGTTGAGGTTGACCCCAAAACGGAGAACCTCATCATCCGCCACAACATGGACAGCGGTCGCCTTGTGGAGGAATCGTTTGACCTCGTTGTTCTCTCTGTGGGATTAGTGAGCTCCTCGGAGCAAAGGGACCTCGCCCGAAAGTTCGGCATCAAGTTGAATGGAGATGGCTTCATCGCCTCCGACATATTCGCCCCCGTCAACACCGGCATTCCGGGCATTTTTGTCTGCGGAAGCCTCGCCGGACCGAAGGACATACCCGAGTCGGTCATGCAGGCCAGTGCAGCCGCCTCCGCCGCTGCCGGAGTGGTATCCGGTTACGAAACGAGACTCATCAAGAGGGAATTTCCGCCGGAACGGGATATTCGCGGCGAGCCGGTCCGTATCGGAGTCTTCATCTGTCATTGCGGAATCAATATCGCCAGCACCGTGGACGTCGAGGCCGCCACAGAATACGCCCGTACTCTCCCTCATGTCGCCTACGCCGACCACCTTCTTTTCGCGTGCTCCCAGGATTCGCAGAAGGTTATCGGCGAAGCCATCAAAGAGCACGGGTTGAACCGCGTGGTTGTCTGCGCGTGCACTCCTCGCACCCACGAGCCGCTGTTCCAGAGCACGCTCAGGGAGTATGGTTTGAACCCGTATCTCTTCGAATTCGGCAACATCAGAGAGCAGTGCTCGTGGGTTCATCAGAAAGAGCCGGAGAAGGCTACAGAGAAGGCGAAGGAACTTCTGAGAATGGCCGCCGCCAAAGTGGCTCGTTTGGAACCGCTTTACAAGATGAGCCTGCCGGTCACGAAATCCGCTCTGGTCATCGGCGGCGGGCTTGCCGGAATGACAGCCGCTTTAGACCTCGCCAACCAGGGGTATCCGGTGACCCTCGTCGAAAAGGAGGGTGTCTTAGGAGGGAACCTCACGAAGGTCCACTATACCCTCGATGGCGCGGAGACCGCGCCATTCCTTGAGACCTTGATCGAGAAGGTGAAATCCAACGACAGAATCACCGTTTACGCCGGCGCCAGGGTCAAAGAAATCTCCGGCTACGTCGGGAATTTCAAAACGACCCTCGAGGGCGTCCTTCAGCCCATCGAGCATGGAGTGGTCATCGTCGCCACGGGTGCTCAGCCCTATGAGCCGAGCGAGTACCTGTACGGCGAGGATTCGCGCGTTCTCACACAGGAAGAACTCGAGGACATGCTCAAGGAAAACGAAGGAAAAGAGAAGTCGCCCTTCTCGGGCATGAAATCGGTGGTGATGATTCAATGCGTGGGTTCGCGCGACGAAGAGCATCCGTATTGCAGCCGCATCTGCTGCACCACCGCCGTCAAGAACGCGCTGAAGCTCAAGGAGTCGAATCCAGACCTTTCTGTGTATGTTCTTTATCGGGACATGCGGACGTACGGACTAAAGGAGAATTACTACCAGGAGGCTCGCAACAAAGGGATTATTTTCATCCGGTACGAGGAGGATGAGAAGCCCGTTGTAGCGATGAACGCGCAGCGGCCTGAAGTCAAGGTCAGGGACAGAGTTCTCAATGGCATCCTTGCCATTCATCCGGACCTGCTGGTGCTGAGCGCGGGCGTCGTGGCGAATCCGGACAATCCGTGGCTTTCTCAGTTGTTGAAGGTCCCCCTGGACGCGGATCGCTTCTTCCTCGAGGCCCACGTGAAGCTTCGCCCAGTAGATTTTGCCACAGACGGCGTCTTTGTTTGCGGCATGGCTCACTATCCGAAAGACATTTCCGAGACCATCTCCCAGGCTCGGGCCGCGGCAGGTCGTGCCGCGACGGTCCTGGCGAAAACGGAGATCGAGGCAGAAGGCAAAGTGTCACGCGTCCGCGCTGAGAGATGCAGCGGTTGCGGCGCCTGCGTGGACGTCTGCGCCTACAAGGCTATCGAACTCGACCCGGTCAAGGGCATCGCTGTTGTTAACGAAGCGCTCTGCAAGGGATGCGGCGCCTGCGCGGCTTCCTGCCGCATGAACGCGATTGACCTGAAAGGCTTCGCCGACGAGCAAATCCTCGCCGCGCTGGCAGAATTGTGAGACGTAGCGCAGGCGTCTCGCCTGCATCAGAAAGAATAGGATTGAGCAATATCGTGAAAACCGAAAATCCGAAATCCGAAATCCGGAATCCGCAATCCGAAATCCCCGAGCAATGGCAGCCGAAGATTCTGGCGTTCCTCTGCAACTGGTGCTCCTATGCCGGCGCCGACCTGGCTGGTGTGAGCCGCATCCAGTATCCGACAAACGTCCGCGTCATCCGCGTCCCCTGCTCAGGCAGAATCAATCCCCTCTTCATCTTCAGCGCCCTGCGGCAGGGAATTGACGGCGTCCTCGTCTCCGGTTGTCACCCGGGCGACTGCCATTACATCAGTGGCAACCTCGTCGCCAGAAGGAAATTCGCCTTACTGAAGAACTGGCTCGAGTACGTCGGGATTGAGCCGGAGCGCGTGCAGTTCTCCTGGGTGTCTGCCGCTGAGGGCGGGCGTTTCGCCGAGATTCTTCAAAAGGTCGTAGATGGAGTGAAACAGGTTGGCCCCATCCAAAAGCTGACCAAGGATATATGAGACAAAAGACGAATCTTTCCGATGAACTGAAGTGGGTCGCGCGAAAGCTGTTCGAGGAGAACAGGATTGACCTCCTCATCGGCTACGAAAAGGGCACCCTGCCCCTGCATAACCGCCCTTGCTTTGTCTCGAGCGTCGAAGGTGTGGACAAACTCGTTTGGGACAGCCTCTGTGCCAACAACCTCGCCACATATCTGCCCCGCCTTTTCACGAGGACGCATCGTCCCAAGGGTTGGAAACCACCGAGGGTCGCCATCGTCGCGAAAGGGTGCGATGCGCGGTCGGTTGTCGGTCTGATAAAAGAGAAGCAGGCGCCCCGAGAAAACATCGTGATTTTGGGCGTTCCCTGTGATGGCGTGGTTGACCTGCGCAAAATTGAAGACGCTCTCGACGGCGCCTGCCCGGTGAGCGCGAAGGTCGCAGAGGATGGGAGCATCATGCTCCAGCTCGACAGCGGCAAGAGCGTTCAGGTGAGCCGGGAGAAAGCGCTCTTCGATGCGTGCAGCGACTGTCCCTATCCCGACGCGCCGGTTTTTGACATTCGCATCGGCCGCGAAATCGGAGACAAGAGCGCCCGGCGTCCCTTCAAGGATGTCGAGGAATTTGAGGCAAAATCTCCGGAGCCGAGATGGAAGTACTTTCTCGAGGAGATGTCCAAGTGCATTCGCTGTTACGCATGCCGGCAGGCGTGCCCCAACTGCTACTGCCCGACCTGTTTCGCGGAACAGACGCAGCCCAAGTGGCTCGGCGTCGGCGCAGACCTCCCGGAAGTCATGTATTTCCACCTTGGCCGGATATTCCATCAGGCGGGCCGTTGCGTGGACTGCGGAGCGTGCGTACGCGCTTGCCCCATGGGAATTGACCTTCGCATCTTCACGCGGAAAATGGTCAAGGATGTTCAGGAGTTGTTCGGCTACGAGGCGGGAATTTCGCTCGACGAGCCTCCGCCATTGTGCACGTTCAAGATGGAAGACGACGAGTCGTTCATTACGGAACCGTAACCATGGCCGAAACCATCACCGCGAGAGCAATGGAGAAGAAAAAGTTCGCCGATTTCACCAGGGCCATTGTTGACAACGGCTATCAGTTGTACGGCCCCGCCATCGAGGGCCGTGAGGCGATCATTGCGCAAATCGCCGAGCAGGCCGATGTCTCTTTCGATTATAGGAACTTCAAGATGTCGCCGAAGGACCTTTTCCTGTCGCAGTCCGAAGTCCTGTGCCGGTTTTGCCGAGGCGAGATCGTCCCGGACGCCGCTGCCGACGACGGGAGAAGAGTCCTGCTCGGCATTCGCCCCTGCGACGCCAAAGCAATCTCGCTCATGGACAAGGTCTTCTTGCAGGAACCGGCGGATTCCTATTACAAACGCAAACGCGACAACACGGTTGTCATCTCCGCAGTCTGCTCAAGCCCCGAGGACACGTGCTTCTGCACTTCCGTCGGCGGCAGCCCCGCCAGCACAGAGGGCTCCGACATTCTCCTGACCGACCTCGGCGAAAGCTATCTCCTCGAGCCGGTGACTCCAAAGGGCGAGGATTTCCTCAACCGATTCTCCAGTCTCACAAGAAATGCCAGCAAGAACGAGGTTCGCGAGAAGGAGCGCATTGTTGAGGAAGCCGCTTCGCGAATGCAGAAGATGGACCTCGAGGGCATCGCCGAAAGGTTTGCCAAAGCGTTCGAGTCTGACCTCTGGGATACGCCGTCTCAGCGATGCCTCGGCTGTGGGATATGCACCTACTTTTGCCCGACCTGCCACTGCTTCGACGTGACGGATGAAACCCTCCACGAGAACGGGCGCCGGTTGCGAACCTGGGATTCCTGCATGTATTCGCTCTTCACGCTCCACGCCTCGGGACACAATCCCCGCCCCAGCCAGAGAGAGCGGACTCGTCAGCGCTTCATGCACAAATTCAGTTACTCCGTGGACAACTACGGCGAACTTTTCTGCGTCGGGTGCGGGCGTTGCATCAAGCATTGCCCCGTGAACATTGACCTCAGGGAGGTAATCGCTCCGTGAGACGTACCGCAGGCGTCCCGCCTGCATCAAAAACAAGTGGTGAAGCGGCTTCCAGCCGCTTGAGAACGTAGCAGGATGCCGCGTCTACTGAGAAGCAGGACTGAGCAATATTGTGAAAACTGAGAATCCGCAATCCACAATCCGCAATCCTTACATCCCCTATCCGGTGCGGATAGACAAAATAACCATCGAAAATGCCGATAGGGACCTGAAGACACTCAAGCTCGTCTTTCTCAACAAGGAGGACGAGGAATCTTTCCAGTACCTCCCGGGGCAGTTCGCGGAGCTATCGGTTTTCGGGAAGGGAGAATCCCCCATCGGCATCGCATCCTCCCCGACGGAACAGGGGTTTCTTCTCTTCACCGTTAAGAGAGTCGGCGTCCTCACATCCGACCTCCACGATTCCGAAGAAGGCAGGATCATCGGCGTCCGAGGGCCTCTGGGGAAACCCTATCCCCTCGATGTAATGGAAGGAAAAAACGTCGTCATCGTCGGCGGCGGATTCGCCTTCACAACTCTCCGGAGCACCATCCGCTACATTCTCGCTCCTCAAAACCGCAGCCGCTTCGAGAAAGTCACATGCATCTACGGCGCCAGAAGCCCCGGCGAGCTAATGTACAAGGAAGAGCTGAAGGAGTGGGAAGCGAACCCAGACATTGATATGCACATCACCGTTGATAAAGGCGACGAGTCATGGACGGGCCGAGAAGGATTTGTCCCCACCGTCCTCAAGCAGGTTGCCCCCTCCGCGGACAATGCTATCGCCCTCGTCTGCGGCCCCCCCATCATGCTCAAGTTCACGTTCCCAGTGCTCTTGGAGCTGGACTTCGCGCCCGAAATGATCGTCGTGTCACTCGAAATGCGGATGAAATGCGGAATTGGCAAATGCGGCCGCTGCAACATCGGCAACACCTACGTCTGCAAAGATGGCCCCGTTTACACCTACCGCCAACTCCAATCCCTCCCCGCCGAGTACTGAGGCGGATCCCCAAGGCAGGCTCCCTCTGCCACGTCCATAGGCGGTCCGAGCCACAAGCGTGCCCAGCCCCGATCAGTGGGCGCAGCGCCAGTCCTCGCCAATCACCCTACGTCTTCCATTCGTCCTCAGGCACCCTGGCGTTGATGAAAATGTTCCGCAGGGTTCCGAGAGGAAGTTGACGCCCGCGGTGCTCGGGCACAATGACCTGAAGCCCACGTTCCTCGTGCCGCCATTTACGGTGGCTTCCCTTCTGTGACACGAGGACAAAGCCGTGGCGACGGAGGACCGACTCCGCCTCCCTCGCCGTCATCCGGATGATGCGAGAGGCCATTAGATGCTGACCTCGCGGGCGATCGCCCCAGGCGACAATTCAAGAGGAGTCGGCTCAAGGTAAAGCTCTATAGCCTCTCGAATGTTTTCCAGAGCCTCCTGCTCCGTTCTACCGGCAGAGGTGCACCCGGGGAGCTCCGGGCACCAGACGGCCCACTCTCCGGTCTCCGGATCGCGTTCAAGAACTACCCGCCATTTCATGCCAACCTCGCGATTTGTCTCTTCTGTAGATACACTTTCCGGCGGCTTTTCAGGCCACGCGTTTTCAGCGAAACGCTCCACGCTTCTGGCCGGGTTCACTTCTTTATGATAGCAATCCCGCGCAGATTCTGCACGTATTCCTTTCAGTCCTGCTTTCAGGAGAAGGGACCACTCGCCGAAACAGGTGCTGCCACCCCTGAGGAAGAGCCTCCCTCGCCGCGCCGCCAGAGTTGCAGGCTGTGGCGTTGTTTTGCAGGAACCCGCTTCGCCTTGCCCACGAGCGCGGAACTCAATGCGCCCGTGCCCTTCCCATCACACAACCGTGCCTGACTCAACCCCAACCCTCGCCGCAGCCTCCGGGTAGGCGGCCAGGGTAGCCAAGTGGCACACAAATTGAGAAGGGAAATTCGAATCCGAAAAGGCTTGACGGGATTTTTGTCCTGTGTTAGCCTGAGTTCAAATAAGAAAAACCGACCATGGCAGCGAACGGATGAAATCTGTTCGGAGTTAGCGTCGGCAGCCGCCGGGGGGAGGACGCCGTAGCTTGCGGCTCGGATTGTGACCGAGCATTGTGCAGCTCTGTGAGTCCCTAAGAGGGGGGACGCAGAGCTTTTTTTGTTCTCTTGGGAAAGCAGCGCAGAACGCGTTTCAACTCGCCATGACCAGACGAAGCGGAATTCCTCTCTTTTTAGGAGGCCTGCAGAATGGCAGATCAACGCAAGGCGAAGGAGCAGCTCACCCACAACTTGAATGGGGTCCAGGATCGCGCGGCTGAGCTCGAAACCTCGCAGGCGGCTCGCAGGCGTGCCCAGGAACAGGTCCGTCTGCTAACCCGAATCCTGGAGCAGATGAATCCGGCTATGATTCTCGCCGACGAAGAATCGCATATCCTGTACGCCAACCCTGCTTTCACCGCCGTCTGTGGGTACGCGGCCGATGAAGTTCTCGGGAAACCCTCGTCCATCCTGTTCGGTGGCAGCGAGGAAGACTTGGCGGCCTGGGGCAGGCAAGCGGCCGGCCGGGTTGCTTGCCGTGGTGAATTCACCCTTGTGTGCAAGAACCGACGAAAAGACGGCAGCCTCTTTTGGGCTTCAAACACCTTCACTCCCTTCAGCCTCGGAGACGATATGGACCCGTGCTGGCTCGGGGTTCTCCGTGACATAACTGAGCAGAAGCAGCTCGAGGACGAAGCGAGAACCTTCTCGCGCCTCGCTACGCGCCTCGCCGCATGCTCGTCGCTGGATAGTATCAAGACCGCGGTGAGAGAAGAAATCGAGCACCTGTTCGAGTGCGATGCCTTTTATTTCGCCACAAGGCGGCCAGAGGACGACACCTTTCATTTCGACTGCTACGTTGACACTGTAGAGGGACGGAGAAGAACGTTTCCAAGGGAGGAGTGGGAAGCGCTTACCGTGAGCCCACAAATGCGACGAGCACTCGAGGGCCATCCTGTGCTGCTCAACCGCATGCCGGGCGACGCGGAGCCCCGTCTGAGCCGGTTCGGGGACGCGGACCGGGCCTCGGCGAGTCTCATGACCGTACCCGTGCGTGTCGGAAAAACCATCTTCGGCATCATCTCTGCGCAGTCCTATACCTATGGGCGATATGACGAAATTGACCTTGATACGTTTCAACGAATTGCAGATACCATCGGTCCCTCATTGAAGCGGGTCTATGCCGAGGAGGCAGTGCGGGAGAGCGAACGGCGCTATCGCCTGCTTGCAGAGAACGCAACGGACCTGCTTTGGACCACGGATATGAACCTCCGGCTGACGTATATCAGCCCCTCTGTAACGCGCATCCGAGGTTATGCAGTTGATGAAGCAATGAGCCTTCGCTTGGACCAGATCATGACTCCCCGCTCGTACGAGCTCGCCATGAAAACACTGAAAGAGGAATTGGCCGCAGAGCAGACGAGCAGGAGGCCAGAAGGCTGGTCGCGCACCCTCGAACTCGAGCACATCTGCAAGGATGGGTCCACAATGTGGTCCGAGGCGAAAATGACCTTCCTGCGGGACCAGGACGGACAACCGATCGGTATTCTGGGTGTCACGCGAGACATCACGGAGCGCAAGCACGCGGAAGCCAAAGAACAGCAGTACATCCGGGGGCTCAAGTTCCTTTCAAACACGGCCATGGGGTTCGTGCAACTGGCGCCCCAGGAGGATATCTACAGCTACATTGCTCACCGCATCAAAGAAGTCATCGGCAACCCTATCGTCCTCGTCAACTCGTACGATCCCGAGAGCGATACGATTTGCATGCGAGCCGTGCTGGGACTTGGCAAGAACGCTCGAAAGGTCCTCAAAGCCCTCGGGAGAGACCCGCTCGGCATGACCTTGAAAATGAATGAGCAGGCCCGAAAGGCGCTGGCCTCGGGTAAGTTCCACAAAGTCCCCGGCGGCATCTATGAACTCGCCTTCAAGAGGATTCCTAAGCCCGCCTGCCGCTTCCTCGAGTCCCTTCTCGGCCTGGGAGGCATTTACTCAATGGGATTGTTCCGGGAAGGTCAATTGTTTGGCGATGTCTGCATCATGTGTCGCAAGGGCAATGAGATAGTCAACCCCGATATCGTTGAGACCTTCATAAACCAGGGTGCTATCGCCTTGCGGCGAAAGCAGATCGAAGAGGGTTTGGCCAAAGAACGGAATCTCTTGCGCACGCTGATAGACAACATCCCCGACTGCCACATCTTTGTCAAGGACACAGAGAGCCGGTTCATTACGACCAACATAGCTCACCTCAACACCCTCGGGGCGAAGAGCCTTGAGGAGGTTGTCGGCAAGACAGACACCGCTTTCTTCGCGGCCGAGCTGGCCGAACGGTACTACGCCGACGACCAAAGGGTGATTCTCTCGGGACAGCCCTTGCTCGACCGAGAAGAGCTGGTCATAGATCGGCATGACAGACAGAGGTGGTTCCTGACAACGAAGGTGCCTTTGCGCGATTGGCGCGGCGCGGTCACGGGCCTGATCGGAATAAGCCGCGATATTACCGCACGCAAGCTGGCGGAGAAAGAGAAAGAGCGTCTCCAGGAGCAACTGGCCCATGCCCAGAAGATGGAGGCGTTGGGGACGCTGGCCGGGGGCATTGCCCATGAGTACAACAATATCGTAGCAGCCATTATCGGCTACGTGGATTTGACCTTGCAGACCGAGAAAGAGCTTTCGGAGACTGCCCGCGGAAATCTGGACGTCGTTCGCTCCTCGGGAACTCGCGCGGCAGACCTGACCAAGAGCCTCCTCTCGTTTTCCAGGAAGGAGATAGGAAAGAAAGAACCGGTCTCCCTGAGAGATGTCGTGGACCGCGTTCTAAAGGTCACGGCCAGCGAATTCACCAGCGAGGGGATCGAGGTCACCGTCAACCATTCCACGAACGTGCCCCTGGTCATGGCCAACGCCCCCATGCTGGAATCGGTCGCGATGAACCTCGTCGTCAATGCCAGACACGCCATGCTCAATTCAGAAGTGAAAAAATTGACCGTTCAAACTGGATTGGAAAACGGAAAACCTTTCATCCGAGTTGAAGACACCGGCTGCGGGATACCTGAGAAGGACCTTGTCCGAATATTCGATCCCTTCTTCACCACCAAGGGTGCGCTCGTGAGCGGAAAGGTATTTGACGGAAAAGCCCGCGGCACCGGCCTGGGCTTGAGCGTTTCCCACAGCATCATCGAGGCGCACGGCGGTGAGATCAAAGTCAGGAGCCAGCTCACCAGAGGCACAACCTTCACCGTTTACCTTCCCGCCGCCTCCCGGCGTAAGACAACCCGACAGGAATCCGAGGAGAAGCGGAAAGAGGCAGGTCCCCGCATCATGGTGGTTGACGACGAGGAGCCCATCACCGATCTCATCGTTGACATCTTGGGTCATGCCGGATACGAAGCCGACGGCTTCACAAGTCCCCAAGAAGCCGCCAAAGCTCTTCGTCAAGAGCAATACGCTCTCGCCTTCGTTGACCTTCAGATGCCCGACATGAACGGCGAAGACTTCATTAAGGATGTCAACAGTTTGCCTGCTCCCAGCCGACCGCTCACCGTCATCTTGACCGGACGGCTCGATGTCTTCGGGAAAGATTACAGTGGCCTCAACGTCTTCTCAATTCTTCCCAAGCCCTTTGACACCCAACAGCTCCTTGACATCGCCCGGAAGGCCCTCACCGCGCGCACCCCACCACCCGAGACGCAGGAAACACCCAGGGAGACCCCACCCACGGAGATAGACCGCCAAGAATAAAGGTCTCCGCACCAGACCTTCTATCTGCGTCCATCTGCGTCCATCCGCGGTTCCCTTCTCCCAGTCAATCCGCAATCCAAAATCCAAAATCGCAATCCCTCTCCGCATCCTCTGCGCTCCCTACGGTTTCTCCCCAATCCCATAGTTGACAAAACATTAACAATCCTGTATAATCCTGTCAAAAGAGCAAACACACTATCTCCTCCATCAGAATCGCCATGAACAAAACGCTCTCTGTGAACCGCCTTCCGTTTCATTTCTACCCATTTTGCTGCCAAACCCTACCCTTTTCGCTCCCCGGCGCCCCGCAAGACCACCTTTTTGCACCCCCCAATCGGGCCTTTTTCCAACCCCTCGGATCCGCACCTATCCCCTTCAAAACCGCTCAATTGCGTTCAAGACCCTGTGTAACAAAAGGCCCAGAAAGGCCCACATTTTCGCCTACTCCGTTTTTTACTATTGTCCCGGAGGGATGCCTCGGTCATCCAGGTTCCGTCATTTCACAGTCTGGAGGGACCGGAAATCGTCCCTGCGGAGACGCCCCCGGCCGAAACCACCATCTCATCGAACAGAAAGTTGCCACCAAGAAAGGGAGTTGTTACTATTCGGCGACAGGCCCCATTCTCATGTGCTGATGATCTTAGCCTATGAAACTGAGTGGAAGGAGAGTCCCAATGAATCCGGAAAAAACGAAGACGTTCTCTCGCCGTCAATTTGTCAAGGGCGCCGCAGCTACGGCGGGGTTGCTCGTCGTGAAACCGCAGTCTGTTTTCGGAGCACCTGCGAACTCTGCTCCGCAGATCGGGCTAATCGCCTGCGGCGGGCGCGGAAGGTTTGTCGGCAGATTCTTCCCTGAGCACACCAATGCGAAAATTGTTGCCCTCAGTGATCCTTTTGAGGACCGCCTCGAGTACGCCAACCGGATGTTCAAGCTCGAGAAGTCGCGCCTTTTCAAGGGGCTGGACGGATACAAGGAACTGCTCGCGCTGGACATTGATGCGGTCGTCATAACCAGTCCGCCGTACTTCCACCCCGAGCAGGTCGCCGCTGCCGTTGCTCGCAACAAACACGTTTATCTCGCCAAGCCTGTCGCCGTTGACGTCCCAGGGTGCAACAGCATCCTCGACAGCGCCAATAAGGCAAAGGGCAGGCTCAGCTTCTTCGTGGATTTTCAGACGCGATCCGATCCGTTTTTTATCCAGGCCGCAAAACGCGTCCACGACGGACAGATCGGGGTCCCCGTCTGCGGCCAGATTTTCTATCAGACCAGCCGCCTTGGCCGCCAGGACCAACCCGGCATGTCCCGCGATGAAGCCCGGCTGCGCAACTGGGTCTTCGACAAAGTTCTCTCCGGCGACATCATCGTCGAGCAGAACATCCACGTCCTCGACGTCTCCAACTGGTATCTCGATTCAACGCCAATAAAAGCGGTTGGAACCGGCGGGCGAAAGGGACGCACCGATGTCGGCGATTGCTGGGACCATTTCATCGTCATTTTCTGGTATCCGAATGACGTGAGAATTGATTTCAGCTCCAGCCAGTTCATCGAGGGATTCCACGACATGTGCATGCGCGTTTACGGGACAAAGGGAACGGTAGATTCCCATTACGGCGGCCAGGTGAGGATCACCGGTCAGTCGCCCTGGGAAGGCGGCGACACGGCGAACATCTATGCCGACGGAACCATCACCAACGTCAAGAACTTCGTCAACAGTCTCGAGACTGGCAAGTACCTCAACAACGCTGAGGAGTCCGTGAGAAGCAACCTGACCAGCATCCTCGGCCGCATGGCCGCCTACTCGGAAGATACAATCATGTGGGAGGAGATGCTCCAGAAAAACGAAAAGCTCGAAGCCGAGATTCGGCTGTGAGTAAATCTCATTTTTTGGCTCTGCTGTCAGTCCCTGGCTGCGCACGCGAACATGGAGCGATCACGTGAGGAAGTCATGGAACACAAGCTTGACAAAAGGGCTTTACCCGTTGGCATCTGTTTGCTACCATTCGGCAGTCCGGCTGAGGAACGGTTCACTGTTCCTCAACCGGCGTGCTCGTCCGTAACAGATGAGTCCAATCGAGCGCAGTACTGGACGGCGTTTTTCTGACCCTGCATAGGAGAGGAGAAGAACATGACATGGAATCTGCGGTGGCGACTTAGTCTGATGATGTTTCTGCAGTATGCGATCTGGGGAGCGTGGGTGGTTTGGATTTCCCAGTACCTGCGCGGCGGGCTTGGATTCAGCTGGGCCGCCATCGGTGCTATATTCAGTCTGATGCCCCTGGCTACTATCATCTCACCCTTCATCGGGGGGCAAATCGCAGACCGATGGGTGCCTTCCCAATGGTTCATGGTGGTTGCCAATGGAGCGTGCGGCGTCCTGATGCTCATCATGGGATTCACAGAGTCTTTCAGC
The DNA here is from genome assembly GCA_030691545.1 of bacterium. Lineage (GTDB taxonomy): Bacteria > Auribacterota > JABMQX01 > JABMQX01 > JABMQX01 > JAUYEE01. Next base: position 11,161 of record JAUYEE010000142.1, on the reverse strand, counting down.
GCCCTCTGGGGACTCATGCTCGCTTTCTCGTTATTCTATGCCCCCACCTTGGCGGTCGCCAACTCCATTACCTTCCACCACCTCCAAAACCCCGAAAAACAGTTTCCATCAATCCGCGTTTGGGGTGCGATTGGATGGATTGTCTCCCTGCTGATCCTGGCCCTGTGGCTCTATCTTCTTGGCGGCGACCCTGCCAAAAAGGGCCACGTTTGCCTCCTGCTTGCGGGAATTTTCGCTCTGGCGCTCGGCGCCGTTTCCGTACTCCTCCCGCATACACCTCCCGCGAAGAAGAAGGAGAAGCCCTGGGCGTTCCTTGAGGCATTGAAGTTGATGAAAGACTGGCGAATAGCGGCTTTCATTCTCATCGGGCTGGTTGTGGCCACCCAGCTCCAGTTCTATTACGTCCTGGTGTCGCCATTCCTCGCCGGGAAGGAAATCGTAGCCTCTAAGGCCGCTTACGCGATACCGGCATGGACCACTCTGGCTCAGGCAGTTGAAGCCCTCGTAACGTTATCGCTTCCGTTTATGCTTGCGCGCCTGGGGTATCGGAAGGCTCTCGCGCTCGGCGTCATCGCCTGGCCGATCCGGTACATCATCTTCGCCATCGGGGGCCCGAAGTGGCTGGTTCTCGCGTCATTAGGCCTTCACGGTTTCGCCTACGTCTTCTTCTTCGTCGTAGGAATGATTTACATCAATTCCGTGGCGCCCTCCGACATCCGGGCTTCCGCGCAGAGTCTGTGGCTCTTCGCCACCTTCGGCGTTGGGCTGTTCATCGGCAGCTACTTCACCGGATGGATTGCACAGTTGTTCACAAAAACCGTTAAGGGTGTCGCACAGACGAACTACACCTGGGTCTTTCTGGTTCCCGTGTTGCTGACGGTGGCCTGCGCCGTCGCGTACCTCACAATCTTCCGCGAGATGCCCAAGGCTGTTGAGGGGGCACAGCCTGAAGAGACAGAGGAACCGCCAGTTTTGACCGGCGACAGGCCTGAATGACCTGAATGTCCGCCGCGCATGGGTATCCGCAACGGGCGTTTGGATGTGTCCTGAGAGCACGTTAAGCAGGGAGCAAGTCTATGAGGGAGCCAATACGAAGTTGTTGCATCTATTTTCTGTCAGCGTTCTGCTTTGCGCTGGTTCTCATGAGCGGGTGTGTTCGGGAGGTTCATGTTGTGAAAATCCCCGAGTCGCCGCCCGCCCTGTACCGCGTCAACTGCGCGGCCGCGGAGCCGTACAAAGATTCTGCGGGCAACGAGTGGCTCGCCGACCAGGAATTCGCCCAGAGAGGAAAATGGGGAGCGCTCGATGGAATGACCGTTGACAGACGAGCCGCCGGGCTGAGCGAGATCGAGAATACCGACGACGACGTGATTTACCTGACAGAACGTTATTCCATGCAGGGATACCAGTTCGAGGTGCCGAACGGTCGGTATTTGGTACGCCTCCATTTCGCAGAGACCTACGAGGGCATCACTGACGAGGGGATGCGACTTTTCAGCGTCGAGACAGAGGGAAAAACGGTTCTGAAAGACCTCGATGTGTACAAGGAAGCGGAAGGCAAGAACAAAGCCATCGTCAGAAACGTTGTCGTCGAGGTTTCCGACGGCACGCTTGACATCACCTTCGTTCCCAATGTCCAGAACCCCGAGGTCAACGGCATCGAGGTTCTGAAGAACTAACCGGCTTGACCGGTCCGGTCCGGTCCGGTCGTCTCAGGGGCTTCGCCTCAAGAAGGCAGAGCGTTAACCGCGCCGCGAAGTCCGCGCAGTCTGAGATTGCCTCAGAGCCGCAACCTCGCCAACAGTCCTTTCCGTATCTCAACCGCGTCGTGCGGACAGGATTCGAGACAACAGTAGCACCGGATGCATTCGTCGTAATCAATCCGCAATCTTCTGCTGCCCCGCCGGTGGTAGATCGCTTTTGGCGGACAGGCTTTGTAGCACGTCATGCACAGCTCGCAGGCTTTCGGGTTGATCGCTGGCTTGTTCGCGACATGCTTGCGAAGCCAGTTGAGAAGGAAAGGCGGCAGCTTTTCCGCAATTCCGCCCGGTCGCCTCACGCCCCGGAAGTCGCTCACACGGACTTCTTCTAATGGGTCGCCCACGACCTGGATCTCTTCGATCCTGCCAACCCCTCTGCCCCCAGCATGGCCGATTCTTGTGGTAGGAACCGAGTCCGGCTCGATTCCCACGATGGATGTCGCCACGGCGTCCACAGCGATTCCGTCGCTCCCGGCGATGAGAACTCCAACCCGTCGCGGATTGCCGGAGCGGGGCCCCTTGTCTCCCTCCATTGCCCAAATCCCGTCCATCACATGAAGGCGAGCCGGGACCGCGGTGTACACGTCAAGGAGCATCTTCGAAAAATCCTCGATTCGCGGCATCCGAAGGTGATAGTCCGCCTTGACCAGACCCGGCACGACCCCAAACATGTTCTTCACGGCGCCCGTGAAGATGGTGTAGTTGTGCGTCTTGAGCTTGGAAACGGAAATAATTGCGTCCGCCTCGAGTGCTTCCCTGGCAACCGTGATTCGTTTCAGAATGACGCCATCGGTCAAGCTGATGTCCGTCGCGGTCGCCAGGTCCACCAGGCCGGCTTTGTATCTGGCGGCAACGTCTGCCATGCCTGTGGGAACGGCCACAGTCTCAAGTCTGGCGATGCACGGACTGTCTCCTATGGCGGGGATTCCTCCTGCTTCTTTCACCAACCGCACCATCGCCGCAACCACCGTCGGGTGCGTCGTGACCGCCTTTTGCGGCTCCTCCCCAGCCAGGAGGTTCGGCTTCACCAGAACCTTTTCCCCTTGCTTGACGAATCGCGACATTCCGCCGAGGCAATCGAGTAACCTCTTCAGGCATAGATAAACAGTGTCCTCGCCGGAATAATCCGGACATTTCGCAACAGCGACAGTCGCCCGCCCATTCTGCGTAACGGATTTCATCGAATCGAAGGAACCCTCTTGACCGGAGTTTCCCGTTGGGATTCGTTCTGTCATTCATCGTGATTATAGCAATCGTTTCGCCCTCTGACATTCTGAAATGCGTCCGCAAAGAAACGCTTCCCAGTCTCCGTCCACTCGGCTAAGATTTCCCATCGGGAAGATTTGAAACCACAGGAGTTGAGACATGGTCAAGATTGCGATGATTGGAGCCGGTTCGGTTGTATTTTGCCGAACTCTGGTCAACGATATACTCCATGTTCGCGAGTTGCAGGAGTGCACCTTCCACCTCATGGACATTGACCCGGAAAGGCTGGCTCTGGTCGAGCGGCTGATAAAGAAGATTGTCTCGACTGAGGGACTCCCAACCAAAGTCCTTGCCACGACCCACAGAAAGGAGGCGCTCAAGGATGCCCGGTACGTTGTCGTGATGATTCAGGTCGGCGGGGTCGAAGCGTACCGGCTGGACCATGAGATTCCGGCGAAATATGGCGTGGACCAGTGCATCGGAGATACGCTCGGGCCCGGCGGTGTCTTTCGCGGGTTGAGAAGTTTCCCCGTGCTCATCGAACTGGCGAAAGAGATGAAGACCCTCAGCCCGCCCGACGCCCTCCTGATGAACTACTCGAATCCGATGGCGATGAACACGTGGGCGATTTTCGACAGCAGCCGCGTTCCAGTTGTCGGGCTGTGCCACGGCGTCCAATTCACCGCTGAGTGGATGGCGAAAATGATTGGCGCCCCAATGAGTGAGATTGACTATTGGTGCGCCGGAATCAACCATCTCGCGTGGTTCCTCCAGTTTCGCCGCAACGGAAAAGACGCTTACCCGGAACTGAAAAGAATTCTGTCCGATCCTGAAACAGTTGCCAGGGAAAATGAGCGCGTCCGCTGCCACATGATGGAACACTTCGGCTATTTCATGACGGAGACCAGCGGGCATCTCTCCGAATACGTCCCCTGGTATCGAAAGCGAAAAGACCTGATGAACAAATACATGGGCCCCGCGTTCGGCGGCGAATCGGGCTTCTATTTGAGGCTGTGCGAGGAAAGCCTCGGAAAATATCTCGATGATGTGAGCAAACAGGTCGCCGGGGAGAAACCCGCAAGACTGACCGCGCGCTCGAGCGAATACTGCTCTCACATCATGGAGGCGCGCGAGACGGGCCGCCTCTTCCGCTTCAACGGGAACGTGAAGAACACGGGACTCATCACGAATCTCCCCGAAGGGTGCTGCGTCGAGGTACCGTGCTTCGTTGATCGCCTCGGGATTCACCCGGCTCACGTCGGCGACCTGCCGCCTCACTGCGCGGCGCTTTGCCGCAGCAACGTGACGGTTCAAGAACTGGCTGTTCGAGGAGGGATGACGGGTGACCGCCAGCTTGTGTTTCAGGCGGTGCTGCACGACCCCTTGACCGCGGCTGTCTGCGGGATTAACGACGTTCGACAGATGGTTGACGAACTCTTCGCCGCAGAGGCGAAGTGGTTGCCTCAGTTTCAACGGAAGACCGCATAGAAAGTCGGCCAGAGGCGCGACGTGTGGCTCAGTGCGGCGCGATGCGAATCAAGGAGTCTTCGAGCGATGCCTTTCCCTGACACACAAGATCATCTGGCTCGGCGCGTTGGCGTCATTGCGGACGACCTGACGGGGGCCTGCGACTCCGGGATTGAGTTTGTTCCCTGGGCGCCATCAGTTCTCGTGCAGGTTTCCCCGGATTCGCCGGAACCAGCGGCCGGGGACAGAGCCGTCGTCGTCCACAACACCCAGAGCCGGAATTTGTCGTCGCAGGACGCATACGACACAGTATTTCGGACAACCCGGCAGGTCATCTCCTCCGGCGCCGCTGTTATTTTCAAGAAAGTTGACAGTGCTCTCCGAGGAAATTTCGGCGCCGAGATTGCCGCAGTTATGGACGCGGCGAAGGCATCAGTCGCTTTCATCCTTCCGGCTATCCCGGAAGCCGGGCGCGAGACCATCGGCGGTGTGCAGCACATTGACGGTGTTCCCATCGCGGAAAGCTTTTATGCGCGGGACTTCGAGCATCCGGTTTGCGAGTCAAGCGTCCTCCGCCGCGCCGAGTCTGGAAGTGAACGAAAGGCTGGGTTAATTCCCCTCGCAGACGTGCGTGCGGGAAGAACGGCTGAGATCGCGGCAAAGTTGCAGCAGAGCGGTTGCCAGCTCATCGTTGTTGACGCGGAGTCTGCCGAGGACCTGCGCCGTGCTGTGGCGGCGCTCGCTGGTCAAGCGCAGCATAGCCTCTTCGTCGGCTGTCAGGGATTGGCGAAGGCTCTCGCCGCACACTTCGGTAGTTCTGAGGAGCACCAGGCCGATTTTGAACGTCTCGCTGGGCCTATGCTTTGCGTCTGCGGGACGTTCCACCCGCAATCGAGGCGACAACTTCAGGCTGCGGCAGAGTCGGGGGCGATTGTGCGTCTTGAGGTGAATGCCGATGACATGGCGGGAGGAAGGCGCACGGAGAGGTCGTTGAATAAAGTTGTGCAGTGTTTCGCGCAAAACCTCAGGGGAGGAAAGCACGTCGCGGTGTGTTTGAGCTGTCAACCGGAGAGACTGTCTCCGGAACTGTGCGAGCGTGCCTTTCGGTTTCTATCGGAGCTTTCGAGACGTGTTCTTGAAACGGTGCCCGTTTCGGCTTTATTCCTGACGGGGGGCGAAACAGCCTACTCGGTCTGCCAGGCTCTCGGCGTTCACACCATGAAACTCCATGCACGAATTGCTCCGCTTGTGGTAGCATCGAGAGTCGTCGGCGGGCCTTGCGACGGCATGGTCATTGTCACGAAAGGCGGGTCCATCGGACCGGATGACCTCTTGTGCACGATTTGCGGCTCTCACTCTAAGGAGACTTGAAGGAATGTCCGCGGCTTCGGATAGACCGAGAATTGCCATCACCATGGGCGATGCTGCAGGGATTGGCCCGGAGATCACCGTCAAGTGCCTCCGCCATCCCGAGGTGTATGAATGGTGCGCGCCGCTTGTACTCGGCGATGCCCGCGTCATAAACCAAGCTATCACTTTGACCGGTGCAGACTTGAAGGTTCGTCCTGTGCGAAGCGCCGCCGAAGCGAAATGCAATTACGGGTCTATTGATGTTCTGGACTATCGAAACATTGACGCGGACAACCTGAAAATGGGCGTCGTTGATGCGAAGAATGGCGAGGCAGCCGTTCTCTACACAAAAGAAGCGGGCAAAATGTGCCTCGATGGAGACGCCGAGGCAATGGTCTCAGCCCCTCTGAACAAGGAATCTATGCGTGCGGCAGGCTACAAGTACGAAGGGCAGACGCAGATTCTCGGCGAGCTTTGCGGCGCGAAGAAGTACGGGATGATTCTTCTCTTAGGCGACCTTCGCTTGATGCTCCTGACGACCCACATGTCCCTTCGCGAAGCCATCCAGAAGGTGAGGAAGGACCGAATCATCTCCATGATTGAGTTGGCATGGGAGAGCCTCCTCGCATTCGGATTGGAGTGCCCGAAGATAGCGGTGGCTGCCCTCAATCCTCATGCGGGAGAGGGCGGCATGTTCGGCGACGAGGAAGTCAAGGAGATTTCCCCGGCCGTCCAGGAGTGCGTTGCCCGCGGCATGAACGTCGCCGGCCCGATTCCCGCAGATACGGTGTTCGTTCGTGCGAGGCAGGGTGAGTTTGACCTCGTGGTCGCCATGTTCCACGACCAGGGATTGATGGTCGTGAAGCTTCTCGGCTTCGGCGAAGCGGTGACTCTCCTCGCGGGGTTGCCCATCATCCGAACCTCTGTCGGGCACGGGACGGCATTCGACATCGCCGGACAGAACAAAGCTGATCACAAAAACCTTCTCGAGGCAATTCGCATCGCTGCACAACTGGCTGTGAAAAAACGGAGGCGAACTGCATGACAGAGATTGAGCAACTGAAACAAGAGTTGTCCTATTACAGCGTGCTCGCGTATAACCGAATCCTCGTGTCGTCGGCGGGCGGGAATGACAGCGCCCGCATCGGTGATTCAGATGAGTTTCTGATTACTGCAAGCGGCCTTTCCCTCGGCGATACGAAACCGGAAAACCTTATCACGATCAACGCGAAAGCGGAGAAAATCGCGGGACCTGAGGGATTCAAGCCATCGAAGGAATCGCGAATGCACGCGGCGATCTACATCCTTCGGCCCGACGTCAAGGCGATTTTCCACCTGCACCCCCGCTACTGCAACGCGCTTTCTATACTCGGCGAGACGATTCGTCCGGTGACCGTTTCCGCGAAGGCGAAATTAGGCAACGTGCCGTTGCTCCCGGAATCAATGCCCGGGTCCGACGAGCTGCTGAGAGACGTCAGGAATGCGATCCCCACTCTCGACGCCAGCGTCCATACGCTGCTTCTGGCGTGTCACGGGATAGTCTCCATGGGGGCCTCGATCATGGAAGCGTACCTCCGGGCGGACCTCGTTGAAGAGACCGCGCACCTCGTTTACCTGACCAAGTACAGGCTCTCGTAAACACGATTAAAAACCATAGACGACGGCCTGGAGCGGGGCGCCTCTGCCCGACCTCGCGGTCGGACCTAAGGACATGGACGTGGGTTAAGTTCGCTTAAGGCAAAGCCCCTTGCACGCATCGTTTGCTCGCCTGTCGGCCGCGCGGTGCTCCGGAGAGGCAGTCGTTTTTTCTACGTTGCGAGCCCAGGGATTCCCTGATTTTCCACCACACGACAAAAAAGCTTGACGAATACTTGGCAATATGACCAAATAAAGCACGCAAACCTGGTCATCGTCTTCAAGAGAAGGACAAATGGAAGATACATTGTACGCGACATACCAACGCAGGGCTGCTGTGATTAAAGCGCTTGCGCATCCGAGTCGTCTCCTCATTGTGGATGAGCTGTCCAGAGGCGAGCGGTGCGTGTGCGAGCTGACGGAGCGAATCGGGTCCGATATCTCGACGGTATCCAAGCATCTCTCGGTCCTCAAAAAGGCGGGAATCGTCCTGGACGACAGGCGCGGCGTGCAGGTTTTCTACCGCCTGCGCTGCCCGTGTGTCTTGCGGTTTTTTGACTGCATCGAGGCGGTCATTGAGGAAAAAGAGCGGGCCATTGCTTAGAAGGGAACCCGGGTGTTTTTGTGTCTGTTATATTTGGCGAAATGACCAAATAGTCCCCTGTGAGAGAAAAATTAACCTGTGAAGCAGTTCAAAATCTTTTTGTACATACTGGCGGTCTTCGCCGTCTTCTATTTCATTCCGTTCCAGAATGAGGCGGTGCAGCGATCGGTCCATGAAGCACTCCTGATGGCGCAGGACTATGCGAGACAGCACGTGCTTCTCTGTCTCGTTCCGGCGTTTTTCATCGCGGGTGGAATCGCCGTGTTTGTCAGCCAGGCGAGTGTGATGAAGTATTTCGGCGCCCAGGCGAAGAAGTGGCTGGCGTACGGGGTGGCATCAGTCTCGGGCACCATCCTTGCCGTGTGCTCCTGCACGGTTCTTCCTCTTTTCGCGGGAATCTACACCCGAGGCGCGGGCATCGGTCCCGCGACGACGTTTCTTTACTCCGGTCCCGCGATCAACGTCTTAGCAATCATTTTGACGGCCAGGGTGCTTGGTCTCAGGTTAGGCATTGCCCGAGCGGTCGGCGCCGTCCTGTTCAGCGTCATCATCGGTCTCCTCATGCATCTCATCTTCCGAAAAGAAGAGAAGGCGCGGAGCGAAACTGCTCCTGCTTTAACGATAGACGACCAGGCGGCCAGGCCGTTGTGGAAAACCGCCGTGTACTTTGGGCTGATGGTTGCCATTCTGGTCGTTGCGAACTGGGGAAAGCCAGCGAATGTCACGCTTGTCCTTGAGGACGGAAGTCGGATTGAAGGAATACGGGCAGGAGAGACGAGCACCCAAGTCCACCTGAAGACCGCTGGCCGCGACCAGTCCCGCCTTATCGTTGAAAAAGCCCGCATCGCAGCGATTAGCTACAGTCCGTCGCTATACACGACAATCTACCGCGCGCGCTTCATTATCGCGCTGGCATTCCTCGCTGGCTTGATCTTCGTACTCATCGCGTGGTTCAAGCGGTCAGAACTGACGGAGTGGACAGGCTCGACATGGTCTTACGCGAAGATGATTCTACCTCTGCTCTTCGGGGGAGTTCTGGTCGCGGGGTTTCTTCTTGGTCGGCCCGGACATGCCGCACTGATTCCGGAGAGATGGATCAGCTCAAGCGTCGGCGGAAACTCCTGGCTCTCGAACATGGTTGCCAGCGTCGCAGGCGCATTGATGTACTTCGCGACCCTGACGGAGGTGCCTATTCTTCAGGGACTCCTTGGCTCCGGCATGGGACAGGGTCCAGCCCTGGCGCTACTCCTCGCCGGCCCGGCCCTTTCTCTGCCGAGTATGCTTGTGATCCGTCAGGTGCTCGGCACGAAGAAGACTCTCGTTTACGTTTTCCTTGTCTGTGTCATGGCAACCTTGACGGGAAAGATTTTTGGAGAGCTGGTCGAGTGATTTGATGTGACCCAGCAGTGCTTTGGGCGAAGCCAAAGTAGACATGCCGTGAGAAACATCGTCGAGAAAGGACGAGATTACAGGAGAGTCAAACGGTGAACACGATTCATCCGCAGAATGACCCCATCGGCGACCGTCCGGATACTGCGTCGCCCCCACGGGGGCGCCGCGATCCCCGGTGGAAAACAGCCGTCGTCCTCCTTTTGCTGGCGGCAATTGTGGTGACGATCGTGCTCAAACGGTCCGGGGAGAATCGCAAAGAAGGGGTGCCGGTTTCCTCTCGCGAGGTGAAGTTTGAACCGAGCACTATTCTGGCGACGGTCAACAATGACGGTATCACCCTCACGGGTCTTCAGGCGGAATTCGATTCACTGCCTGAAGAGGTTCGAATTCGGTATGGAAGCCGGAAGTACGAGTTTCTCGAGGACCTGATTGTGCAGAAGATTGTCCTTCAGGAGGCGAAAAGGTTGAAGGTCGAGGAAAGTCCTTCTTACGAGGAAGCTCTCGCCGGGCACACGGCTCACGAGGGACACGAGCGAGAGGCGCTTCTGACGGCGCTCCTGAAAACGCAGGTCCTCGACAGAATCGAGGTCACGGAGGAAGAGCTACGCGACTATTACGACCAGCAGAAGAAGGGAGGCCTACCAGGGGGAGATTTTGAAGCAGTCAAAGAATCCTTGCGCAGTATGCTTCTCCAGCAGAAGCAGTACGCCGCCGTTGACGAGTATGTCGCCAACCTTAAGCGAGGGGCCGCAGTAACCCGGAATGAGAATTGGGTCCGCGCGCAGAGGTCGCTGTCGGGTGACAATCCGCTCGACAAAGCACTCGCCACGGACAGACCCGTTGTCGCGGACTTCGGGCGAGGGACGTGCATTCCCTGCAAAATGATGAAACCCATTCTCGAGGACCTCGCCAAAGAGTACAGGGGAAAGGCGGAAATCCTAATCATACAGATTGACGAATATGCCTTTCTGACGAGGCGATGCGGCATTCGGGTCATTCCCACGCAGATTTTCTACGACTCGTCCGCAAACGAAGTGTACCGACATGAGGGGTTCATGCCGAAGGAGGACATTCGCGAACAATTGGCCAAGTTGGGGGTGAAGTAGTGGAGAAGCTTTTCACCGCGCTGACGGAAGCGATAGAAAAAGCCCCCGCCCTGGCTCTAACAGCGGCATTTGTCTGGGGCATTCTCAGTATCTTGCTGAGTCCATGCCACCTCGCCTCCGTCCCGCTGGTCGTCGGTTTCATGGGAGGGATTGAAAACCTTCGGGCCTCTCGCGGGGCGGTCATCGCGTCCGTTTTCGCGGCCGGCATATTCATCACCATTGCCGTTGTTGGGGCCGTTACCGCCTTGCTCGGGGGGCTGGTTGGCGATGTGGGAAGCGCCGGCAATTATGTCGTGGCTATCGTTCTTTTTGTGATTGGTCTCCACCTTCTCGGAGTCATACCGATGCCCTGGTCCGGGGGCGGGAGATTGATGCCAAAACGGAAAGGGCTTGTCGGCGCGTTCGTTCTCGGTCTTCTTTTTGGGGTTGCGGTCGGCCCGTGTACGTTTGCCTACTTCATGCCCGTCCTGGGCTTCGCCTTCCTATCGGGACAGACGAACGCCCTGTACGGAACCGTTCTCGTGGCGGTCACAGCGATAGGGCATTGCTCCGTAATCATCGCTGCTGGCACTGCCGCCGGCGCCCTTCAGCGGTATCTGAACTGGTCGGAATCGTCTCGAGCGACGGCTATGCTTAAGAAG